>NZ_CP021382.1:1022500-1363333 GCF_002162135.1 Cellvibrio sp. PSBB006 | reverse complement strand
TGCCTTATGATGTTGAGCGCGGGCGGAATTCAGGCTTTTACGACTACCTCACCAAACCGGTGGAAATTAATCATCTTATTCATACACTAAACCAACTGTTATCCGACGATTGAAGTGCAGCTTCAATTTAACACGACCAAGAAAATGAGGATTTGATGGATACCGTCTGGATGTGGGTAGGTTTCAATGTGTTTGTCTTGTGCTTACTGGCTCTCGACCTGGGTGTGTTGCACAAGGGCGACAAGCAGATAACGGTTCGTCATGCGCTATTGTTAAGCCTGGGTTATGTGGTGCTGGCGTTTATATTTGCCGGGGGCATCTTTGCTTTTATGGGGGAAACCTCGGGATACCAATTTTTAACCGGCTACCTCATCGAAAAAAGTCTTAGCGTCGATAACATCTTTGTCTTTGTGCTGATTTTTACCCATTTTGCTGTACCACCCCAATACCAGTACCGCGTGTTGTTCTGGGGTATCCTGGGCGCTTTAGTATTACGGGCAACCTTGATTCTGGTGGGCGCGGCAGTGATTGAGGCATTTCACTGGGTCATCTATATATTTGGCGCTTTCCTGATATTCACCGGCATTAAAATGTTGATAACGGTCGGGGAAGAACCCGACATCGAAAATAACCGCATCGTGACGTTTATGCGTCGACGTTTTCGCGTGACAGAAGCATTTGTCGGCAGCAAGTTTTTTGTTATCGAGAATGGTGTGCGTTATATGACACCGCTGTTCGTGGTGTTGATACTGGTGGAAATTACCGATGTCGTATTTGCCCTGGATTCGATTCCCGCGATCTTTGCCATCACTACCGATCCCTTTATCGTTTACACCTCAAACGTCTTTGCCATCCTGGGTTTGCGTGCACTTTATTTTGCCTTGGCCGGTGTCATCCATCGATTCCATTATCTTAAATACGGATTGTCGCTGGTGCTGGTCGTTGTCGGCGCGAAGATGGTGTTAAACGCCTGGTTTGGCACCAAGGTTATTCCTACCGAAGTGGCGTTGCTTATTACTGCACTGTTGGTGGGCGGGTCAATGTTATTTTCAATGTGGAAAACTCGCGGCATGCCATCTGAAGCTGCAGCGGAATCCGCCGGTAAATGGTGGGTGCCAGGCAGTCCAAGCAAGAAAGGTGGAGAGGGCGGCGACACCAAACAATAATGTCGCCACCCTGTGTTTGATTTATTTCAGATATCCGAGGTGTTTTTGCACCGTCTGCAGTATTGGTTTAAACACCTTGGGTGAACCCACTACAATATGGCCGGTGTCCATGTAGGTTTGTCCACCGTTAAAATCGCTGACCAAACCACCGGCTTCTTTTACCAGCAATACGCCGGCAGCAATATCCCACTCGTTTAAATTCATTTCCCAAAACGCGTCGAAACGACCGGCAGCAACATAAGCCAGATCCAGCGCGGCGGAACCGCAACGACGAATGCCTGCTGTTTGCCCGGCAATTTCCTGCACGCAAGATAAATAGGCTGAGATGTTATCGAATGCATAACCGCTAAAAGGAATACCAGTGCCGATCAACGCGCCCTCCAGAGTGCGGCGTGGTGAAACACGAAGTCGACGTCCATTTAACGACGCACCACGACCACGACTCGCGGTAAATTCTTCACGTTTCACCGGATCAAGCACAACGCCATGTTCAAGTTGGCCCTTGTATTTACAAGCAATGGAAATCGAGAAATGGGGAACGCCATGAATAAAATTGGTGGTGCCATCCAGCGGATCAATGATCCATTCGTAATCCGGATTTTTGCCTTGTTGGGTGCCACCCTCTTCACCGCGAATGGTATGGTCGGGATAGGCTTTACGCAGGTGGTAGATAATTTCTTTTTCAGCAGCCTTGTCGACTTCAGTAACAAAGTCGTTGCGACTTTTGGTTTCAACGGTGAGCAGGTCGACGCGTTCAAATGAGCGTTCAATCAATTCAGCAGCTTTACGCGCAGCGCGCAGAGCAATGTTCAGCATGGGTTCCATGAGAGCACCAATCAACAAGGTTGTGAGGGAAGATGTAAAAGAGCAGGGGCCGCAGGTCGTCCGGGGATGACGCCTCTCGCCAGAGGGCGCGGAGTATACCAGCCGCTCTTTGCGTGCTCCAGTGTTAATTAGCGGTATGCTTTTCCTCTCTAATGTACAGCGTGATTTACTTGAGGGGTTTCCGGTAACAGGGCGGGAGACCATCAGCGGCATGGATGCCGCTGTTGAGCCTCCAGGGACGGATTCACGGCGTGTCTCCCGCCCTGTTACCGGAAACCCACCCTACAACCCACCCTCCGGTACAGCCCGACAACAGTTTTTGTTACACTGCGCGCCCTTTAACCAACCCACCCGTTATTGAGAGTTGCCCATGTCCGTCGATCCTTTTTCCAATATCCGTATCGTCCTGGTGAATACCACCCATCCCGGCAATATCGGCGGCACAGCACGGGCGATGAAGAATATGGGGCTCAAGAACCTGTATCTGGTTGAGCCTAAAGAGTTTCCATCAGACAAAGCCGTGTGGCGTTCGGCGGGTGCGACCGATGTGCTGGATAACGCTGTGGTGGTGGAGACGCTGGATGAAGCGATAGCCGGTTGCGGATTGGTGGTGGGCACCAGTGCGCGCGAGCGGCGGATTCCCTGGCCGTTACTGGACCCGCGCGAATGCGGTGAAAGTGTGTGGCAGGAGGCGGGTCAACATCAGGTGGCGGTGGTCTTCGGGCGCGAGGATCGCGGCCTCACCAATGAAGAGCTGCATAAATGTAATTACCACGTACATATCCCAGCCAACCCGGAATACAGTTCACTGAACCTGGCGACGGCGGTCCAGGTTGTCTGTTACGAAATTCGTATGGCTTACCTGATGGTGGCAGAAGGTAAAACCCTGGCGCAGCATCAGTGGGATATGCCGCCCGCTACGGCCGAATCACTGGATGCCTACTACACGCATCTGGAAGAAACGCTGGTATCGCTCGGGTTCCTTGACCCCGAAAACCCCAAACAAACCATGACCCGACTGCGTCGCTTGTACAACCGGGTGCGCCTGGATCAAATGGAGCTCAATATCCTGCGTGGTGTGCTGACATCCATGCAAAATTACATCTTTTATACCAACAAGAAACTTGACCAGACCAAACCGGATGGTGTGGACGATCCGCAGACGTCGGATGTGTGATTGATTTTTCCTATCACGCGGCGCAGGCAAATACAGATTGGAAAATGGGGAATACTTGAGTAAAATGCTCGGTTAATTGCACCGGGTAAATCGCAGCTTATAACAATCCCCCATGTTTGAGGGGTAAGCGCGGTTGGCTCTCCAACCTGATGATGAGCGGATACTGCTATGAGACTGACGACCAAAGGCCGCTATGCGGTGACGGCGATGCTGGATCTTGCGCTTCACAGCGAGCAGGGGCCGGTGAGCCTTGCTGATATCTCGGCCCGCCAGGGCATCTCCTTATCTTACCTGGAGCAACTTTTTGCCAAATTGCGTCGTTTCAAATTGGTCCGCAGTGTACGCGGCCCCGGCGGTGGTTACTGTCTAGTGGGCTGCACGACTGACATTTCTATTGCGCAGGTGGTCGATGCGGTGAGTGAGTCGCTGGATGCTACCCGCTGTGAAGGCAAAGGCAATTGTCAGGATGGCGAAGTCTGTCTTACTCACCACCTGTGGCAGGATCTCAGCGTGCAAATCCATCATTTTCTGGATGGTATTTCCCTCGCTGATCTGGTGGCACGGGGCGATATCCAGCAGGTGCGCCAGCGGCAGGACGACCGTTTGCAGCAGGTTAAACCCTTATATGATGCCGAGCGTCATATTGCATGCAGTGAAATTCTCTAATTAATTTGCCGATGTTGAGCCGTCAGAGCGTGAAACCCATTCCTGAATCCAGCCCGTTACGCAAGCCCATTTATCTGGACTATGCCGCGACGACGCCGGTGGCGCCGGAGGTGGCGGAGGCGATGATGACCTGTATGACGCTCACCGGTAACTTTGCCAACCCGGCGTCTCGCTCCCATGTGTATGGCTGGCAAGCGGAAGAGGCTGTTGAGGATGCTCGTGGGCAAGTCGCGGCGCTGCTTCATGCCGACCCCCGCGAGATCGTCTGGACCAGTGGGGCAACCGAAGCCAACAATCTGGCGTTGAAGGGCGCGGCTGCTCGTTATCGCGAAGAGCATCCTGAAGGTGGCCATATCATTGTATCGGCCATTGAGCACAAAGCTGTGCTTGATCCCGCCCAGTGGCTGGAGCAGCAAGGTTTTCAGGTAACGCGTTTGCAACCGGATGAGTACGGTCGTATTCACAGCTCAACACTGCGTGACGCGCTACGCGATGACACCTTTCTGGTGAGCATCATGCACGTCAACAATGAGCTGGGCACAGTCAACGATATCGCTGAGTTGGGTGCAATCTGCCGTACCCATACCCATGGCTGCCTGTTTCATGTGGATGCGGCGCAAAGTGCCGGAAAACTTGCGCTGGATGTGCGAGATCAGCCAGTAGATTTGCTGTCTCTGTCGGCCCACAAGATGTATGGCCCCAAAGGCGTCGGCGCGCTTTATATACGGCGTGATCCAGCGGTCAAGCTCGCCGCACAGATTCACGGCGGCGGGCATGAACGAGGTTATCGCTCGGGTACCCTGGCGACTCATCAATGCGTTGGTATGGGTAAAGCGGCTGAACTGGCCGCTGCACAGATAAGTGAAGAGCCCGCGCGCATTGCGACCTTGCGCGATCAATTATGGCAGGGCATTGCCAACTTACCGGGGGTGAAGTTGAACGGTCATCCCGAAGCGCGTGCTTGCGGACACCTGAATGTGGCATTTGCCGGTTGCGATGGTGAGATGCTATTGCTGTCATTGCGCGATCTGGCGGTATCGACTGGCTCCGCCTGTAACTCTGCAAGCATCGCACCCAGCTATGTCTTAAAAGCCATAGGTCTGGACGATGATCTGGCACATGCCTCAATACGTTTCAGCCTAGGGCGTTACACAACAACAGAAGAGGTGAGTTTTGCCGTTGAGCACATTCGTCAGGTCGTCAAACACTTGCAAAAACACTGAATTATTGCTGGCAAACGGGTCAGTTAATAAAAGACATTCAAAAAAGCCGGTGAGCACAACCGGTAATGACAAGAATATTGGTAACCGTTTTTAGTCGTAGTGAGTCGCAGAAAGACGACTCAAGATACTCCGGAAAAGCCGGAGCAAAGGTGAAGTCATGACTGAACAAGTTGAACATCTGATCAAGCGCGAATACGCCGCCGGATTCCACACAACGATTGATTCAGAGACCCTGCCGCCGGGCCTGAATGAAGAAGTTGTTCGCTTTATTTCGGCTCGCAAAAATGAACCGGAATGGCTGTTGGATTGGCGATTAAAAGCCTTCCGTGCCTGGCAGGAAATGGAAGAACCCACATGGGCTCATGTACATTATCCGCCCATTGATTTTCAGGCAGTGTCTTACTATTCCGCACCCAAAAGCATGGCGGATAAACCGAAAAGCCTGGACGAAGTTGATCCGGAATTATTGAAAACCTATGAAAAACTCGGCATCCCGCTGCACGAACAAGCAGTATTGGCCGGTGTGGCCATGGACGTGGTGTTTGATTCGGTATCGGTGGTGACTACCTTCCGTGAAAAACTGGAAGAAGCCGGCGTGTTGTTTTGTTCTATCAGTGAAGCGGTGCAGAAATATCCGGAGCTGATCAAGAAATATATCGGTTCCGTGGTGCCGCAAAAAGACAACTACTACGCTGCACTGAATTCGGCAGTGTTTTCTGACGGTTCCTTTGTGTACATCCCCAAAGGCGTGCGCTGTCCCATGGAGTTGTCGACATATTTTCGTATCAATGAACAAAATACCGGGCAGTTTGAGCGCACGTTAATTGTTGCTGATGAAGGCTCCTATGTCAGTTATCTGGAAGGTTGCACTGCGCCTATGCGCGATGAAAATCAATTGCACGCAGCGGTGGTAGAACTGGTTGCACTGGATAATGCAGAGATCAAATATTCCACCGTACAGAATTGGTACCCCGGCAACGAAGAAGGCAAGGGCGGCATCTACAACTTTGTGACCAAGCGCGGTGTGTGCCACACCAGTGCCAAGATTTCCTGGACCCAGGTGGAAACCGGTTCGGCGATTACCTGGAAGTATCCCAGTTGTGTGTTGCGTGGTGATAACAGCGTAGGTGAATTTTATTCGGTGGCGCTCACTAATAATTTTCAGCAGGCGGATACCGGTACCAAGATGATCCACATCGGTAAAAACACCCGCTCGACTATTATCTCCAAAGGTATTTCCGCCGGGCGCAGTTCCAATGCTTATCGCGGCTTGGTGCGGATGAATCCCGGTGCGGAAGGTGCGCGCAATTATACCCAGTGTGATTCACTGCTGATTGGCGATAAATGTGGCGCACATACGTTTCCGTACATTGAAAGTAAAAATCCCACAGCGGTAATTGAACACGAGGCGACCACCTCCAAGGTCAGTGAGGATCAACTGTTCCTGTGCCAACAACGCGGTCTCGATGCAGAAAAAGCGGTGTCTATGATCGTCAATGGTTTTTGTCGCGAAGTCTTCAAAGAGTTGCCGATGGAATTTGCGGTAGAGGCGGGTAAGTTACTTGAAGTCAGTCTGGAAGGTTCGGTTGGTTGATATCACAGCCAACAATATACCGAAACCTGTTTAACAATGAGTGGATTTGAATTTATGTTGCGTATCACCGATTTGCATGCCCGGGTTGAAGATAAAGAAATTCTGAAAGGCTTGAGTCTAACGGTAAAGCCGGGCGAAGTGCATGCCATTATGGGACCAAATGGTTCCGGTAAAAGCACCTTGGGTAATGTGTTGTCTGGCCGCCAGGGTTACGAGGTTACTAACGGCAGCGTCGAGTTCAACGGACAAAATTTATTTGATCTTGAAACTGAAGAGCGTGCGCGCGAAGGTTTGTTTCTGGCATTCCAGTATCCGGTAGAAATCCCCGGTGTCAGCAATATGGAGTTTTTGAAAGCAGCGGTTGATGCCAAGCGCAAGCATCAAGGTTTGCCCGAATTGTCAGCCGTGGAATTTATGAAACTCGCGCGGGAAACCAGCAAGCGTGTCAGTCTGGATCAGGCGTTTCTGAAACGCGGTGTGAACGAAGGCTTTTCCGGCGGTGAAAAAAAGCGTAACGAAATTTTGCAAATGATGTTGCTGGAGCCGCGCTTGTGCATCCTCGATGAAACAGACTCCGGCCTGGACATTGATGCCTTGCAGGTTGTGGCTAACGGTGTGAATGCCATGCGTAATGAAGAGCGCAGTTTTATTGTTGTGACTCACTACCAGCGCCTGCTGGATTACATTGTGCCGGATTACGTTCATGTATTGGCCGGTGGCCGTATCATTCGCTCCGGCGATAAAGAATTGGCGAAAGAACTGGAAGCAAAAGGTTACGGCTGGATTGAAAGCGAGGTGGCGTAATCAATGACTGACTTTCAACAAGACGCCGTGCGTTTGGCGGCACAGCAACAAAGTCCCGACTGGCTCGCCGGTTTGCGTCAACAGGCGGCAGAGGATTGGCTGCACGCGTCCTGGCCAACCCGCAAGACGGAGCATTGGAAATATACGCCGTTACTGGCTTTGCAAAAAGATGGTTTTAAACACTGGGCGCAACCCGCCGGTGATTGGCACAAGGCGGTTGAATTTATTGAATTGGATGCAACCAGACTGGTGTTCGTCAATGGTGTCTTTGATGCAGCCAGTTCGAGCACGCTACCGGACGGCGTGGTTCATTTCCGCGATGCAACCGATGCTGCGCGCGCAGTCATTCAACAGCATCTGGGTAAAGTGGTTGATGCTGAGCGGCATCTGTTTGCCACACTCAGCAATGCCTGGGTTGCCGATGGCGTACTGGTCCATGTACCGCGCAACCAGACACTCGAAAAACCAATTTATATTGTCCATGTTTCAACGCCGGGTGTTGAACCGGCTATTGCTAACCAGCGTGTGCTGGTTGTATTGGATGAAAGCGCCCGCGCAGAAGTTATCGAGCATTATGTATCGACGGATGCTACACAAAACGGTTTTGTTAACAGCCTCAGTGAAATTGTTGTGGGCGACAATGCGGAGTTGCAGCATTATCGTTTGAATCTCGAAGAAGAAAACCTGCTTCACTTGGGTGGCGTGCATGTGAATTTGCTGCGCAACGCTCGTCTGCGTGGATTCACCCTTGCACAGGGGAGCCGTTTGAAGCGCATTGATTATCAGGTTAATCACCGGGGTGCGGGTGCGGATCTGAATTTGCAAGGTATTTACCTGCCGCGCAATAACCAAATGGTGGATTACCACACCAATGTGCAGCACTGCGTACCCCATTGCACCACCAGCGAAATCTTTCGCGGCATTATTGCGGACTCTGCGCACGCTGTTTTTAATGGTCGGATTCACATTTTTCCGGATGCCCAGAAAACCCTGGCGGAGCTGAGTAATAAAAACTTGTTAACCTCGAACAAGGCCGAGGTTGATACCAAGCCGGAGCTCGAAATTTACGCGGACGATGTGAAGTGCGCCCACGGTGCGACGGTTAGCCAATTAAATGCCACGGCGCTGTATTACCTGCAAAGTCGCGGTGTATCGCGGCAGGAAGCGGAAGTCATGATGAGCTTTGGGTTTATCAATGAGTTATTGCAGGATATCGCGGAACCCGCCGTACAGGATTACCTGTTGCCTCGCCTGGCCCGTTTATTCGGACGCGATAGCGAACTTTTACAACATTTACACCATGACTGATATGACCAGCATTGCAACCCTCGGCTTTGATGTCGAACGCATACGCCAGGATTTTCCGATCCTGCATCAGCAGGTGAACGGTCACCCTTTGGTGTATCTGGATAATGCTGCAACCACGCAAAAACCCAATGCGGTGATTGACGCGATAGCTAACTATTACCGTGAAGACAACAGCAATGTACATCGCGGCGCACACACGCTGGCTGATCGTGCCACCGCAAAATTTGAAGCTGCGCGCATCACGGTAGCCAGGTTTATTAATGCTCCCGTCATTAACGGATCTGCCAAACAAATTTTGTGGACGCGCGGCACGACTGAAAGTATCAACCTGGTGGCGGCCAGTTGGGGGCGCAGCCAGTTAAACGCTGGTGACCGGGTGCTGGTTTCGGCGATGGAGCATCATTCCAACATCGTTCCCTGGCAGATGGTCGCGCAGGAAAAGGGTGCAACCGTTGAGCCGATTCCGGTGGATGCCAGTGGCACTCTGGATTTGCAAGCCTTTGCCGCCATGCTCGATGAGCGGGTCAAGATGGTGTCGGTTGGCCAGGTATCCAACGCCCTGGGCACCATTAATCCGGTCGAAGATATCATTCGTCTTGCTCACGCTGTGGGTGCAAAGGTGCTGGTTGATGGTGCCCAGGCGGTCAGCCATTGGCCGGTGGATGTGCAGGCGCTGGATTGCGATTTTTATGCATTCTCCGCCCATAAAGTTTTCGGGCCGACGGGTTTGGGTGTGCTTTACGGCAAGCTGGATCTTCTTGAATCCATGCCTCCTTACCAGGGCGGCGGTGAGATGATCGAAACGGTCAGCTTTGCCTGCACAACCTACAACCAGTTGCCCTATAAATTTGAAGCAGGTACGCCGGATATTTCTGGTGCTATCGGCTTGGCTGCCGCCATCGATTATCTGAATCAGCTGGACCGGCGCGCCGCAGCGGCTCATGAGCAAGCACTGCTTCGTTACGCAGAAGAAAAAGCGCGTGCTACTGACGGTATTCGATTGGTAGGCACGGCAGGAAACAAAACCAGTGTGATGAGTTTTTTGCTGGAGGGTGCGCATCCCCATGATTTGGGAATGCTACTCGATAAACAAGGTGTGGCTGTACGCACTGGCAACCACTGCGCTCAGCCCTTGATGGATCAATTCGGTATTCCGGGCACCGTGCGCGCCAGTTTCAGTTTCTATAACACCTTTGCCGAGGTGGATCGTCTTTTTGCCGCCTTGGACAAAGCCAAAACCTTCTTACTTTAAGGCTTTCGGGAGCTCATGATGACAGTTGAATCCTTCGATCCCGTGCAACAGGCCGTGTCGGTCACCCCAACGGCGGTGGAGCACTTTAAGCGTCAATTGGTCGGTCACAAAGAGGCGCGGGCAGTTCGCCTGAGTGTCAAACAAAGTGGTTGTACCGGTTTTATGTATGTTATCGACCTGGTGCCCGAAGGGCAGGCGGATGATCTGCATTATGCGTTGGCTGAGGGCGTGGAGCTGCTGGTCGATAAAGACAGTTTGGCAGTGGTCAGCGGTACACAGATTGATTTTGTTACCGAGGGCGTGAATCGCCAGCTGAAATTCCTCAACCCCAATGCCAGGGATTACTGCGGTTGTGGCGAAAGTTTTAACGTGAATTGATGTGACGGGTCTTTGAGTTACGGGTCTTTGAATTACGAGTCTTTGAATTATGGTAGCTACAGAAAGACGTGTTGTCGTCACCCAGGAAGACTGTCCCGCGCGCCGGGTGCCGGACGGTACGCCTATTACGATCCCCAAAGACACCTTTGTCACCATCACCCAGTCCCTGGGCGGTAATTACACGCTGACCTATCACGGCCAGATGGTACGGGTCGATGGTAGCGATGCGGCGGCTCTGGGTTTACCTGCCGAGACCCTCAGTTTTCCAGCTCCGGTCGATGATCGCATTCATGAAGAGCAGGTCTGGCAAGCTTTGGGAACCGTTTATGATCCTGAGATTCCGGTGGATCTGGTTAATCTCGGGCTTATCTATGGTGTGGATATTGATCAGCAAGCCAGGAGGGTCAATATCCGCATGACACTGACGGCACCGGCTTGTGGTATGGGGCCGGTGTTGGTGGGAGATGTGGAATACCGCGTTCGCAAAGTCCCTAATGTCGCGTCGGTGAAGGTTGACCTGGTCTTCGATCCACCCTGGCGTCGCGACATGATGAGCGAAGAGGCTCAGCTCGAAACGGGGATGTTTTTTTAATCAGGAAGGGTGTGGCGCTTCCTTTTAATTCCCTGCATAGCCTGGAGCATAGCGGTGGAATTTACCTCATTGGATTTCCTTTCATGACGCAGTTTGGCATTGATATCAGCGCCGATGACATTATCGATACCCTCGGTTTCTTTGACTCCTGGGAGGATCGTTATAAATACATTATTGATTTAGGTAAGGAGCTACCCCCCCTGGCGGAGGAGCATCGGACCGAAGTCAACCTGGTGCGCGGCTGTCAGAGTCAGGTTTGGCTGATCAGCGAGTTGCGCGATGGTCGTTTGTTTTTTGCGGCGGACAGCGATGCGTTTATCGTCAAGGGCTTGTTGGGCGTCGTGCTGGCGGCCTATAACGGCAAAACACCGGGTGAGATCCTCGCCTTTGACATTGAAGCCTATTTTAACGCCCTGAACCTGTTGCAACATCTAAGCGCGACCCGCGGCAACGGGTTGCGTGCGATGGTGAAGCGCATCCAGGACACAGCCGCCGCCTGTTGACAGGTGTTTGCTACTGCTGTGGGGCTCATGCTTGCGGCTTTTCACACAATCGCGACAATCCCGATTTCACCGGGTTTTCCCGTATAAAAAGTCCCCCGATCCGCGTATAATTCGCCGATTTTTCTATTTCCCCGGGGCCTATCGCCGGATTGCGCGATGGCCAAAGTTAATTGTTAAACAGGATTGGAGTCTCGCATGGCTGTAGAACAGACGTTGTCCATCGTTAAACCGGATGCCGTGGGCAAGAATCATATTGGCGAAATCTTCGCGCGTTTTGAAAAAGCTGGTCTCAAAATTGTGGCACTTAAGATGCTGCATCTGAGCCGTGAAGAAGCTGAGGGCTTTTATGCTGAGCACAAAGGACGTCCTTTTTTTGAGGGTCTGGTTAACTTCATGACGTCCGGTCCTGTGTGTGTCCAGGTATTGTCAGGCGAGAATGCGATTGCGTTGAATCGTGAGCTGATGGGGGCTACAGATCCGCAGAAAGCAGCACCTGGCACTATCCGTGCTGACTTTGCCACTGCCATTGATACCAACGCCGTACATGGCTCCGACTCTCCCACATCCGCTGCGCGTGAGATTGCCTATTTCTTCAGCAATGTTGAAATCTTCGCACGCTAAGGTTATCCAATCGTAAACAGCCTCACAGGTAGCATCATGGTCACTTCGTCAGACATTCTTCCCGACAATACCGCGCCCGATGGCGCTGTCGCCGTGGAGTCGGCTGCGTCAACCGCCAAGGTCAACCTGCTGGGGCTACCCGAAGCCAAACTGGTGGCTTTTTTTGAGAGCCTGGGTGAAAAACGTTTTCGCGCGGTACAGGTGATGAAGTGGATTCACCAGTTAGGCGCTGACAATTTCGAAGACATGACCAACGTCAGCAAAGAGTTGCGTCGCAAGTTACAGGATGTAGCAGAGATTCGTCTGCCGGAGGTTGTGAAACAACTGGATTCTGCTGACGGCACGCGTAAATTTCTGATCCGCGTCAGCGGCGGAAATGTTATCGAAACGGTTTATATTCCCGAAGGGGATCGCGGTACCTTATGTGTTTCATCCCAGGTTGGCTGCTCGCTGGATTGCAGTTTTTGTGCAACAGGAAAGCAGGGTTTTAACCGCGATCTGACGGCGGCAGAGATTATCGGCCAGGTGTGGATTGCAGCAAAATCCTTCGGGCAATTGCAGGCCAATGCCCAGCGTAGCGTGACCAACGTTGTGTTGATGGGCATGGGCGAGCCCTTGTTAAATTTTGATAACGTTGTCGATGCCATGAATTTGATGATGCATGACAACTGTTACGGAATCTCCAAGCGCCGTGTGACCTTAAGTACATCCGGTGTTGTGCCGGCACTTGATCGGTTGAGCCAGTATACCGATGCTTGTCTGGCAATTTCCTTACACGCACCTAACGACGAGCTGCGTAACGAATTGGTGCCGATCAATAAAAAATACCCTATCGCCATGCTGCTGGATTCTGCCAAGCGCTATATCCAGGCCATGCCGGACACGCACCGTAAAATCACGATCGAATACACATTGATCGATCAGGTTAACGATCGACCACATCATGCGCATCAGTTGGCTGAATTGCTGCGCGATGTACCAGTCAAAATCAATTTGATTCCGTTTAATCCTTTCAACCTGTCCAATTACAAGCGGGTCAGCAATAATGCCTTGCGCCGTTTCCAGGACATCCTGATGGAAGCCGGCTATATTACGACGGTACGCACAACCCGCGGTGATGATATCGACGCGGCCTGCGGACAACTCGCGGGAGCCATCAACGACATCACCAAACGCAGCGAGCGCTACCGCGCACGTTTTGATGAAGCTCAACCGGTAAAAATAATCGCACAATAATTGCAGGTTGAATCGTAGACTGGAGAAAACAATGCAACACAACTTGATGTTTGCCATCGTCACACGTCTATTGGTCCTGATGAGTATTCTGATGTTATCTGCCTGTGTCACCGAGATGGAAGGGCGCAGGGTTTCCAGTGTTGATGAAGAAAAAGCATTGGAGTTGCACATAAAATTAGCGTCCGGCTATGTGCAAAAGAAAAATCGGGAATCGGCTCGGCATCACCTGAAAAAAGCGTTTGAAATTGATAAAAATTCTACCGGTGCTTCCGCTGTGTTAGCGCGCTTATATGAATTAGAGGGCGAGCCCAAACTGGCCGAAGAACAATATCGCCGCGTTCTGCGGCAGGACAACAGTTTTACTGAAGCACGTAACTATTTTGGTCTGTTTCTCTACCGTGCAAAACGTTATGAAGAAGCCTTCGAGCAATTTGAAATAGCGGGTGAAGATCTTGCTTACACAGATCGCGCTGAGGTGTTGGTCAATGTCGGGCGAACGGCAGCCAAGCTGGGTAATACAGCACGAGCGGAAAGCGCTTTCGCTCATGCCAATTTGTTGAACAACAAATTGGCGGCACCTTACATCGAACTGGCGGAACTTAATTTCCAAAAGAAAGAGTACGCGGAATCCAAACGTTTTCTTGATCAATATGCCATCCTGCGCAATCACACGGCGCGCAGTTTATTACTCGGTATTCGGATTGAGCGTATCTTCGGTAATAAAGACAAAGAGGCCAGCTATGCCTTGTTGCTGAAAAACCGTTATCCCTATTCCAAAGAGTATCTGGAATATAAACAGACGATGAGTTATTGAGCTGCCAATGACTGAATTTGAACAAGCCACAGACGACGTTCCAAATACGCCGGTATCGCCGGGTACCATGTTGCTGCAAGCGCGTGAGCGCGCGGGTATAACGCAGGAACAGGTCGCGCGCGAGTTGCATATTACGGTAACCAAGGTGAAGTCCATCGAGAGCGATGATTACCTTCGTTTAAATACCGATACGTTTATTCGCGGTTATCTGCGGGCATATGCCAATTTTCTTAAGATCGACAGCGCACCGATTATTGTTGCCTATCAGCAACATGCCGCCGCGCAGGGCTTGGTGACTGAACCTCAGTACCCGATCAGCAAAGAAGCGCCCACGAGAAAATTATGGGTGTTCGTGTCTTTGCTTATTCTGTTGCTCGCCGGCTTATGGCTGATTTCTGTCTGGTTTTTTGATAACCAGGTGGAGCGTCCGGTCGTGGTACCCCCGGCTGTAGTTCCATCGGCTGTGGTTCCGTCAGCTTCAGTGCCGCAGACCGCTACGCCGGTTCAACCGGTAGCTGAATCCGTTGAAGAGCGAACATCTGCGGTAGATGCCGCACCCGGCAGCGTTGAGGGTGCTGATGCGGCAGAAACAACGACAACAGACGAGCCCGCCGTTGAAGAAGCACCAGAGGAAGCGGCATCCGTTGTTGCGCCAACAGAGCGCACCCTGGATCGGTTAGAGCTGAGCTTTGCCGAAGAATGTTGGCTTGAGGTGAGTGATGCACAAGGCGATGTACTGGCTACTGAGTTGCAGCGGCCGGGCAGCAGTGTTTCGCTATTGGGAGTAGCACCATTCAGTGTAAAACTTGGCAACGCGCCAGCAGTGAGGGTGACGCTCAACGGCGATGAAGTAGCGATTAACCCATCGGCCGGAACCAAGGTAATGACCATTAGTGTAGGTGAGTAGCATGATGTTATTGCAGTCTGTACGCGGTGATCGATATGCATTGTGAGTCGCCAATAAAACGTCGCAAGTCGCGGCAAATCATGGTGGGTAATGTACCTGTGGGTGGCGATGCGCCCATTTCTGTGCAAAGTATGACCAACACAGAAACCACGGATGTCGCTGCTACGGTGGAGCAGATAAATCGCATTCAAAAAGCCGGCGCTGATATCGTGCGCGTCTCAGTGCCGTCGATGGAAGCCGCCGAAGCATTTGGTGAAATTCGTAAGCAAGTGAACATTCCGCTGGTGGCGGATATTCACTTCGACTATCGCATTGCCCTGCGGGTGGCAGATCTGGGTGTGGATTGTTTGCGCATTAATCCCGGCAACATCGGCCGCGAGAAACGTATTCGTGCTGTTGTCGACAAGGCGCGTGATATGAATATTCCCATTCGTATCGGTGTTAACGCGGGTTCACTGGAAAAAGACCTGCAAAAAAAATACGGCGAACCCACACCGGAAGCCTTGGTTGAATCGGCAATGCGCCATGTGGATATTCTTGATCAGCTGAATTTTTACGATTTTAAAGTTAGCGTAAAGGCCTCCGATGTATTCATGGCGGTGGCTGCTTATCGTCAATTGGCAACGCGTATTGATCAACCCTTGCATCTCGGTATTACCGAAGCCGGTGGTTTGCGCTCCGGCACGGTGAAGTCTGCGGTGGGACTCGGCGCGCTGCTGATGGATGGTATCGGTGATACTATCCGCATTTCTCTGGCTGCTGATCCGGTAGAAGAAATCAAGGTCGGTTGGGATCTACTCAAAAGCCTCAAGTTACGCAGTAAGGGCGTTAACTTTATCGCCTGTCCCAGTTGTTCAAGACAAAATTTTGATGTGATCAAAACCATGAACGAGCTTGAGCAACGTGTGGAGGATATTACGGTGCCGCTTGATGTCGCGGTTATCGGGTGCGTGGTTAATGGCCCAGGCGAAGCTAAAGAAGCTGATCTCGGCTTGGCGGGCGGTACACCGAATAATTTGATTTATATCGATGGCGAGCCGAACCAGAAGTTGGGTAATGAAACCCTGGTTGATGATCTTGAGCGACTGATTCGCCAGAAAGCAGAAAAAAAACTCGCCCAAATGGCAGAAGACGAGCGCAATATTATCGCCCGCGCGTAAATACAGTTAATCCATTGCTGTGGACACCATTAGCAATGCGGCAAGACTTTAAGGAACAACCTTGAAAAAGATCCAGGCAATTCGCGGCATGAATGATCTGCTGCCCAGTGATTCACCCTACTGGCAATACGTAGAGAGCACGCTCGCCGATATCCTGCAATGCTACGGCTATCAGGAAATTCGTTTTCCTATTCTGGAATCCACTGATTTATTCAAACGCTCTATCGGTGAAGTGACCGACATTGTTGAAAAGGAAATGTATACCTTCGATGATCGCAACGGCGACAGTGTCACCTTGCGGCCCGAGGGTACAGCGTCTTGCGTTCGTGCCTGTGAAGAACACGGTCTGCTTTACAACCAGACTCAACGCCTGTGGTACATGGGGCCGATGTTTCGTTACGAGCGGCCACAAAAAGGTCGCTATCGCCAATTCCATCAGTGTGGTGTTGAAGCCTTTGGCATGACAGGGCCCGACATTGACGCGGAGATTTTATTGCTCAGCGCAAGAATTTTGCGTGAACTTGGCGTCGAAGAACTAGTCACACTACAGCTGAATTCGCTGGGTGATACGGCATCGCGCAATGCATATAAAGCAGCATTGGTGACGTATCTGGAAGCGCGCCGTGATCAGCTGGACCCGGATAGTCAACGTCGCTTGAGCACGAATCCCTTGCGTATCCTCGATAGCAAAGAGCCAGCTACCCAGGCGTTATTGGATGATGCGCCGGTATTGCTGGATTATCTTGATGAGGACTCCAGGGCACATTTTGAACAGCTCAAACATTTGCTGGATGCCAACGGCGTGCAATATCAGGTAAACCCTCGTCTGGTGCGTGGGTTGGATTATTACGGAAAAACGGCTTTCGAATGGGTCACTGACAAGCTGGGAGCCCAAAGTACCGTATGTGCTGGTGGGCGTTACGATAGTCTTGTTGAGCAATTGGGTGGTAAGCCAACGCCCGCTGTTGGATTCGGTATAGGTCTTGAGCGGCTGGTGTTATTGTTGCAGGCCGCTGAATGTATGCCGGAGGGGCTGGAGCAGCAGGCTGATATTTATGTCGTCGCCATGGGTGATGTGCAGATAGAGGCCCTGCAATTGTCCGAGCGAATTCGTGACGAGTTACCCTACCTGCGAGTTATTAACCACTGTGGCGGTGGCAGTTTGAAAAGCCAAATGAAAAAAGCCGATAAAAGTACAGCGGATATCGCGCTGATCCTCGGTGAGGATGAAGTTAAAACAGGTAAGTTGGCCGTTAAATATCTGCGTCAGGAGCAACCTCAGGTGTTGCTGTCGCAGGATGAGGTGATACAGCTTTTGCAGTCATTGGTCTGATGATACCAATACTGCACTGAATATTTTCTATTTCCACAATAACAACGCTATTGATCATTACAGGAGCCGATTGTGAGCGTACATTTATCCGAAGAAGAACAACTGGAAGCCATGAAACGTTGGTGGAAGGAGTATGGCAAGACCATCATCATCAGTGCGGTGGTGGCAGTCGGTGCCTATTTTGCCTGGAACGCCTGGCAAGATCAGCAACGCAATAAAGCAGAAGCGGCATCGGCAACCTATGAAGAATTATTGGAAGTAGTGTCTGTTGATCCTGGCCAAACCCTGAGTGATGCCGAGCGTTCTACCGCTGAGCATTTGGCTGCTGAGTTAAAAGCAGGCGATAGCACCAGCCTCTATGCCCACAACGCGGCTTTTTTCCTGGCAAAGATTGCGGTTACACAAGGTGATCTGGATAAAGCGGTTACCGAATTACGTTGGGTTTTATCGCAGAAACCTGATCTGGCGACCGAACAATTAGCGAATTTGCGTCTGGCCCGCGTTCTGTTGGCCCAGCAAAACTATGATGAGGCTTTGACGCTGGTACAGACACCGCCCACAACCGGATTCGCATCCGAGTATGCGGAAGTTCATGGCGATGTATTGAAGGCCAAGGGTGATCTTGATGCGGCCCGTACTGCCTATGAGAAAGCGCTTTCCTCGACTACGCCGCAGCAACAGGAACGTTCCATGGTGCTGCAAATGAAACTTGATGATTTGAAGCAACCCACCGCCAGCATCGTTTCTTCCACAGCGACCCCTGAGGAGACCGCTGAATGAGAGATGTAAACGGGTCAATCCGGTGCTTGAACGGGGCGTTACTGTTGTGCGTCATTCTGTTATCCGGCTGTTCGTTATTCAGTAAGAAAACCGGTAACGAACCGATGGAGCTGGTGGACTTTGACGCGACCGTTAAAGTTAAAAAAGTGTGGCAGCGCGATGTGGGTGCAGGGCAGGGCGAAGGCTTTACCCGTTTGACACCGGCCATTGACGGTGACGTTATTTATAGCGTCGATCGTAAAGGGCGCGTTACCGCACTGGATCGTTTGACCGGTAAGAAATTCTGGCAGCGCAAGACGAAGGAAAACATTAGCGGCGGCATCGGTGCTGAATCAGGCATGTTGTTTATCGGTAATCAGGGCGGTGAATTGATCGCATTGTCCAATACTGATGGCAGCGAAGTCTGGCGCAAGCAGTTGAGCGGTGAAATTCTTTCCGTTCCGCGTAGCAACGGTGACGTGGTTGCTGTTCAAACCATGAATGGTCGCCTCTATGCCTTGAATGCCAGGACAGGTGATGAATTGTGGTTTTACGAAAATCCGCCACCGGTATTGATCTTGCGCGGAACGCCATCTCCCATTGTCACTGATACCGCCATTTATGCCGGTTTTTCCAATGGACGCCTCATGTCGTTTAACCCGCAGAACGGCTTGATTCTGTGGGAGCAGCGTATTGCTATTCCCCAGGGGCGCTCAGAGTTGGAGCGTATGATTGATATCCATGCTTCACCCATACTGCGCGAAGGTATTCTATACGCTGCTGCGTTCCAGGGACGTGTGACGGCATTAGCGCGTGGAACCGGTAGCGCTATCTGGGCCCAGGACGCCTCTACCAGCGAAGACATTGCGCTGTCAGATAACCTGTTGTTCCTTTCCCAGGCTGATGGCAAAGTCACGGCTTACAACGCGGCGAGCGGTGAAGTTGTTTGGAATAATGAGCAAATGCTGCGGCGCGCGCTGAACGGTCCCCAGGTTTTCGGTGATTATGTGGCGGCGGTAGACTTCAAAGGTTACTTGCACGTAATGCGCCAGGCGGACGGTGAGTTTGTTGCTCGTGCTCGCGTAGATCGCAAAGGTGCACGGGCTACTATGTTGACTGACGGTAATATCCTGTATGTCTACGGCAATCGCGGGAAATTAATTGCTTATGAAGCGGTAGAAAAGAAATAACTTTTCTCTCTCAGCGTTTCGCGCGCTACAATCAGCCAGTGAACGACGTCGCCGTTGTTCACTGGCTGATGTCTTTAAACTTTCGCAATTGACGCGCCTATGGCGACATGCATTTGCGACATCTTATCTTCCGTTAAACCATCGAAAATCCCGTTATGATCCCAGTGATTGCGCTTGTTGGTCGCCCGAATGTGGGCAAATCCACCCTGTTTAACCGATTAACCCGCTCCCGGGATGCGTTGGTAGCTAACTACGCCGGTCTTACCCGCGACCGGAAGTATGGCGAGGGCAGTATCGAGGGCCGGCGTTTCATTGTGATTGATACCGGCGGCATCAGTGGGGAGGAAGAAGGCATCGACAGTGCGATGGCGGGACAATCGCTGCTCGCGATTCAGGAAGCCGACATCGTGTTATTTATGCTGGACAGCCGCGATGGCTTGACGTCCGCTGACCATATGATTGCCAAGCATTTGCGGGTCAACAACAAAAAAACATTTCTGATCGCCAATAAAATTGATGGCATGGACCCGGATGTTGCATTGGCGCCGTTTTATGAGTTGGGGTTGGGAGAGATTCATCCGACGACAGCCACCCACGGGCGTGGGGTTAAATCCATGATGGAAGCTGTTCTGGCCGATATTCCCGAGACGCTGGAAGACGCGGTTGAAGATGTCGCGACAGGCATCAAGATTGCCATTGTCGGCCGGCCGAATGTGGGTAAATCCACCCTGGTTAACCGCATGTTGGGAGAAGAGCGGGTTGTGGTATATGACCAGCCGGGCACGACGCGCGACAGCATTTACATCAATTATGAACGTTTCGATAAACCCTACACCCTGATTGATACTGCCGGTGTGCGGCGGCGAAAAAATGTCGCCTTGTCGGTGGAAAAATTTTCCATTGTTAAAACCATGCAGGCGATCAGTGATGCCAATGTCGTTGTATTGGTGATGGATGCCAGCGAAGGTGTAGTGGATCAGGATCTACATTTAATGGGTAGCGTTATTGATGCCGGTCGTGCGCTGGTAATTGCCCTGAATAAGTGGGATGGACTTGAGGATTCTCACAAGCAATATGTCAAAAATGAACTGGAGCGCCGTTTGCGTTTCGTTGATTTTGCGAATATCCATTTTATCTCCGCCTTGCACGGCACGGGTGTCGGTAATTTATATAAATCCATCGAGCAGGCTTTCCACGCGGCCACGGATAAATTTTCTACCAACTTCCTGACACGTATTCTGGAAGATGCGGTGCGCGAACATCAGCCGCCGATTGTTGCCGGCCGCCGTATTAAACTGCGATATGCGCATCCCGGTGGACACAATCCGCCGATCATCGTTATCCACGGTAACCAGACGGGGGAAGTTCCGGCACATTACGTGCGCTACCTCGAAAAAACCTATCGGCGTGTCCTTAATTTGCATGGAACGCCGATCCGTATTGAATTCAGGACCAGTGAGAATCCCTTTGCGGGTAAGAAAAATGAGCTAACGACTCGCCAATACGCCAAGAAGCGTCGTTTAATGGAACACGCTACCAAAAAGAAAAAGTAACTCAGCAATTTTTTACGCTTTGCTCGTTGACTGAGCTATGTAAACTTCTGTGAATGCCCTCTGATGAGGGCATTTTTCATCTATAGTTTGGCTATTGATAGTTTGGCTATCCCTCACTTATTTACCCACGTGTCACATTGAACCATGAATAATCTAGCGGTGATTATCATTTGCCTGGCTATCGGGCTGGTGTTGCAGCGCCTGCGTCGATGGCCGGAAGGCGCGGCGGCCACGTTAAATTTGTATGTCATTTACGTTGCGCTGCCGGCGCTGGTGTTAGCTGAAATTCCCCGCCTGACACTGGATCGCCACGCGTTGCTTCCTGTGGTTTTTGCCTGGGTCATTATGGCGGTGACGGCGGCGGTTACCTGGATAACTGCCCGTTTGCTTAACTGGTCGCGCGGTGTAACGGGCGTATTGATGCTAACCATACCACTGGGCAACACAGGCTTTCTCGGCTTGCCACTGATTGAAGCATTGCTGGGTTCGCAAGCTATGCCGTACGCGATCCTCTACGATCAGTTTGGAACCTTTTTGGCTTTGAATACTTACGGTATTTTGCTGGCCGCTTATTATTCCGGGGGCAGTGTCACAGTATCGCGATTATTCAAGACAATCGTCAGCTTTCCGCCGTTTATTGCACTCCTCCTTGCCTTTGCTACCTTGTGGCTGGATTATCCCGTGTGGTTGTCCCATGCATTTGAGCGAATCTCGTCTACACTAGTACCAGTGGTGATGGTGGCGGTGGGCTTGCAATTCCGCTTACGCTTGGAACGGGAATACCTGGCTCCGATAGGGCTGGGATTATTCTATATGCTGGGGCTTACCCCGCTGCTTGCGATGTTAATTCTTTGGGTGTTTGACATCAGTGGTCCTGCGGCAAATGTCATCATCTTGCAGGCTGCCATGCCGGCGATGATTTCTGCCGGTGTGCTGGCGATGTCTTATAACCTGTTGCCCCGCTTGGCGGCCAGCCTGGTGGGGTATAGTTTATTGTTGTCTTTGTTTACTGTCTGGTTGTGGCGTAACCTTTTGGTATAAGCCTTTACAACCGCATCCTGTCTTCTTGTCATGGAATGGAGGAGCGATGTTGCGAGATTCGTCAAAGTCGTCTTCAAATGTGAATAATAATCTCGGCAGTCACTACGATCCCCTGGAGGCTGATGCTTACACCTTGCATCTGGCGAAGGTCAATGACACGCGGCACGTCATTGCCAGCGATGATATCTACAACAGTCAGGGTTTATTGCTGGTTAAAAAAGGCGCTCCCATTACCGCCATGGCGACCCGCGCCATCGTTAACATCAAATTGCTTCACCCTATCGAAAAATGCATCACCATCAACGATGAAATCGATGGTGCGCAGCTGCAAAAAGATTTCATTGCAGTTATGCATGAAGATGACATTCTGCAATCTATTCACGATCGCTATAACCTCAACATCCTGCTTCATGACCAGTGTCTGAGTTATCAAAGCTATCCGTTGTTGCGACAAAAAATAACGGTGCTGGCCGAGCGTATGCCGGAGGCTTATAGCCGTTCATTGTATTGCGCCTGGTTAGCCATGTTGATCGCCAAAGAAATGCGGCTACCCGGGCAGGATATAAACGCGGTATTTCTGGGCGCTTTGGCTCACGACATCGGTATGTTGCATATCAACCCTGAAATCCTGAATAAATCATCGGCACTGACGGCGGAAGAGTGGCGGCAAATCCAGGCGCATGTGGTGATCGGGCAAAAAATCCTGGCGAGTATCGACGGATTGCCTGCGCAGGTGAATCTTGCGGTACTGGAGCACCATGAGCGTTGTGATGGTACGGGCTATCCGACGGGTAAAGTGGAGAGTGAGCTGTCGCTATTGGGGCAAATTATTGCACTGGCCGACAGCGTGATTGCAGTTTATCACAATCGCTTTAAACCTCACGGCCGCAGCTGGCGCGATGTGATTCCCGTTATTCAAATGAACAACCAGGCTTATTTCTATCGCAATTACGAGGTATTGGTCACCATCTTGCGGCGCAGCGAATTACCGCAACTCGGTGTTGTAGTTGGCGATGAAATGCCGGACTTTATTGAAAAATTTATTCAACAGCAAGCCGACATGAAATCGCGTTTTAAGCGGTTTGAAAAATTGTTGCTGTCATTCGGTTTTACCCACGGCGATCGCAAACTGCATGCACTGCAGAATGTTTTTTTTCATATTGCTACGGCGATCAATGGTTCAGGAATATTCCAGGACAACTATGCAGAATGGCTGGAGCAAGTGAAGCAGCAATGCCAAACAAAAGCGTACCGTGAAGTCGAAGATGCGTATTTGATGTTGGAAGAGGTCAGCTTTCACTTGCAACGTTTAAGCCGCATGATCCAGATTTATGCGGCATCGGGTAACTGCAAGGACAAAACAGTCCAACTGGCGCTGGAGGCGGAGATCAACACAAAGGAGTCCCCAGCTAGCTCGACCGATGTGCAGGAAACGCACATCGACGAGAAGCGTGACGACCGGGAAATCGTTATTATTGAATAGCGCAATTTCAGAGCGAATTTAACGGCGCCAGCGCAAGCACGTTAATTTTTCAGAGGCTCACTGGGATTTGTTGTGCCAGAAAGGCTGCCCGATGGTTGGCGTACTTGGACTGGCCGTTTGGCGTTTCTGCATCAGCCCGGCATGAAAGGCTTTGCGTCCGGCATCAATCGCATCTGCGAAGGCTTCAGCCATTAGCGGTGGGTTATGGGCTTTGGCAACGGCGGTGTTCAATAAAATGCCATCAAAACCCATCTCCATAGCCTCGGTTGCCTGTGACGGCGCGCCCAGGCCCGCATCAATAATCATGGGTACATCAGTGATTCGTTCACGCAGCATGCGTAAGTTGTAACGATTCAACAAGCCTTGGCCAGTGCCGATAGGCGCGCCCCAAGGCATCAGAACTTCGCATCCCACATCAAGCAAACGTTTGCACAGAATCAAATCATCGGTGCAGTAGGGCAGGACTTTAAAACCTTTTTTTATCAATGTTTCAGCCGCTTCAACCAAGCCGAAAGGATCGGGTTGCAAGTTGTAATCATCCCCGATTACTTCCAGTTTTATCCAATCCGTAGTGAATAATTCGCGCGACATTTCTGCGAGCGTTACCGCTTCTTTCACCGATTTGCAGCCGGCGGTATTAGGCAATAATTTGCAACCGCTGTCCTGAATGTATTGCCAGATCGCATCCCCATCGCGGTTGGCCGGATTCTGCCGTCGCAAGCCTAGGGTGACGATTTCACTGCGGGATTTAACAATGGCATCGCGCATGATTTGCGGAGAAGCATAAAGCGCGGTTCCCAATAAAAAACGACTGGAAAATGTTTTGCCATACAGTGTCAGATCATCACGCATCTCAACCACCTCCCACAGGTTTGACAATATCAATTTCATCATGTGCTTGCAGACGATATTCGCTGTAAGAGGAGCGGGGTACAAATTCGCCGTTGATGGCTACAGCAATTTTGCTGTCTGCAAAACCCCAGGCAACAATGGCATCACTGAGTAATGTATTTTCAGCAATTTCGGTAAGTGTATTGTTTAAACTGAGTTGAATCATAAAAAATTAACGCGCTGTCAGGATGGATTGAAAAGGTTTCTCGGATGTATCTTGAATGCAAGCCACTATGTAGCTGACCACAGCTGGTGCCAAAAGAAATCCATGGCGAAATAAACCGTTCGCGCACATTAGACCGGGCTGACTATCAACCTTTGGCATATTGTCCATAAAAGCAGGACGCAGATTCACACCAAGCTCCAGGATTCTCGCTTCGGCAAATGCCGGTGAAAGTGTGTAAAGCGCGCTACTTAATTCCAGTGATGACTGCAGGGTCACCGGCGAGCGATCTTCGCTTTCAATCTGCGTCGCACCGATCACAAAGCGATGATCCGGTTTGGGCACGATGTAAAGTTGGTAACGCGGGTGCATCAAGCGTACCGGGCGCTGCAAGGTGATTTCCCGGGTTTCAACATGCAGCGTTTCACCGCGAACCCCGCGCAGTTGATTGGCTGGGTTTTTAGCGCCCATGCCGCGACAATCAATCACCAGATCGTAAGTTCTTTGGTCTGTTTTTGTGGTGATGGTGTGCGCACTGACTGTGACAGGGCAGTGCTCAATACATTCACCGCCGGACGTGCGGATTTCATTCAGCAATACATCCAGCAGCTGGCGATTGTCGATATGCCCTTCGTCTTCCAGCAACAAGCCGTTGTGAAATCCCTCGTGTAAATCCGGCTCCAGCTGACGAATCTCTTCGCGCGTAACCCAGCGGTAGCCGACCGGTTTCTGCAAAACAAAATGCAACTCCTGCGCAAATTGTTGCAGTTCGCTGACATCCTGCGGATGAGCAACCACCAGGCTGCCGCGTTGTGAAAACAAGGGGGTTAGCGACGGGTGATGTAGTTCGCTGAGCCACTGCGGCCATTGCCGCAACGCGAACAGCCCCATTTCATAAACAGCGTATTCAGATACAACGGCTTCGCTCAATGGCGAAATCATACCGGCAGCGGTGAAGGCAGCAGCCGGGGAGGGTGACAATGCACCGGCTTCATAGAGCGTTACGCGTGCACCGGCACGCAACAAACGCCAGGCCAGTAGGCGCCCGAGTAGGCCGGCCCCGGCAATGGCAATGGAATTGGGTTGTTTGCTGTTCACAAGGTCTCGATAAGAGTACGAATGACAAGAGTGATCAGATGGCGGAGCGGGAAGGGAGCAAAGCAACACCTTGTTCCCTCCGCAGGTATCAACCTGATCAGGTTCAACGGGTTCGGCCGTACCGATCTCAGCCTCCGTATGTTCACAATGAACACCGAGGCGCCCCGACAAGCGCGTTCAATATACTTGGGTGATGCACGAGCTGCAACGAACAAACCGGATCAGGAAAGAATTTTTTCGACCCGACATTGCAACTCTCCCTCAGCCAGGCGAGCGTTGATGCTGTCGCCCGGCGCAACTTGGCTGCTGTTGGTGATGACCTTGTGATGTGAATCCGTCGCGATGGCATAGCCCCGCTGCAAGGTGTTCAACGGGCTCACGGTTTGCAGCAGGCGCGCTGCTTCCGCCAGCCGTTGCTGCTGCGCCCGTAAATGGCGCTGCATATTTTTTACCAGGGTGGCGTGATGCTGCGACACTTGCTGGCTGAGCTGATTGATACGCAACCTGGGCTGTAAAGGTTTTTGGCGCAATACCAGCGTATTCAGGCGCGTATGGCAGCGCAGCAGCTGATGATCCACGGCGCGCACCAGACGTAACTCCAGTCCATCAAGTCGCTGGGCTTGCTGCTGAAGCCGTTCGCCGGGGTGGCGCAGGCGAGTGCGTAGCCATTCCAGCCGTTGTTTGAATGATTGCAGCTTACGTTCAATGGCTTCCTGCAAGAGGATTTCATAACCGGCAAAGGTTTCCAGCCAGTCTTCGGCATCGGGCACCAGTAATTCGGCCGCGGCGGAGGGTGTGGGCGCGCGCAGGTCAGCCACAAAATCCGCAATCGTAAAATCGACTTCGTGACCTACGGCGCTCACGATGGGCAGTTCACTGGCATGTATCGCGCGCGCGACGCTTTCTTCGTTAAAGGGCCACAGGTCTTCCAGCGAGCCGCCGCCACGAGCCAGGATAACCACATCAAACAGTCCGGCCCGGTTGGCCAAGTCAATGGCGCGCACAATCTGTGGCGCCGCTTCCTTGCCTTGAACCGCCACCGGTATCACCGTGACCGGAATGGCAGGAAAACGGCGGTTGAGCACACTGAGTACATCGCGAATGGCCGCGCCAGTAGGGGAAGTAATCACGGCAATGTGTTTCGGCAGTGACGGCAAAGGCTGTTTATAGGCATCATCGAACAGGCCTTCGTTGGCCAGCTTCAGCTTGAGTGCCTCAAATGCCCGCTGCAAGGCGCCGAAACCTGCTTCCTCCATATGCTCCACGATTAACTGGTAATCACCACGTCCTTCATACAGGCTGACTCGCGCCCGTATCAGGACCTGTTGCCCCTGGCGGGGGGCAAAACGAACCAGCATATTGCGGTTGCGGAACATGGCGCAACGAACCTGGGCCTGCTCATCCTTCAGGGTGAAGTACCAGTGGCCCGACGAGGGCTGGGACACGTTGGATAATTCGCCCTCTACCCACAAGAGGGGTAAATGAGTTTCCAGCAACTGTTTCGCCTTGCGATTCAGCTGGCTGACGGAGAGCACATCGCGGTCTGTGCCGCTGGTGAAGATATCAGAGGTAAGCATGGCGGCTATTCTAGGCGATGACCGTGGATAACTGCCACCATCCCGGTGGGCAGCTCAGATAAAAAATGACGCAATATCAGTGGTTTGATGCCGTGCTACCACACAACATCTGGTAGCCAGCGGTTTACCCTGTTCGTCTGAACAGCTATAATTTCGCGTTTATTTACTCTCTGAACAGAGGTTGGTTGGTATGTTGCGAATTGCTGAAGAAGCCCTCACGTTTGATGATGTTCTGCTGGTGCCCGGTTATTCCGACGTCACCCCGAAAGACGTGTCGCTCAAGACCCAGTTGACCCGTGGTATTCAGCTCAATATCCCATTGATTTCCGCCGCCATGGATACCGTAACCGAAGCCCGTCTGGCGATTGCCATCGCGCAGGAAGGGGGTATCGGTATCATTCACAAGAGTATGAGCATAGAACAGCAAGCGCTGGAAGTGCGTGCCGTCAAGAAATTTGAAGCAGGTGTTGTTAAAGACCCGATTACCATTGATTCCAAAGCGACTATCCGCGATTTGCATGCCCTGACCCGTAAGAACAATATCTCCGGTGTGCCCGTGCTGGATAACGGTGATTTGGTGGGCATTGTCACCGGTCGCGATGTGCGTTTTGAAAGCAATCTGGATGCGCAGGTTTCCAGCATCATGACGCCCAAGGCGCAACTGGTCACCGTTAAGGAAGGCGCTGGTGCTGATGAAGTCCGCAGCTTACTGCACAAGCATCGCATCGAAAAAGTACTGGTGGTAAATGAAAAATTCGAATTGCGCGGGCTGATCACCGTCAAGGATATCAACAAAGCCGAACGTTACCCCAATGCCTGTAAAGATCCGGAAGGACGTCTGCGTGTCGGTGCCAGTGTCGGCACAAGCCCCGACACCGATGAACGCGTTGCGGCGTTGGTTGAAGCGGGCGTGGATGTGTTGGTCGTGGACACCGCTCACGGTCATTCCAGGAATGTGCTGGATCGAGTGCGCAGCATCAAAAACAAATACCCCCAGGTGCAAGTTATCGGCGGTAATATTGCCACCGGCGCAGCAGCCAAGGCATTGGTAGAAGCAGGCGCTGACGCGGTCAAGGTAGGCATCGGTCCGGGTTCTATTTGTACAACACGCATTGTAAGTGGTGTGGGTGTGCCCCAGGTATCCGCTATCGCCAATGTGGTGGCTGCATTAAAAGGCACCGACGTGCCGGTTATTGCAGACGGTGGAATCCGCTATTCCGGTGATATTTCCAAAGCCATTGTGGCCGGCGCCCACGCTGTCATGATGGGTTCCATGTTTGCGGGTACCGAAGAAGCGCCCGGTGAAGTCGAACTGTTTCAGGGGCGGACTTACAAAGCTTATCGTGGCATGGGCTCTCTGGGCGCTATGGCAAAAACCCAGGGCTCCAGTGACCGCTACTTCCAGGATGCCAGTCAGGGCGCCGAGAAACTGGTACCGGAAGGTATCGAAGGCCGGGTTCCCTACAAAGGTTCATTGACCGTTATTGTGCATCAGATGATGGGTGGCCTGCGTTCTTCCATGGGCTATACCGGCTGCAAAAACATCGACGAGATGCGCACCAGACCCGAGTTCGTCCGGGTAACTGCAGCGGGCATGGGCGAAAGCCACGTACACGATGTGCAAATAACCAAAGAGGCACCGAATTATCCGGTCGGTGGCCACTAAACAACAGGATGACATTCGGGCGGCTTGGCCGCCCGAGTGATTTTTACCGCAACAGAATTGTTTTTGACTCTTTCATCAGTGGAACCTTCATGACTCAGGATATACACGCACAACGCATTCTTATTCTTGATTTCGGCTCACAATACACGCAGCTGATTGCTCGTCGCGTGCGTGAGATCGGTGTTTATTCAGAGATCCGCGCCTACGACATGAGCGAAGCCGAGATTCGTGAATTCAATCCACGCGGGATTATCCTGGCGGGTGGGCCCGAGTCAGTGACAGCGGACGAATCTCCGCGCGCGCCTGATATCGTTTTTTCATACGGCGTACCCGTATTAGGTATTTGCTACGGTATGCAGACCATGGCTGAACAGCTTGGTGGTTCAGTGGAATCATCCAACCTGCGCGAATTCGGTTATGCCCAGGTAAAAGTTCACGGTGATGCCATCTTGTTTAAAGACATCAAGGATCACGTTGATCACGATGGCAGCGCCTTGCTCGATGTGTGGATGAGCCACGGCGATAAAGTCAAAGAGTTACCGGCCGGTTTCAACGTCATGGCATCGACACCTTCGTGCCCGATTGCCGGTATGTATTCTGCCGAGAAAAATTTCTTCGGTGTGCAATTCCATCCTGAAGTCACGCACACCTTGCAAGGCAAGCGTATCTTCGAACATTTCATCTTTAATCTCTGTGCCTGTGAAGCATTGTGGACGCCGGCGAACATCGTTGAAGACGCCATCAAGCGCGTGCGCGAACAAGTCGGTAGTGACAAGGTACTCTTGGGGTTATCCGGAGGCGTAGACTCCTCAGTGGTTGCTGCTTTGCTGCACAAGGCCATCGGGAACCAACTGACCTGCGTCTTTGTCGACAATGGACTTTTGCGCAAAGATGAAGGCGATCAAGTCATGGATATGTTCGCCAAAAATATGGGCGTGCGTGTCATTCGCGCCGACGCCGAAGAATTATTTTTAGGCAAGTTGCAGGGCGTCAATGATCCTGAGAAGAAACGAAAGGTTATCGGCAACACATTTATTGAGGTGTTTGATACCGAAGCAACCAGGTTGCAGGATGTTAAATGGCTCGCGCAAGGCACAATTTACCCGGACGTTATTGAATCTGCTGCGGCCAAAACCGGCAAGGCTCATGTCATTAAGTCCCACCATAACGTGGGCGGCCTGCCTGACGATATGGCTTTTGAATTAGTAGAACCGCTACGTGAATTATTTAAAGACGAAGTGCGCGCAATTGGTCTCGAATTGGGATTGCCTTACGATATGGTGTATCGCCATCCATTTCCCGGACCGGGTTTGGGTGTGCGCATCCTTGGTGAAGTTAAAAAAGAATATGCCGATATTCTGCGTGAAGCAGACGCGATTTTTCTGGAAGAATTGCGCGCAGCAGATTGGTATCACAAAACCAGTCAGGCATTTGCGGTATTCTTGCCCGTAAAATCTGTGGGCGTTGTTGGAGACGGTCGGCGTTATGAATGGGTTGTGGCGCTGCGCGCGGTTGAGACAGTCGATTTTATGACGGCTCGCTGGGCTCATTTACCTTACGATTTGCTGGAAAAAGTGTCCAACCGGATCATCAATGAGATCTCCGGTATTTCACGGGTTACCTACGATGTATCGAGCAAACCGCCGGCAACGATTGAATGGGAATAACACAGGCCATTTCCGGAAATTTTATGCCTGAACACTTTGGTGCTCAATGTCTATTCTCTGTGAGGCAACACGGTTCTTTATGACAATATGTTCCGTCAAGCAGCTGGCTCGTTTGGTGTTGTTCTCTGCACTGTTTTGTTCTGCGTTGTCAACCGCGCAAACCGATCAAGACAATAATCTTGAGCCTGAGGTGGAACGCTCTGCTGCGGAAGATGAAGCTTCCGCATCATCCGCACCGTCGCAACCCTTGCCCAAAGCAGAAAGTATTAATCTCGGTGAGGTCATTCCCGAGCTGCAACCACCGAAGGTGGTTGCAGCGTCATCAGCGGAATCTTCATCATCAATGTCCGCCTCGTCAGCTTCGTTATCATCGTCAGCTGTTGCCGCGTCCTCTTCATCTTCATTACCCGCTGACTTAACGGAACAAACATCAGCATCGTCTGTTGCGGATGATACTGCTGCGGCGAATACCAGCTCTGTCACAAGTGAAACAACGCCTTCAACAGCTACCGAGGCTGTGCCCGATGCTGAGGTTGTACCCGAAGAAGAGCCCGTGATTTTGTCTAAATTTATCCTGGGCGTCGAAGTTCCCCCGAATACCTCCACACGTTTGGTGTGGATGCCGGAAGAGCAACTCAGCGGTTTTGCAGAGCAGACACCCGTGCTGATTGTTAACGGCGCAAATCCTGGAGAAACGCTTTGCCTGACGGCTGCTGTTCATGGTGATGAGCTTAATGGTATCGAAATGATTCGGCGCGTTATGTACAACCTTGAACCGGATAAATTATCGGGAACCGTGATAGGTGTACCGGTGGTCAACCTGATGGGGTTCCGTCGCAATTCCCGTTATCTACCCGATCGTCGCGACCTTAATCGTTATTTTCCCGGCAACACCAAAGGCAGTTCTGCTTCGCGCATTGCCCATTCATTTTTTTCCCAGGTTATCCGCCATTGCGACGCTCTTGTTGACATACATACCGGATCATTTCATCGCACTAACCTGACACAATTACGCGCGGATTTGTCCGATGAAAAAGTTGCGGCCCTGGCGCAGAATTTCGGCACCATCGCCGTGTTGAACAGTCGCGGCAATTACGGCTCCTTGCGCGCTGCAGCGGTAAGATTCGGCGTTCCTTCCGTAACGATGGAGGCTGGCGAACCTATGCGCATGCAGAGCGAAGTGGTATCTGAAGGCGTGAAAGCCATTCAGGTGATGATGACCAAAACCGGCATGTACGGCAAAGCGAGCAAGTGGTACAAGCCCGCGCCGGTTTACTACAAATCTACCTGGGTGCGCGCCAACCAGAGCGGCATTCTTTTCAGTCAGGCGCCGCTCGGAAAACGTGTAATGCCGGGAGAAGTTCTGGGTACGGTAACAGACCCTATTACCAACGCGCGTAGCGAAATTGTTTCACCTTATCGCGGGCGTATTCTCGGTATGGCGTTGGATCAGGTAGTGTTGCCCGGTTTTGCGGCCTACCACATCGGCATTCAAACGCCGGAAGCTATCCTCATTGAGGAAGGTCAAATGGAAGATGAAGACGGTGATGATGCCGAGGTAGAGCCGGTGGCTGAAGGCTTGCAGGAGAGTACTGCAACAAAACCTCAGGACAGTCTTGAGGATTAATGCTCAGCAATGACGAAAGCTGAAAGCAAGCGTTATTGCATACCCAGAATGGTTTTCCATTCTTTCGGGGTGACGGGTTGAATCGACAGTCGCCCCTGTCTCAGCAATACCATCTCGGCCAATTGCGGCTGTTGTTTGATCTCTGCCAGCAAGATGATGCGTGGAAATTTTTCCTGTAAACAAATGTCGACAGAAAACCAGCGCGGTGCATCCGGGCTGGCTTTGGGATCGTAGTAGTCACTCTCGGGATTAAATTGCGTCGGATCAGCATACGCAGTTTTCACAACGCGTGCTGTACCCACTACACCAATCTGTTTGCAGTGGCTGTGGTAAAGCAGAACCTCATCATCCAGGGCTACCTGGTCGCGCAAAAAATTGCGCGCCTGATAATTGCGAATTCCATCCCAGCGTCCGGTTTGCTTTTTTTCCGCTGCCAAATGCTCAATGCCATAAACGTCAGGTTCTGCTTTAAACAACCAATATTGTTTCATGGTTGCTCTTCCTGTGAGGCGGGCTGGTCCGGTGAGGGGGGCAGGTCATTCCACACGCTTAAACGTTCGGCAATAGCATCGCTGACCAGGGTCAAGCCAATACGCCGCTTTTCTATATCTACGTCTGCTACCATGACAGAAACTGGCTGATCTAGGCGATAGGTTTTATCGCCGGCTGTGAGACAAAAGCGGCGAGCATCCAATGACGTTTTTATGTTGTTGTCTTTATCCGCCAGGATAACAAACCCTTCAACGCCCAAATCTTCCAGACGAACACCGACACCCACCGAGTTGACCTGGGTGATAGTGCCGCTATGGACGCTACCGATATGCTGCGTCATAAATTGGCAAATTAACCATAGCTCGATTTGACGACAAGCCTGCCTGCCTTTGGATAATTGTTCCTGCAATTGTTCTGTTAACTTGTCATCAAGGTTAAGCGGAGGTTGGTTACTCAGAATACGTTTGATGGCGAAATGATTGAACAGATCATTGTAGCGGCGGATTGGTGATGTCACGGTGGCGTAAGCGGGAAAGCCCAAACCGAAATGTCCCACGGGATCGAAAGAAAGTGCGCCAGCTTGTAATAACCGTTGCAGTATCGCCAATAGGGGGGCGTTTTTATCCTGATGTTCAGGGTTGAGGCGCAGGTCTTTGAACAATCGCTGAAAATTTTCCAGGCGGGTTAAATCGCCTGGCTCGAAGTCTGGCCTATCCTCTTTGATCAAGCTCAGCGCATCCTCCAGACGCTCGGCGCGGAAGCCGACGTGGCTGGAAAAAATGCCGTAACCCGGATGTTGTAAAAATAATTCCCCCGCGCAGATATTGGTCGCCAGCATGGCTTCCTCTACAACACGGTGTGCAATGTTGCGATCCCTTTTTTCAACACGCTCAATTTTTTTCTGTTCGTTGAGGATATAAAAATAATCGGCTCGCTCTTCCATGACCAACGCGTGTTCTGCACGGTATTGAATGCGCGCCAGGGCAAATTTATGCAACTCCTGCAACATGTGCTGCGTATCCGCAGGTATGTCGGTTGAAGATTCCACTGCATCTGCGGGCGCGAGTAATTCGTAAACACTTTGATAGCTGAGCTTATTCCGCGAACAAATAACAGCTTCAATAAATTCATAACGGGTAATCGAACCCTGACTATTAACCTGCATGCGACAAACCAGGGTGGGCCGCTCTTTTTCCGGCACCAGTGAATAGGTGTCATGAGAAAGTTCGGTGGGCAGCATGGTAATCGTTTGACCGAGCAGGTACACCGTGCTGGCGCGCTCGCGGGCAGCTTTTTCCAGGGGGCTGTCAGGCGTTATGTGACGCGTGGGATCGGCGATTGCGGTGTACACGATCCAGCCATCATTTTTGGGCTCGATATACACCGCATCATCCATATCCCGCGTGGTTTCTGAATCAATGGTCACGAAGGGCAGATGTGTCAGGTCTTGCTGTTGCGGCTCGCGGGTAAACGGTGCCCAATTGATGGAAGTAGCCTGGCTTTGTGCTTCACTGGTCCATTGCTCGGGTAATTGATATTTGGCGAGAATGTAGCGACTTTCTATGCCTGGCTCTTCCGGTCTGCCAATGCGCTGGATAACACGAACTTGCGCTTTACCTTCATTGTTAAATGGATGCTTGATGACCGCGCATTGAATCAAATCACCTTCGATGCATTTGTTTCGTTCCTGGGGGGGAATAAATAACCAGCGATTAAACTGGGGTAAATCCGGCTCAACAAAATGGCCGTTTCCCTTGCAAACGTATCGACCCACAAACTCGCGCAACGAACTGCTGATAAGTTTTTCCAGACGCGCATCCAACTGATTTTTATCGTTGGTTTTAAGCTCGACTTCAACGCGATCATCCGGTAAGACACGCTGCATTTGTTCGGGATCAAGGAATGCTTCCCGTCCGTCATCCAGTTTGACAAACCCGAAGCGCTTGGGTGTGGCACGTACAACACCTTGATAAACCTGGCGCTGTTCACGGATGGTATTTTTTAGCTGGGAAAGCTGTTGCAGGGCATCTTTATTGAGCATGGAACCATTACTAATGAAGGGAAAAGAAGCGCTGATGATAACAGGATTTGACGCGATTGCCATGAACAGGTCGCCGCCCATGCCGACTTTGAGAATGTGGCCGGTAACGGTGATTCCCGGGTGCATATTTTTTGCACATCGAGGCAACGAACCTGATTGTGGCTTTGCCGGTCACAGTAGAGTTACCTTTGATGTTAATGTGGATTACAACGCATGTTATGGAGATGAGATTATGTTATCCCTCGCTAATCCGGTTTTGCTACAGCACCAGCTTTTTATCAATGGACACTGGTGTGATGCGGACGATGGCCGCACGCTCACCGTAAAGAATCCGGTCGATGATTCCTCGTTGCTGGATGTTGCAAATGCCGGGGTTGCTGAAACCCGACGCGCAATTGATGCGTCCGCGGCAGCATTTCCCGAATGGCAGGCCAAGACCGGCAAAGAGCGCAGCCAGTTGATGCGCCGCTGGTTTGATCTAGTTATGGAAAATCAGGATGAACTGGCTCTTTTGCTGACCTCTGAACAGGGTAAACCGCTCGCAGAAGCGCGTGGCGAGATTGCCTACGGAGCCAGTTATATTGAATGGTTTGCTGAAGAGGCCAAACGGCTGAATGGCGATGTGATTATGTCCCCATCGATAGACAAACGTATGTTTGCGATCAAGCAAGCTGTGGGGGTCGTCGCGGCTATTACGCCATGGAATTTCCCCAATGCCATGCTTGCGCGAAAACTGGCGCCGGCCTTGGCGGCAGGTTGCACCGTTGTTGCCAAACCGGCGTCGCAAACACCGTTGTCAGCGCTGGCACTGGCTGCGTTGGCGAGCGAGGCGGGTATACCTGCCGGAGTGATTAATATCCTGGTCGGAGACGATGCAAAAGCCATTGGCCATGAATTGAGCACCAATGACAAGGTGCGCAAAATCACGTTCACCGGTTCTACCCAGGTCGGTCGAACCTTGATGGAACAAGCCGCCTCGACGGTAAAGAAAGTGACCATGGAACTGGGTGGTAACGCACCCTTTATCGTGTTTGAAGATGCGGATCTCGATGAGGCTGTAAAGGGCGCAATTGCTTCGAAATTTCGCAACGCTGGTCAAACCTGCGTCTGCGCAAATCGTTTTTATGTTCACGCTGACGTCTACAACAAATTTTCGGAAAAATTAATGGCAGCGGTAAAACAATTGAAGGTGGGTAATGGCGTAGATGATGGTGTTGATATCGGCCCACTGATTTCGCCGGCAGCGGTTGAAAAGGTTGAGGAATTGTTGGCGGATGCTGTTGAGCGCGGAGCAAAAATTTTATTGGGGGGGCAACGCTTGTCCGCTGAATCACAGTTTTTTCTGCCCACCGTATTGACGGAAGTTGCACCGGATTCTCGTTTATGTCGCGAGGAAATTTTTGGTCCTGTGGCTCCCCTGATTGCATTTCAATCGGAGAAGGAGGTTATTACATTAGCCAACAACACAGAATTTGGTTTGGCTGCTTATTTTTATACTCGCGATCCCGCGCGTATCTGGCGGGTTGCTGAGCAACTGGAGACGGGAATGGTTGGCATAAACGAGGGTATCATTTCCAGTGAAGTGGCGCCCTTTGGTGGCGTCAAACAATCCGGTATGGGACGGGAAGGATCTCAACAGGGGATCGAGGATTACCTCAATATCAAATATCTATGTCAGGGGTTCTATGATACTTAAATGAACGTCCATTCAGAAAATTGATATTTATTCTCAATGGAGCACTTGGTTAAAAAAAATTCTGATTAACATCATCGTTGTTATGGTGAAAAACTTTTAAATCATGGGCTTTTTCTGCTTTTTGGAATAATTTTTTATGCACTTTTAACCGCTATACATTAGGTGTACTACACTCTAGATGTTAATGGCGCTTAAATTGTGTTCGTCTGTGGTATACCCATAACAAAAATTATTCTATAAAGGTGATTTAGATGACAGCCTGGTATCAGAACATCAGCTTCCGTTGGAAGTTGGGTATTCCGTTAATGTTGCTCGTCCTGTTATTTCTCTACATGGGCATTTTTTCTGTCAGGTCCAGCAATACATTGGCAGATAACGCAGAGACGCTTGCCAAGATCAACCTGCCGGAGATCCAATTGTTGATGCAAGCGGATCGGGATTTATACCAGGCGCTCACCGCGGAACGAGCGTTATTTGTCGGGCGGCTTTCGGCACAGGAGCGACAGGTGCTGCTTGTGGAGCATGCTGAAAATATTCAGCAAACCCATGATCGTATCCTGGAGTCCTTTGCGTTATCCAACACCTCTACCGATCAGGAAAAGCGCGAATTTTTACAGTATCTGGAAGCCTGGAAACGTATCACAGATGACATCGTCAGCCGCGCTGATACTGATGATCCAATGGAGCGAGAGGCACAACTTGAACGTTCCTTCGGCGAAGGTTTTGAGGCTTATTCGACGCTGCGCAATTTTATTGATGTGGTCGGCGAGCGCCGCTTGAAACACGTCGATAATTTCACAATTGAGATCGACGAAGAACGTGATTTTATTGCTTCTAAGTTGATGCTTCTGGTTGTTATAGGCACATTGGTAGCCTTGGCCGCCGCCTGGTTTTTACCCCTTGTTGTCACCGTGCCTTTGCGCATGATCAGTGATCGTATCCAGAATATTGCACAAGGTGATGGCGACCTGACCATCCGCATCAATATTGACCGTGAAGATGAGCTGGGTCAGCTGGCAGGTCATGTCAATCGCTTTATGGAAAAGCTGCAAAGCCTGATTACCGATATACGCCACAACACTGACGATGTATCCGGTTCCGCTGAAACCTTGCTGGAAGTTTCCAGCAGCAGTCAAAAAGCAGCGGATGAACAATGTCACGCGATTACGATGGTTGTTGCCGCCGTGAATGAGTTGACGGTTGCCATTCAGGAGGTCGCACGCAACACCGGGAATACCGCGCAGAATGCAAAAAATGCTAACCAGATTACCGATCAGGGGCAGGAGCGTATTCATCTCGCTGTGGAACGGGTGCAGGGACTTTCAAGCAGGATCAGCCAGACTGCCGATATCATGGTGCGTCTGGAGGGCGAAGCAAAAAATGTTACCTCCGTGATTGATGTAATTCGCGGTATTGCGGAGCAAACTAATTTGCTTGCGCTTAACGCCGCCATTGAGGCAGCGCGCGCCGGAGAACAGGGCAGGGGTTTTGCCGTGGTGGCGGATGAAGTGCGAACACTGGCCAGCCGCACGCAAAAGTCCACAGAAGATATCCAGGGCATGTTGAGCCAATTGCAGAGTGGTGTGCAGCGTGCGGTAGAGGCGATGAATGCCAGTACGGCGATGACCAACGAGGCCGTGGGGTCTGCCAGCGAGGCTGGGGAATCTCTGGCTGGTATCGGTTCCGCGGTGCAGAATATTACCAATATGGCAATTCAGATTGCGACGGCAGCAGAAGAACAAAGCACAGTAACAGCAGAGATTGATAAAAATCTGGTGGAGATTAACCAACTTGCCATGACCACATCGGAAGATGCCACCAAGACGGCCAACGCCAGTCAGCGGCTTAATCAGTTGTCTTCCAGTTTGCGGCAGTTGCTGGGGAATTTCCGTGTTTAGCGAATGCGGGTTAATGATCAGGAGTTACGGTGAACGTCTTCAGTACGAATTTGATTTTGATTGGCATGCCGGGCGCGGGCAAAAGCACCATTGGACTTTTGCTGGCCAAAGAGTTAGCCAAAAATTTTATCGATACCGATATTTTGATTCAGTTGCGCGAAGAAAAGACGTTGCAGGATATTTTGCACCAACATGGCTATCAGCACTTGCGTGATATCGAAGAAGAAATTCTCTTGTCGGTGAAGTGCTCCAACCACATCATCGCTACGGGTGGCAGTGCCGTCTACAGCGAGGCGGGGATGAAACACCTTAATAGCTTTGGTCCGGTGATTTTCCTGGATGTACCGCTGGACATACTGCAACAGCGCATCCACAATTTTGATACTCGCGGTATTGCGCGGCGACCTGGTCAAAGCTTTCTTGAGCTGTTTGAAGAGCGCCGCGCGTTGTATCAACAGTTTGCGAACATAACGATTTCCTGTGGAGACAAAACGCAGGGTCAAATCCTGCAAGAAATTATCTACGAAGAGGCCGAAGCCTTTGCCGAGATGGATGCGTGAAATATTCAACTGAAACGGGAGTATCAAACTCCCGGAAACTTACTTAACTTCACTTTTCTTGTTTTCCTTTCCCTCTACCACATCTGTTTTCTCCCTTCGCTTTGATTTATCCTCCTTTACGCTTTACATCGCTGTTTATTAAAACTTCCAATAAGGGGTAAAACCTGTGACAAGAAAATATTCCAGGGCAATGGTTATTGCAGTAGCGTCGGTCATGGCTACGGCATGTGAAACGGCAAAAATTGAACCGTCATCGGTATCCCCGCACACGGCTTTATATGTGGCTCGGGATTACGTGGGGGATGGTGTCTTTACGCAAGGCATTGAAGGCCCGGCAATTGGGCCGGATGGTCATCTATACGCGGTAAATTTTGCGCGAGAGGGCACTATTGGTCGCGTGACGGTGAATGATGATGGATCAGGACAGGCGGAACTGTTTGTTGAGCTGCCGAAGGGTAGCACTGGTAATGGTATACGCTTTGACCGATCCGGCAATATGTATGTTGCTGACTATGTTGGCCACAATGTGTTGCGAATCGATATGAACACGCGTGCAGTTTCTGTGTTTGCCCACAATGCTGCGATGAATCAGCCTAATGACATTGCCATTAGCGCAACAGGTAGGCTGTATGCCAGCGACCCTAAATGGGCAGATAATTCCGGTCAACTCTGGCGCATTGATCAGGATGGCACGACCAGCTTGTTGGAGGCCAATATGGGCACCACCAACGGTGTTGAAGTCAGTACCGATGAAAAGCATCTTTACGTTAATGAAAGTGTTCAACGCAAAGTGTGGGTTTACGATCTCCTGCCTGACGGAGGCGTGACCAATAAACGACTGTTGATTGAATTTGCTGATCACGGACTGGATGGAATGCGCTGCGACAGTGAGGGCAATTTGTATATTGCGCGTTATGGTGCGGGTGTTGTAGCGGTAGTCTCGCCGACAGGAAAGTTATTACGGGAGATTCAGCTGAAAGGTCAGAAACCTACCAATGTGGCATTTGGTGGTGAGGATGGCAAAACCCTGTATGTCACATTGCAGGAGCGCGGGGCTATTGAAACTTTCCGTGTTGAGAATCCAGGTCGCGCATATCAATTGCGATAATAAACGGATGGGATCAGGGCACAGGTGTGCCCTGATTTTTAAGCGATTGTCATCCTATTTCTACAGTGGCAGTTGCGTTGAATACTTTACCTGCCGCAATGCAAACGTCGAATGAATGGAGCCGACATGGGGTAAATGCAGCAAGGTTTTCTTCAGCAAGCTCTCATAATGCCCAACGCTTTCAACCACAATTTGCAGAAGATAATCCTGATCGCCGCTGGTAGCGTGGCATTCAGTGATTTCGGTTACCGGCATAAGACCCGCCTCAAATGCTGCAAACGCAGATTCCGTTCGATCCTTGAGTGTGACCTGGGCATGCACGGTCACATTCAAATCCAGCATGCTTGCATCAAGCAAGGTGACCTTTCCGCGAATGACGCCTTCTGACTCCAATCGCTTCAGTCGTCGCCAACAGGGCGTATGGGAAAGACCAATCAGGTTGCCCAGATCGGCCATGGAGTAATCCGCGTTCTCTTGAAGAGCACGAAGGATCTTACGGTCAAATTCATCAAGTTCCACAGAGTTTTTCATTTAGTATTATCCTATTATTTGTGGATTATGTAGTTCTCTCACCTAAAATTCTTGGGGTATTAGTTAAAACATCATTATTGTAGGACCAAGTGCTAGCGATGATCAATTGCTATAGCACTATCATTTGCTCGGTGATAAAAAAACGCGGTACGGTACCGGGATTTTCAGTGCCGGGATAAGCAAATCATGGAATGGGAAATAAAAGGGATAGGTAAATGAAGAGGTAAAGAGCAGGTTCAGCCTGCCCCTCAAGACAGGCTGCAGAATATCGGCCCCGATAATCGAGTGCCTGCTGAATCGGATCAGGAAACTTCCTGAATCCTCGTCATGTGTTTATGGGTGAGTTCCAGGAATTTAGGTGTTGGCCCCAAATCTTCATATATAGGATCTCCCATTTCATCTTCACTGATGACGCGCGAACCCTTTACATAGGGCATGGCACCTTCCAGGTCACTGAGTGCTGCGGATAAAAGATCAGTAATCAATTGTTCAAGTGTGCGTTTGGGGTACATCTCGCTCAGCGCTGCCAGTTTGGCTGCATCTTCAACCGGGAGGCGCACCGTATAGGTATTAGGTGTTAGTTTGCCGCTTGCTGTTTGATTCCATTGATGAACCAGTCCGCTGACTTTCATAAATAACAACCTCATGTATGGTGAAACTGCAAAAGCATCTCGCTGATTGATGCTTCTTATAAGTTATAGCTCAAACTTGCCCGTTTTACTGTTGGACAGCGCTCGTTGTCCAGATGCCGGTCAAAATAACAAAATCTATTTAAATCAAAGGTTTAACTTCAGAGTGAGACCGAAGTCACAGGGCATATTGTGATTGCCCGGCCGGGCGTGTATCGTAACGCCTTTTTTGTTTGCCCCTTTTTGCAGTTGTTTGCCGACGAACCGGCCGACAGTCGAGCGACGGGCATGACCATAATACTAAGGAGCAATCCGTAATGAGAATCATACTTTTGGGTGCGCCGGGCGCGGGTAAGGGGACACAAGCGAAGCTGATCATGGAGAAGTTCGGCATCCCGCAAATCTCTACCGGAGATATGTTGCGTGCTGCGGTAAAAGCTGGCACATCACTCGGATTACAAGCGAAAGATATTATGGCAGCAGGCGGACTGGTTTCCGATGATCTGATTATTGCGCTGGTAAAAGAACGCATCAGCTCCAGTGATTGTGCCAATGGGTTTTTATTTGATGGTTTCCCCCGCACGATACCCCAGGCAGAAGCACTGCTGGATGCAGGTGTGAATATTGATTACGTCATTGAAATTGATGTGCCCGATGAAGAAATTGTAGAGCGACTCAGCGGTCGCCGCGTTCATGAAGCTTCGGGCCGTGTTTATCATGTGATTCACAATGCCCCCAAACGTGAAGGCCTGGATGATGTAACTGGCGAGCCCTTGGTGCAGCGCCCGGATGATCAGGAAGATACCGTGCGTAAACGTTTGCAGGTTTATCACCAACAAACCAAACCTCTGGTGGGCTTTTATCAAAGCCTGGCTGATGAAGGGAATACTAGCGCGCCGAAATATACGCGTATTTCCGGTGTGGGCAGTGTAGATTCAATAAGAGAACAATTATTTTCTGTATTAATTCCCTGATTTTTCATTTTCTGCTTAACAACAGGCTCCTGCGGGAGCCTGTTTTGTTTCTGCCTTCCGTAATATTCTCATGTTGAGAGAGCCCGCAAGTAAAATTTGTCGCATTTTTGCTGCATAGCAAATGAAGATCGCTACTTTGTAAGCGAGCACCAATATTTCGTAGAGTGAATGCCTTAAAGATTTTCTTTCTCTTGGAAAATTTTTCTGTTGCGTTAATTTTTTTCATTTTTTTATGTGAATTAGGTAATAAAATCAGGTAAAAACTAAAAAAGATCAAAATATATGCTATCGTTCATGTTGCTAGTGCTGTAAAAACAACTTTTTACAAACTTGGAGAGATCAACATGGCGAGAAGAGTCATTAAAAAATCTGTGTCGAAATCAGCAAGAAAAACCACTTCCGCAAAATCCACCCCTAAGCGCACCGCTCCAAAAGCAGTTGATCCAGCGGTAATGAAAGCCCAAACCCTGGTTACAAGCTTGCAAAAAGATGTTCAAGCTCAAGCAAAAGCAGTTGCTGCAGCAAGAAAGGCTTCCGTCACCGCGAAAAACAAAGCCAAAAAATCTGGCACAGCTGCTGATAAACGATCCGCAAAATCTGCTGCAGCGGCATTGGCCAAATTATCTGGCTCAACAAAAGTGACACGCGCAAAATTGGCAGATGCCCGTAGTACATTGGCAAAAACCAAGACATTGAGTGCCGCGAAAGCAGTAGAAGAGGCTGCAAAAGCCAAAATAGCCGCAATGCAAGACAAATTAGCCGCCAAAGCTGATGCAGATCTGGCGAAAGCGGTAAAAGCGTTTGAGGCAAAATGGAAAAAAGCGCGCGCTGCGGCCAATGCGAAAAAAGTGAGAGCGGCTAATAAGAAGCTAGCTGCCCGCACTAAAGCTGCTGCTAAAAAGGCAAAAGCCAAGGTCGCCAAAGTGGAACGCAAGATGGCGGTAAAAACCAAGGCAGCTACAGCGCCCAAGCGGACCACGAGGAAAAAAGCTGCAGCCCGTAAACCGGCTGTTAAAAAGACTACAGTTAGAAAGACCGCGGCAAAGAAAACGCCAGTAAAAAAAGCGCCGGCGAGAAAACCAGCCGCAAAAAAAGCGGGGCGGGCGAGAAAAGCAGGTCGGCCGGCCAAAGCCAAATAGCTTTTTTATAATGTAGCTTTTTATGACGTAGTTTTGCCGAAGTAGTGATTAACGAAGTAACTTTTCGTGCTTACGGTTCTGATCATGTTCAGACCCTGAAATATTGGGTCATCTGCCCGCAAAAATCCTCTGTAGCTTGGCTGCAGGGGATTTTTTCTGCCTGTATAAACTTCATGGGACAAAAATCTGGCAAAATAACGGCCCTTGCTCATGAGTTGGCGATGCTGTTCTATGAAGAAAATTCTTGCTCTTGATTCATCATCGGATGCTTGTTCAGTTGCACTGATATGTGATGGTGTTGTGACCGGGCTGTTTGAAATGGCAGCCAAAAGTCACACCCAGCGCCTCTTGCCCATGGTCGATGAAGTCCTGCATCAAGCCGGTTGCGATAAGCGTGAATTGGATGCGATAGCCTTCGGACGTGGCCCGGGATCTTTTACCGGACTGCGTATATGTCTCGGTGTTGTGCAGGGATTGGCGTTTGGTTTGCAAGTACCGGTTATCCCCGTATCGACACTGGCCGCTATGGCTGCCGGATACTATCGTGCTGTGGCGGGTGACGCTAAGACGCACCAGAATCCTGTATTGGTCGCACTTGATGCACGCATGAACGAAGTCTATTGGGGATTGTTTCAGTTTAATCCGCATAGCCGTTTACCGACCGCGCTTACCGCCGAATTCGTGATGCCTCCAGCCAATGTTTTACGTCAGGATCAAGTCAAGCTTTCTTGCCATCAAATGACTGGTTTGGGGCCTGGCTGGCATTATGAGGATTTGCAACAACTCTCACCCCTTGTGCTTGACATGTCGGCCTATCCCGATGCAGCAGATATGGCGCTGATGGCTGATGAGCTGTTAGCGCGTGGCGAATCTGTATCTGCCATGGACGCGCAACCGGTCTATCTGCGTGATGAAGTATCCTGGCAAAAGCGGCAACGAATTCGTACCGAATAACTACCACGGCGATCAGACGAAAAAGTAGGTGTAGTGATCATGACAATGCATAACCAAAATCAATTCAATCAAGGGCTGTTGGCGTTTTTGCAAGTATCTCCCACGCCTTTCCATGCAACTGCCTGGATGGCCCAGCAACTGCAACAAGCCGGTTTTATTGCGCTCAATGAAGGTGATGCATGGCAGTTGGAAAGTGGCCAACGTTATGTGGTGACGCGCAACGATTCTTCCCTTATTGCCTTTGTCTACGGTAAACAACCGCTGCTGGAAACCGGCATTCGTATGGTGGGCGCGCACACCGATAGCCCTTGCTTGAAGGTGAAACCGCAACCTGAATTAAATCGTCGCGGTTATTTTCAATTGGGTGTGGAAGTATATGGTGGTGCGCTATTAGCGCCCTGGTTTGATCGCGATTTATCGCTGGCAGGGCGGGTTACCTACCGCGATCAATCCCACACTATTCGTAGCGTGTTGATTAATTATGTTGAGCCCGTGGCGACCATTCCCAGTCTGGCGATTCATCTGGATCGCGAAGTAAATCGCAATCGCAGTATCAACGCACAAAAAGATATTGTGCCGCTGCTACTCCAATTACGTGAGAAGGACACCCAAACGCCGGATTTTCGCACCCTGCTGTTGGCCCACATACAGCGCGAATATCCGCAGCTGACGGCAACGCAGGTGTTGGATTACGAAATCAGTCTATACGATACACAAGCGCCCGCATTGATAGGTTTACAACAGGATTTTCTTGCCAGCGCCCGGCTGGACAACTTGCTGAGTTGTTATATCGGCTTGCAGGCATTACTTCACGGCGACCCAGACGTAAGCAGTCTGTTGATCTGTACCGACCACGAAGAGATCGGCAGCACCTCAACCTGTGGGGCGCGGGGACCGATGTTGCAACAGTTTCTGGAGCGATTGATAGTGGATGTGGATACTCGGGTGCGCGTCCTGGATCGCTCCTTGATGGTCTCAGCGGATAATGCCCACGGCATCCATCCCAACTTCAGTGACCGTCATGATGAAAACCACGGCCCTTTGCTGAATCATGGACCGGTAATCAAGGTCAACGCCAATCAACGCTACGCGACCAACAGCGAGACAAGTGCAATATTCCGCTTTTTGTGTGAGCAGGCCCAGGTGCCGGTGCAGAGCTTTGTATCGCGCACGGATATGGAATGCGGTAGCACCATCGGTCCGTTGACAGCGGCAGAAGTCGGCGTCAAAACTCTGGACGTCGGTGTTCCGACTTTCGGCATGCATTCGGTCCGCGAACTGGCGGGTAGTCTTGATGCCTGGTACCTTTACCGCGTATTAACGGGCCTCTACCAATACACCAGGGCACCCGGTCTGTTTCATTAACAATTCTTGATGTCTGCGAAGCAAGATGGCGCGAGGCTAGTCATTGCGCCATTTCTTACGCCTTTTGTCGCGTTTGTCAGCCATTTATCCTGTGAACCACTCCCAAGTGTTGACAAGAAAACTCCCCCCTGAAACAGCGCAGTGACTATAATTACCAACCCACACACCCGTGTCGGCGGGTCCACGTCCGTGAGAGAAATTGCACAACAAGAGTAGTCCTGATCCATGACCAATACGATTAGTCACGACATCCTGCGCGTTTTTACGCCGTTTGATACCTTGAACCCGGAGTATCTGGACAAGGTGACCGAGAAAGCCAGCGTGCGCGAATTCCCCAAAGGCACCATGGTGTTTAAACGGGGTAAGGAACTGGAAGAAGCCTTTTACCTGATCGAAGGACATGTTGATCTGATTGATGCCCAATTTGTTATTACCTCGGTAGATCCCAGAAGTGATTCGCGCCGATTGCCACTCAGCGGCAGTTCGCCCACGCAAGTTTCCGCCATGACCAAGTCGCCGGTGAAACTGCTCTGTGTTGAGCGGGATTTTCTCGATCTGGTGATGGCCTGGAGTGAAAGCGGTGAAGATCCGTCCACAGTGTCCGAAGACGACAATGACTGGATGTCTTACCTCTTACAAGCGCCGCTCTTCGCCAAGATACCGCCGGGTAATATTCGCCAGTTATTTTCGCGTTTTACGGAGCAGAAGGTGACCGCCGACGAGGTGGTTGTGAAGGAGGGCGAACGCGGCGAATTATTCTATGTAGTGAAAACCGGCAGCGCGACGGTCGTGGACGCCAGCGGTAAAATTCTCGCGGCATTGCGTCCGGGTGATTATTTCGGTGAAGAAGCATTGGTGGGTGACACTACACGCAACGCAACAGTAAAGATGCTCACGCCTGGCAAATTAATGTGTTTGCAGAAAGAAGATTTTAAAGCGCTGTTACACGAACCCGTCACGCGTTTTATTACTGCCGAAGAATTGCGCGAGCGCCAGAAAGACATTCCACCCTATCAATTGCTCGATGTACGTCTGGCGGTTGAGCGACGCTTCCAGCATGTACCCGGCAGCCGCAACATTCCCTTGGGCAGTCTGCGCAGAACACTGGCGGAACTGGATTCGCATATGACTTACATTGTCACCGACGATGCCGGTCGCCGCAGTGATGTGGCGGCGCAGTTATTGAACCAGGCGGGGTTTGATACATACATTCTTAAACACGCCGATCAACATTACAGCGGCCTGTAATTTTCTCAGTGAAAATTCTGCTGCTGTCTGCCTACGATGCCGCCAGCCATCAACGCTGGCGGCAGGAACTCGAAGAATATTTCCCTGAACATCAATGGACTCAATTGAGTTTGCCGCCGCGTTATTTCAGTTGGCGTGTGCGCGGCAACAGTTTGAGTTGGGCATTTTCACAGCGCGAACTATTGTCCCAAACCTATGATGTATTAATTGCTACCTCGATGGTGGATTTGTCATCGCTGCGCGGTTTTGTTCCTGAACTCGCGCGCATTCCCACCCTGATTTATTTTCATGAAAACCAGTTTGCGTATCCGCCGGGTGAGGATCAGTCACTCAGTGTCGAACCGCAAATTACCTCGATATACAGCGCACTTTGCGCGGACAACATCATCTTTAACTCCGCCTTCAATCGCGATTCTTTTTTAGCGGGTGCCGAAACACTGTTGCGCCGTTTGCCGGATCATGTACCGCTGCATGTCATGCATGAATTATCGGCGCGTAGCCAGGTGGTGCCGGTGCCATTACGCAACGATTATTTTGTGGCGCCGGCACAGCGATCGTCGAGGCCATCGTTGATATGGAACCATCGCTGGGAATATGACAAAGGCCCCGAACGCCTGCTGGCGATGTTGCGTTACTGGTTTTCGGCGGGTGAGAACCCACCGATTACTGTGCATGTGGTGGGTCAGCAATTTCGTCAACAGCCACCGGTATTTACTGAGATCAAGGATCTTTTATTAGCGCAGGATTCGTTGGGCGAATGGGGCTTTGTGAAAGATGCCGGTCGTTATCGACAGCTGCTGCAAGAAAGTCACATTGCCGTCTCGACAGCAGTACACGATTTCCAGGGACTGGCTGTGCTGGAAGCGGTGGCGGCCGGTTGTGTACCTTTGGTGCCGGCACGTCAGGCATATCCGGAATGGTTTGGCCCGGAGGCTTGTTATCCATCGTTATTGGAAGATGTTGAGGGCGAGGGCAAAGCCATGGCGGGACGGCTTCGGCATCTTGTGCAGCAAATCATATCCGGTGAGAAGCTGCTGGCACCGGATCTCAGCCATTTGTCCTGGTCGGGTCTGCGGTTGCGTTATAAAAACCTGTTGGAGTTTTGCTCTTAAGGCTAACGGCATGAGCGCCAATCAGAAAATCGTTCAGCGGTCAGTGCCGAAAATGGCCAGTGCTTTGTGCGTTTATCGCTAGAATGGTCGTCATCCACGGCAAGAGCATTTAGTGATGACCGTATCTCTCAACAACAGCGATCTCAACAACACCGATTACCAGCGCGCTCGCCTGACCCGCGATGCCCGTTTTGACGGGTTGTTCTTCATCGCTGTCAAAACCACGGGCATTTTCTGCCGCCCTGTGTGCCCGGTAGTTCCGCCGTTGGAGAACAATGTCGAATACTTCGAACACGCCGCGTTGGCTGCGCAAGCGGGTTATCGCCCGTGCCTGCGCTGCCGTCCGGACAGTGCGCCGGGCTCCTGTGCCTGGCGCGGCACCGATACAACATTTACCCGCGCGCTGGCATTGCTGGAGGCGGGTGATTTGAATTCCGGTGGCTTACCGACGCTGGCTGCGCGGCTGGGCATTGGTGATCGTTATCTGCGTCGTCTGTTTCAGGAGCGCCTCGGCATGTCACCCAAGGCCTATGCCTTGTTTACGCAAGTGATGTTCGCCAAGAAGCTGCTTCACGAAACCTCACTCAGTGTCACCGATATTGCCGATGCGGCGGGTTTTAACAGCCTGCGCCGGTTTAACGATGCCTTTCGCAAACAGCTGCAAATGTCACCCTCTGCTATTCGTCGATCGCGCAAAGAGTTACCGGAACTGAAGCTTTCACTTGCCTACCGGCCGCCGCTCAATTGGTCGCTGATGCTGGACTTCTGGCGCAAGCGCTGTGTGCGCAGCATCGAGTGGGTCAATGGCGACAGCTACGGTCGAACCTTTGTGTTGCACAATCCAGCCGGCGATCAGGCACGCGGTTATTTTGAAGTGTGTCCGGCGGCGGTAGGGCATCAATTGCAACTGACCGTCAGCATCGACAAGCCGGCATTTCTCAAACCGCTGGTTAATCGGGTAAGACAGATTCTGGATCTGGATGCAGATATCAATCAGATTGAACAGCAGCTGGGCACCGCTGGCTTTCACTCGGTACTGACACCGGGACTGCGTATCCCTGGTATCTGGCATCCGTTTGAGGCGGGCGTCAGGGCTATCCTGGGGCAGCAAGTGAGCGTGGCGGCCGCACGGACGCATCTGGAGCGTTTGGTCGATGCGCTGGCAGAACCTTTATCCAGCACCGGTAATTTGTTTCCGTCCCCGTCTGCCATTGCGGCCAGCGATTTGAGCATGCTGAAGATGCCTGCCAGTCGTCGGGAAACCCTGCGTTGTTTTGCCGAATGGTATTGCCTCCACGGCGAGGAAAAACCGGTGACCGATTGGCTTGCCCTCAAAGGCATAGGCCCCTGGACAGTGGACTATGTGCAAATGCGTGCCTTGGGCCATACCGATATCTGGCTGGCGAGTGATCTCGGCGTTAAAAAAGCCCTGGCACAACTGACGGAGGGCGCCGTGTTTGACAGTGAAGCACTTAAACCCTGGCGCAGTTACGCCACCTTCCACCTTTGGCATTACCTGGGATAAAACCATGAACCCCTTATCCATGACTTGCACCCATATAACCTCGCCGCTGGGCGATATCCTGATCACCGCCAGCGATGCGGGGGTACATCACATTCTGTTTACCGATATGGCGGAGGCGGAACGTCTACTGGCGCTCGGCCTCGCCAGCGATGCCCATCCCTTCCTCGATGAAACCTGCGCGCAACTGGCAGCCTATTTTGCCGGCGAACGACGTGACTTCGATTTGCCGCTGGCCGCAAAGGGCACGGATTTCCAACACAAGGTCTGGGCCCAATTGCGGCAGATTCCCTATGCGGTAACCTGGGGTTACGGCGACCTCGCTCATGCTATACAGCAACCCACAGCGGCGCGGGCCGTAGGCATGGCGAACGGTAAAAATCCGCTCAGTATTGTGGTGCCGTGCCATCGGGTGATCGGTAAAAATCGTCAATTAACCGGCTATGCCGGTGGCTTGGAACGTAAAGCCTGGTTGCTGGCCCATGAGGCGCGTTTCCGCTAAACCATACTGACTCTGCTGCTGATCAGTGCGGTTCGCAAACCCCTTGCTTGCCTGTATGATGTGCCGCTTTCCGCTTTTGACGCATTGACCAATAAGAAGCCAGCAGACTATGAGCAAGCAACGGGTTTTAACCGGCATTACCACCACCGGCACACCACACCTGGGTAATTATGTGGGCGCCATTCGCCCGGCCATTGCCGCCAGCCAGGGCGCGGACGTGCAATCTTTTTATTTCCTCGCGGATTTCCATGCATTGATCAAATGCCATGATCCGGTACAGGTTCATCAGTCCACCCGCGAGATTGCTGCCACCTGGCTGGCGCTCGGGTTAAACACCGACAACGCCATCTTTTACCGCCAGTCCGATGTACCGGAAATCCCCCAATTATGCTGGATGCTCACCTGCATGGCGGCCAAGGGTTTAATGAATCGCGCCCATGCTTATAAAGCCTCTGTTGACGCCAATGTGGACGTCGGAGAAGACCCGGATTTTGGCATCACCATGGGGCTATATTCCTACCCGATCCTGATGGCGGCGGACATCCTGATGTTCAACGCCAACAAAGTCCCGGTGGGCAAAGACCAGATCCAACACATTGAAATGGCCCGCGACATCGCCGCACGCTTCAATCACCATTACGGCGAACACTTTGTCCTGCCGGAAGCCCTGGTGGATGACAATGTTGCGGTGCTGCAAGGCCTCGATGGTCGCAAGATGAGCAAGAGTTATGGCAACACCATCCCGTTGTTCTTACCGGAAAAACAACTGAAAAAAGCCATCAACAAAATCATCACCAACCTGCTCGAACCCGGCGAACCCAAAGACCCGGATACCTCCACGGTTTTCCAGATCTGGCAAGCCTTCGCCACCCCAGAGCAAACCGCACAGATGCGCCAGGCGTTCGCCGATGGCATCGCCTGGGGCGAGGCAAAGAAACAATTGTTTGAACTCATCAACGGCCAGTTAGGTGAAGCGCGGGAACGCTACGAAGCTTTGCTGGCCAACCCCGCGCACATCGAAGAAGTACTGCAAGCCGGCGCTCAAAAAGCACGCGCCTACAGTCAACCCCTATTGGAAAAACTTCGCGCAGCCGTTGGCATTAAAGCCATCAGCTAACTTCGCTAGCAAGCTCGCACAATGCGAGTTTGTCATTAGGGCTTTGTGTTTCGAAACCCTCAAGTCACGGACGACTTGAGGGAGCCACAGGGACGTGTTTATGCGCTTTCGAAACACAAAGCCCTAATGACAAACGGATTTCAAAGCTCTTACTGTCTGAATGAAACATTGATCTAGATCAGCACCCCTCAATCGCCCCCTCCGGATAATGGAACTAGCCGCCAAACGAAATGATACCGGCGGTACGTTGTCAACTAACAAGACAACCATTCCCAAAAAGAAGGAGTCGCAACCATGTTTACCAAAATCCTTGTCCCAACCGACGGATCACCCCTATCCGAAAAAGCCGTCACCGCTGCGGTGGACTTTGCTGGGCAGGTAGACGCCGCCCTTGTCGCCATCTCGGTGGCCGAACCCTACCGCTTCATCCCCCCGGCAACAGCAGGGTTGATGTACGACCCGAACCTGTACAGCGAAGAACTCCAGCAACGTTTCGATCAACAGTCGCAACAACAAGCCCAGGAAATCGTCCAGAAAGTTGCAGACGCAGCTCAGGCAAGAGGTGTTGTTTGTGAAGTCACAACACCGATGTCATCAAGCCCTCACGAAGAAATCGTCAAGGCGGTGGAAAAGTACGGGTGCGATGCAGTGTTTATGGCATCCCACGGACGCAAAGGACTGAATAAATTATTTCTCGGCAGTGAGACGCAAAAAGTCCTGAGCGACACCACCATTCCCGTGATGGTATTTCGCTAGGGCGTGTTTTGTTTGGGGCTTAATAACAGCGGTTGATCCAGTCCCATTTCAGTCGGAACACCGGGGTTTTCCAACACAAAGACGCGCAGTTTTGCGCTCTTCATTTGCTGCACCTGCTCGGAAAAATGCTGCTCGAACAAGCGGTCGAGGGAGCCGTCCTGCCTGGCTTGGGTGAGTCCGCGCTCAAGGCGGTCTGCCAAAGCTGGATGTTTGGCGCTGACATGGAACAGGGTGGGTAGCGGGTAATAGAGCATAAGGTCCGGCAGTACCATCAGACTGTCGGAATATTGCTCAAAGCGCGACAAGGCGCCGTTGACTTCAATCACGCTGAGCGGAATGTAGTCGAAGCGTCCCGCCAGTAACATGGAAAAAAGGGTGAAATATTCAGCGTCGCCGCGCACCTGATACTTGTTGTGCTCATAAATGCTGATATCGGTCCAGCCGCGCCCCTGACCCGCGACCAGGCTTTTCAATTTTGCAGCGTCGGTTATTTCACTGAATTGTTCATAGTCACGGCGGCGGATGATCAGACTGCGATAGCCGAGCAGGCTTTTCATCAACGGAATTTTAACGGGGATGCTTTCTTCCATTTGCTCGCGGCGATCCTGCTCAGTGAGCAGGGGACGCAAAGGGCTGGCATGGATATTAAGAAATTCGCCTTGGGCAATGGCGCGATGCGCGCGCGAACGACTGAGGGTTTCGAGTTTGCGCTCAATCTTGTAATCGCCATGTGTGGAGCGGGTTTTCTCTAATGCGAGCTTAAGTATCGCTACCTGGTAATCGTCCCGCTGCGGCGTAATACCCCAATCCCAATAGCGGTATACCATCGCATCCTTGTCACGGTCATTGGCATAGCCGGGTACTGCGACAATCGCCATCAGCGGGATAAGCAGGGCAAGTAACGATTTCATGGCGAACATAGCTATCTTGAAAAAGGCGTCAATTGATTATTAAGGATAGCAGTCTTTCCTTATATACGGCGCCAACGCCCCTGGATGCGCGATGAACCTGCTACTCGCCTGCGTCCAGCTCGCTGAGAACCTGATAAATGCTGCGCGTCAAATGACGCAACTCATCGGGTTTGATGACGTAGGAGGGCATCAGGTAGACCAACTTGCCGAAAGGGCGGACCCACACCCCTTCTTCTACAAAACGCGCCTGGATACTGGCCATAGGCGGAAGCTGCTTCAATTCCACCACGCCGATAGCACCCAATACCCTTACGTCCTCCACCGCTGGCAGATCGCGACAGGCTTCCAGCTCCTGAGCTAATTGAGTCTGAATGCTGGCCACCTGCAACTGCCAATGGCTTTTCAACAACAGATTCACACTCGCGATTCCCACCGCACAGGCGAGGGGATTACCCATAAACGTCGGGCCATGCATAAAGGCGCCAGCACCATTTTGGGAAATCATGTCGCTCACCTTGTCGTTGCACAGGGTGGCGGCGAGGGTGATGTAACCGCCGGTCAAGGCTTTGCCGAGACACATAATGTCGGGACTGATACGCGCATGGTCGCAGGCAAAGAGTTCGCCGGTACGGCCAAAACCTGTGGCAATTTCATCGGCAATCAACAGCACATCGAATTGCGTACACAACTCCCGCACCCGGCGCAAATAATGCGGCGAATAAAAGCGCATGCCGCCGGCATTCTGGGCGATAGGCTCAAGCACAACGGCTGCAATTTTCTGGCGATGCTGTTGGATCAGGTGAGAGAAATTAATCAGGTGACGCTCGTCCCACTCTTCGTCGAACTTGCAAGCGGGCGCCTCGGTGAAGATGTGGTGCTTGAGAAACTGGTTAAACATGCCGTGCATGCCGCTGACCGGGTCACATACGGACATGGCGGCGAAGGTGTCGCCGTGATAACCGCTCCGCAAGGCCAGGAATTGGGTGCGTTGGTGCTGGCCTTGGGCAAACCAGTATTGCAGAGCCATCTTCAGCGCAATTTCTATGGCGACCGAACCCGAATCGGAGAAAAAAACCTTGTTCAATCCGTCGGGCGTAATGTCCACTAATTGCTTGGCCAGGCGAGCCACGGGTTCATGGGTCAGCCCACCGAGCATGACGTGGGCGACCTTGGCCAGTTGATTTTCCACCGCCTTGTTCAATACCGGGTGATTGTAGCCATGCAACACACTCCACCAGGAGGCTGTGCCATCAATCAATTGACGCCCGTCGGTGAGATGCAAACGAACGCCTTCGGCATGGCTGACCGGGTAGACAGGCGCAGGGTTGGGAAAGGCAGCATAGGGGTGCCAGACGTGAGCCTGGTCAAAGGCAAGGATTTCATCAGTAGAGAGCGTGGATTTGTCGAGCATGAGGTCTTATCAGATTCCGTTAAATAAAGTCGTCAGTTCAGGTGCGCAAGCTTACCCCAGTTGATCGGTGCGGGTGATCGATGTTAATCGGAATAGGGCAATGCAACCGCAGGATTGCGCTTCGACCACGATGCATGCGGCTAATTCATACCGGTCGATGTGACTTTTGTTGTGACGTTGCAGAATTATGATTCACCTCGCGTCGAGCGCGGTAGTGTCATAACTTGGGGCGGGGGCGTCAAGGTGAATCCATCACACTGTTACCTGAAGCGCACCACCAGATCCAACTGCCGTTTGGATAGTTGTGCCATTTCGCGGGTCAGGGCGTCGGAAGCTTCGATCTCCGTTTGCGAGTGGTCGGAGATCTTGGCAATGGCAGAGGTATTGCGTTCGATCTCCACAGCCATGGAAGATTGCTCTTCTGCAGCGGCGGCAATTTGATGGGACATCTGGTCGATACTGCTCACGGAATGCGAGATAGACGCCAGGGCATTCCTGACATTCTCCATTTCACTCACACTGCGCTCTACCAGGTTCTGGCAGTTATCCATTCGCTGGCCAGCATCGTCCGTAGCTTTGCTCAGGTTGCTGATGATGTCCTGAATGTGCGCAGTGGATTCCTGGGTGCGTTGGGCGAGGGTACGCACTTCATCGGCCACCACGGCAAAACCGCGCCCTTGTTCGCCGGCACGAGCCGCTTCAATGGCGGCGTTCAGGGCGAGGAGATTGGTTTGTTCAGCGATACTGCGAATAACATCGACCACGCTGGCAATCTTGCTGCTATCGGCGGATAGGCGATCCAGTACCATCCCCAGATCCCCGACGGTGCCGGACAAATCAGCAATCGCCGTATTCGCCCCCTCAATGACCTTGTTGCCCTTATCGACTTCGCTGATCGCCGCATTGGTTGCGGAATAGGTTTGCGTGGCGCCATTGGCGACTTCCTGCACAGCCAGTGACATCTGCTGCATGGCGTGGGCGACGCTGCTGGTTTCCTGTTGTTGTTCGTTCATACCTGCGTGGGTTTTACGGGATTGGGCGTGGGCGGCATCAGACTTCTGATGCAATTCCCGCGATGACTCCGCAAACCGCCCCAGCGCTGTTCGCAGGCGAGCCTTCAAGGCTAGTTGTGCAAACAGGATTTCACCCATGGCGTCGCTGCGCCCGGTATAGATATAAGCGGCAACCGGGTCGTGGATAACCATCCGTGCGTCGGCCAATGCGTGTTGGAGACTGCCCCGTTGAAATTGATAAACGAGCGTACTGATCAATCCGCTGATGATAATCAGCCCCGGAAAAACGCTACTGCTAAACAAGCCAGACAGGAAACTGCCGATACACAAAAGCAGCAGACTGGAGATGAACGTCAGGATGGCATTGCTAAAACGACTCCAGAGATGAGCGAGGGGAGAATAGATGGACTTGCCCGCTTGCAGCCGCTCATAAACCTGCGCGGCGCGCGTAATGCACGCGGCATCCGGTTTGACCCGCACAGATTCGTAACCCTGAATCTGGCCCCGGTCACGCAGGGGAGTCACGTAAGCGTCCACCCAATAGTGATCACCGTTCTTGCAGCGGTTGATGATGATGCCCATCCACGGCTTGCCAGCCTTCAGCGCCGTCCACAACATGCCAAAGGCTTCGCGCGGCATCTGGGGGTGGCGCAGGATATTGTGCGGCTGGTTGATCAGCTCATCGTGGCTATAGCCGGAAATGCGTCGGAAAGTCTCGTTGCAGAAAAGGATATTGCCGTGGATATCCGAGGAAGAAACAATTTCGTCAGTGGCGGAGACAAACACTTCTCTGCCGGTGACCGGGCCGTTATTGCGCATCACACATCCTTACATCGTCAAACAGGTACAAAGTTCAATAGATTATCGACTTAATTGGCGAAGAGTTTAGATCAGAATCAAGAACTTGGCAGATTATGAACACGCGCCGTCAGGCTGCGCGTGAATCAGCGATGCAACCCGGTGTCAGACGATCAACAAACGCTTGCAGTTGCTGTTGGCGGCGCGGCTGGAGATCCACAAATTCCAGGCTGATACGCGTTGCCCGATAGGGTTCGCGACACAACCGGAAAGCGCGCACCCTCGCGCGGCAGTAAATATGCAATTCCTTACTCAAATGCACTTCGCACAAGGGCACGGCCGTATCGCGATGCAATTGATTAAGCAGGTTGCCCGGCACCAATACGCACAATCCCGCGCCGGATAAATCTTTTACCGTACCGTAGCAGGCATCCTGTCCCATCAGGCGGATTTTGGCGGTGATGGGGGTGTGATTGCTCAAATCACAACGCGGACTCATCCGGCGCGGCTGGTATCGGACATTCTCAGGCAATACCACGGCGATACCACTGGCCCCGAAGCGGGAACCCCAGGCAATAATAGGTGTGGTGAACGCCAGGACTTCACCATTGCGGTGATGACGCACCGTGATTTCATCGCCGGTTTCCAGAAAGTTTTGTTCGGGGAAAAGGTCATCCATCCACAGCAGGTTCCGCTCAACGTCGATGGCGATAATCATGCTTTGGTAACTGCGGTGTTGGCCGGCGGGAACAACCTCCAGAATCTGGCGACTGGCCTGGAGTTGTTGCAATGTGGCACAACCCTCGTGCGCAGCTGCCAGAGGGGCAGCATGCTGGGCTTCACTGCCCGTCAGTGTTTTGGTGGTAAGTTTTTGCAGGACCGCGCGCAACAGAGTCATCGACAATTTCTCCAGACATCAGAATCGTTTTACTGACATCACTGGAGCAAAGCCTGTGCCAGCGGCAGTTGTTGCCGTTTTCTGTGCAATTGCGGCGCCTCGGCTGGCCATGAAGGCGGATTGATTCATGTTATAGCACCCGAAGCGGCAATGTTTTGCCTGGCCGGCGGCAAAGCGGCAAGCCATGTCGTTCAGCCATGACTGGCAAAAGATGCTCGGCGAGAGTCATTCCCTCTCATGGGTAAAATCCGTACAATGCGCGCCTTGGCTCCGCCCTTACGTCGTCCAATCCACGGCCAGCCCGCAGAAGATTCCTATGAAAGAATTACACGTCCGCAAAGAACGCCTCGAATTTAACAAACTGCAAAAGCGCTTGCGGCGGCAGGTCGGCAGCGCGATCACTGATTACAACATGATTGAAGATGGCGATAAGGTGATGGTGTGCCTGTCCGGCGGCAAGGATTCCTACACTATGCTGGATATCCTGATGAGCCTGCAAAAAACCGCTCCTATCACCTTCGATATCGTGGCGGTCAACATGGACCAGAAACAGCCGGGTTTCCCCGAGCATGTGTTGCCGCAATACCTGACCGAATTGGGCGTGCCGTTTCATATCATCGAAAAAGATACCTACAGTATCGTCAAGGAAGTGGTGCCGGAAGGTAAAACCACCTGCGGACTTTGCTCGCGTTTGCGTCGCGGGACGCTGTACGGTTTTGCCAACGATATCGGCGCGACCAAGATTGCCCTGGGCCATCATCGTGACGACATTATTGAAACCTTATTCCTGAACATGTTTTACGGCGGCAAACTCAAAGCCATGCCACCGAAATTATTGGCTGATGACAAACGCAATATTCTGATTCGTCCCTTGGCCTATTGTCGCGAAGAGGATATTGCGGAATTTGCTGAAGCCAAAGGTTTCCCGATTATTCCTTGCAACCTCTGTGGTTCGCAGGAGAACCTGCAACGTCAGGTGATCAAGCAAATGTTGAATGACTGGGAGAAGCAGAATCCTGGTCGCACAGAAACGATCTTCTCGGCCATCAAAAATGTGGTTCCTTCGCAACTGGCGGATGACAGCTTGTTTAATTTCCGTGATTTACAGATCCAGCCGGGCGGGGAGCTTGGCGATGGTGGTGACGAATTGAATTTCGATCGTTCGCCAGTGGTGCAGTACATTGATGCGGTTCAGGTTTGATTTTCGTTAATAATTTTTGTGCGAATGTCTTAAATCAGATGCGTTAGTGCATTTGGCTGGTTCCCTTGAATGCTTTGTGTGTCGGATTACGCTGTGCTAATCCGACCTACGGGTTTTGCAACGTCTTCTCTTTTTTTGCCTCCAATAGCTTGCCTATACTGATTGATAATGATCGACCTGAGATGGGAGTAAGTTATGCGCGTGGGGGTGCCCAAAGAAGTTAAAGCCGGGGAACATCGTGTTGGTTTAACACCGGCGGCGGTACAGGAACTAACGACGCGCGGCCATGAAGTATTTGTCCAGCAACATTGCGGTCATGTGATCGGCTTTGTTGATGAACATTATCAGCGAGCCGGTGCCCGTGTACTGGCCACAACCGCAGAGGTTTACCAGGCGGCGGAGCTGGTTGTTAAGGTCAAAGAACCGCAAGTAACGGAATATGATTATTTGCGCGCGGATCACCTGTTATTTACCTATTTGCACTTAGCTGCCGACGAAAAACTTGCGCGTGCCTTGCAAGCCTCCCACGCCACATGTATTGCCTACGAAACCGTAACCGATGCCCAGGGGCGCTTGCCACTGTTGGCACCTATGTCCGAAGTGGCGGGGCGGATCGCCGTGCAAGCCGGGGCTCACCATCTGGAAATAGCCCAGGGTGGTCGGGGTGTGTTGCTGGGCGGCGTGCCCGGTGTTGCACCGGCCAATGTGGTTATCCTCGGTGGCGGCGTGGTGGGTACCCAGGCTGCCCGGGTAGCGTTGGGGATGGGCGCCAGGGTGACGGTATTGGATAAATCCCTGCCGCGTTTGCGCGAACTGGATGCAATATTTGCGGGACGCGTGCAATTCGAGTTTATGACACTGGCGCGTCTGGAAGACCTGGCAATGGAAGCAGACCTCATTGTTGGTGCAGTATTAATCGCCGGTGCCAGCGCACCGAAGCTGCTGAGCCGCGAACAGATTTCCCGCATGCAAAATGGCAGTGTGCTGGTGGATGTGGCGATTGACCAAGGCGGTTGTTTTGCCACCTCCAAGCCCACCACGCACGAACAACCGACTTACGTTATCGATGGTGTGGTGCATTACTGCGTGGCCAATATCCCCAGTGCTGTGGCTCGCACCGCAACTATGGCATTAACCAATGCTACCTTGCCTTATGTACTTGCGTTGGCGGGTGGAGGCCTGCCAGCGGCCCTTGCTGACCCGCATTTGTTGGCCGGTATCAATATACTGCGCGGCGAATTGACCCATGCCGCCGTGGCGGAATCGTTGGGTATTTCATGGCGAGCCGCCGACCGGGTGGCACGTGAATAATTAGTATAAAAAGTTAGTCTGCGGGATTCGTTCAATCGATATTGATCTATACTTCAGCCAGGGCCTGTCCACACTAATTTTCTCGCCGCTGCTGCGGCGCTCTCCTTTTTTATCACGGATCATATGTATAAATGAGAGATAACCCTCCGTCGTTTTTTCACGGCATCTCTTTTCAATTAGCCAAGATCGGTATTATTTTGGCGTTTGTGCTCAGCTTTTTTATGAGCTCAGCACAGCTATACCTCGATTTTCATAACCAACAGGAAGAACTGGAAAGCCTCATCAATCGGGTTATCGAAGTGGCCACGCCGCCTGCTGCCCGTTCCGTGCAAACCCTTGACGATGAACTTTCCGATGAAGTCGTCAACGGACTGTTGCGCTATGGCTTTATCTATGAGGTCACCATTACGGATGAACTCGGTAATATTCTCGCCCAGGGGCGCAGTGAACGCCCCCCTTCCACAACGCGCTGGATGACAGAACAACTGACCCAAAGTAGCAAGGAATATTCAGCGGATCTGATGATTGCCGGGTATGCCGAAGGTACCGCAGGCAATATCCGTTTTTCGGTGGATATGGACCAGGCGCTAGCGGGTTTTTATGCGCGTTCAGAACTGGGTTTGTTCACTGGCGTATTGCGCAATATGCTGTTGGTATTGCTGCTGTTCTTTGCATTTTATTTCACGCTCACCAAACCTCTCGCGAAGCTGGCTCGTGAAATCAACAACATCAATCCCGATCATCCCGGTGTGCAACGGCTGACGCCGCTACCGGCGCGGCGTAAAGATGAGCTGGCGCAACTGATCAGCAGCAGTAACCAATTGCTCGATGTAGTGGAGTTGTCCCTGGCAAAACGGCGCGCGGTAGAACTTGCTTTGCGTAAAAGTGAAGAGCACTTGCGGCAGATTATCGATAGCCTTCCGGTCATGATCGGTGCGCGCAATATCGCGGGTTATTATTTGTTTGCCAACAAGGCGTTGTCCGACAAGTTGGGTTTTACCCAGGAGCAAATGCGTAATCAGCATGTGCGTCAGCTGTTAAAAAATTCGGTATTTGATATTGACTCCATGTTGCAAAACGATCAGAGGGTTATCAGCGGTGGACAGGCGATTGATGTCTTTGAAGAAGTTTTTGTTACAGCAACGGGCGAAAGCATTTATCTGCAAACCCATATTATGCCGATGGCGTTTTACGACGAAAAAGTCGCGCTGATTGTATCGGTAGACGTGACAGAACGTAAAAATGCCCAGGCAAAGATGGAATATATGGCGCACCATGATGCGTTGACCGGATTGCCCAATCGTATCCAACTGGTTGAGCGGCTGGAGCACGAACTGCGCCGCGCGGAGCGCCACGCCTATTACGGTGCAGTGTTATTTATCGATCTCGATCAATTCAAGAATATCAACGATTCACTGGGGCATCCGGTCGGTGATCGGGTATTGCAGGAAGTGGCCAGTCGCTTGACGCGCACCGTGCGCGATGAAGACCTGGTGGCGCGCTTGAGCGGCGATGAATTTGTGGTGGTGCTGACCGTACTGGATCAGGATCTCGGAACCGCCGCGTTACGCGCGGGTGAAATCAGCGAAAAAATTCGCGCCGTTATTTCGCAACCCTGCGTGTACGACAATATGGAATTGCGCGTGACCTGTAGTGTGGGTGTGGTGGTGTATCCCGATCGCAATAATTCGGTTCACGAACTCTTGCGCTATGCGGATACCGCGATGTATCAGGTAAAAGAAAAAGGCCGCGACTCCATTGAGTTTTTCAACGAGGAAATGGCCGATAAAGTCAGTCGGCAATTGGTGATGGAAGGCGACTTGCATCGCGCGCTCGATGAACAACAATTCGAATTATATTTCCAGCCCAAGGTCGACGTGCGCAGTGGTCGCGTAAAAGGCGCAGAGGCTTTATTGCGCTGGTTGCATCCCACCAAAGGCACGATTTCTCCTATAGATTTTATTCCGGTACTGGAAACCTCCGGCATGATTCTGGAGGTGGGTCAGTGGGTATTGGAAGAAGCGTGTAAAACCCTGGTGCGCTGGCAGGAACAGGGTCTATGGCAAGACGGTATGCGTCTGAGTATTAATATCAGCCCGCGACAGTTCCGCCGCAATGCGTTTGTTGATGATGTGTTGCAAACACTGGATACCTACGCCATTCCGCACAAATCACTGGAGATGGAAATTACCGAAGGCATTGTGATCCAGCGTGTCGATGAAGCCATTACTACCATGACCGTGCTGGCAGACCAGGGCATCAGTTTTTCGTTGGATGATTTCGGTACGGGTTATTCGTCTATCAGTTATTTAAAACGTTTGCCGGTGGGTGTCTTGAAGATTGACCAAGGCTTTGTGCGCGACATTATCGAAGATCGCAATGATCGGGTGTTGGTGGAAACCATCATCACCATGGGGCGCTTGTTGGATATGGAAGTGGTTGCCGAAGGTGTCGAGCAGGCAGAACAGCTGACCATCCTCAAACAATATGGGTGTCATTTCTATCAGGGTTATTATTTCAGTCCCGCCGTAAACCTCACGGCCTTCGAAGATATCCTGCGCACTGATCAGCAGCGCGACAGTTAAAATAAGCGGCTGATGATGAAGGGAATTGCCGTATCAACGCGCAGAATGCGTTCGCCCACATGTACCGCTTCAAAACCGCAACGCATCAATAAATCTATCTCGTAAGAAATGAATCCGCCCTCCGGACCAATCGCCAGCGTCACTCGCCCGTCAATTTGCCTCGGGCAAGCAGTGTCGGTATAGGGGTGAGCCACCAGCGCACGGGAATCCTGTATTAATCCCGGCAATTCATCTTCTACAAAAGGTTTGAAGCGTTTTGCCAGTCGTACCTGTGGCATCTGTGTATCGCCACCTTGTTCCAGGCCCAACAGCAAATGATCGCGGATACTGTTCGCTTCAAGGATCGGTGTTTGCCAATAACTTTTTTCCACGCGGTAGCTGTTAATCAGAACGATATCCTTTATCCCGAGAGTGGCGCAGTTTTGCAGGATGCGTTTGAGCATCTTGGGGCGGGGTAGGGCGAGCACCAGGGTTAACGGTAAGGGGGCCGGCGGTGCGTGTTGCAAGTCTACGGCTAATTCAATTTCACCCGGATAAATCGCGGTGATACTGGCGGTGCCGATCAACCCATTGATCAAACCCACTTTCAGTTGATCGTCCACACCGGCTTTATGAATGTTCAGGATATGCTGCACGCGCCGTTCATCGCGCAACCGGGCCTGGGTGGGTGAAACAAGATCATCAACGGACAGAAGAATCAGGTTCACAAAAGATCATCCAGAATGGCGGCGGACTAGAAACGGCGTAATGAAAAGAGTGGTGCCCCGGAGACGATTTGAACGTCCGACCTGCCGCTTAGGAGGCGGCTGCTCTATCCAACTGAGCTACCGGAGCATGGCATTGAGTTTGCGAAGCGGCGCCATTGTAAAAAGTTTTGCCACATAATCCAAGGCAAAGGGAGAGAGAGTGGTGGAATCGCCTGATATATGTCAGGCGATTCCCGCCTTATCAGGCTTCCGCGATACAGTGGGAACTGGCGGAACTGGTGGTGGAACCGGCGCTGGTATACAACTGGGGGGCAGCAACCTGGCCACGTAACAGGTTAAGCAGCTGACCGAGGGTCTGCTTGGAGCGACCGATCATCTTGCCGTTAATTTCATTGAGCGATTTGCACTGGGCAAACTCCGCCATCAGGGTGCGCCAGCTTTCCAGCAGGTCACGGGTAGCCGCATTCTGCCCCAGGAAGATTTCCCATTGTTCGGGCGATGCTTTAAAACCGGCTGCCTTCAACAGGCTCGCGCGCTGTTTGGCATTGAGCCCAAGGGTTTCAAGTAGCTGATCTTTGCGTTCGATGATGGCCGGCAGTTCGCTGTGATCGCGCTGTTCAAGAAGCTCGCGTTCGCGCAGTAACAAGGATTTCAATTCGCCGATTGCCGCGCTGTCTTGGGCAATCATGTTATGCAGGCTGTGCGGATGGAGTGTGGACATAGTCACCTCTGCGTTTATTAAAAACCTCGCAAACCGACCGGGAGGACAGGCTCGCAGGGCCTTGCTACTGCATCATCTCAACCGCTGAACGACATCGTGTCTTGTCAGGTGGAATGATCAGATGCGCCATTGACCATCGCTGCCGGTTGGGGGCGGCAGCAACGGCCCTTAACCTAACAGGTCGTCTTGCTTTAACAGGTTTTCGGCAATGCGTTCGACGTTGATTTCAAACCGACCGCTGGCGATTGCCAGCTTTAACGCCGCGACACGTTCAACATCCACGTCAGGGGACTGACTGATGTTGGCCTGCAAGCGATTGAGACGTTGTGCCTCCTGACTCAACACGACGTTCTCCTTATTGGCTGCTGTTTCAGCCGGCGCGGCAGCAGTTTTACCGGTAGACGGTGCTACGGGTGTGGTGCCACGGCCGCGAGTGCTGGACGCGCTTCCGGGAGTAAGGTTGTTGTTTGTGTCGATAACCATGGTGTTTCCCCAACTGAGTTAATGGCTGTAGCTGATAACGCAAAGGCGGGTAAGCCCGCGTGGAGTGTGCCTGAGTTTCGGCGTCCTCGCCAAAGAAACAGGACTCCTGTGTCAGCTATCGGCCTGATTTACAGGAACTTTAATGATATTCCTGCATAAATTTGATCTCGTGCACATTTCGTGTAAATCAACCGATTAAATCGATGTTCTTACCTTGCCAGCACTCACCACTTCGGCACTGACAATCCGCTCAGACTGGCTGTTGCGAACCCGAATACGCTGACCGATCCGCCCATTGGCCATCGCGATACCGGTGGAATTCACAGCAATGGTGCCAGCTTGCATTTCAATATGAACGGCGTCGCCGCGCTTGATGACCAAAGGCGCTTCCAGGATCGAACCGCGAAATGCCTCGCCGGTATTCATCGGACGCTGCAACTCCTGACCGATAATGCTTTCGCGCCGCGCCAGATAGCCTTGCCGAAGCTGGCTGACATTCACCACGTCAATCTGGATGTCGCGTTCGCTGATTACATCGCCGCGCATCAGGGGGCGGCTCGCCACCGCGAGGGGACGAAACAGCGACACCTGGGCCGGCACATAAATAGACCAGCTCTGGGTGGCTTCGCAGCGGGTTTGTACTGTCAGGTTGCCGCCACTGTTGCTCGGGTCATTCAAGGTCATGGTTAAAGGCTGGGTGCAAGCCGCCAACACCAAACGCGGATCGAGGTTGCCGACCGTAATGTCGACCCGCTCAACGTCCTGCTGCCGGTAGTGGTCTTGCAAGAAGATTTTAACTTGTTGCTGCAGGTCGCCCAGGTCTTGTCTGGCCGGATTCGCCTGGCTGGGCTGCAGCGTCAAGAAAACCACGCCGGCCACTGCCAGTAGCCGTTTCAGGAGCCCACCAACCAGATAAAAACTACGAATTCCCATAATTTGTCCTATCCTCATAGGTGGATGCGGCGCAAATGCCCACATTCGTTTGCCGCTACGGCAATCATCCACTAAAGAGTGACGGTTTTTAGCCGCTATAGCGCTTACTGTTGAATTAAAGCAAAGACTGTGCCGCCGGCAGATCACCGTGGCGGTGTTTTGTATAACCCGGCTCTTGGCTGAGCTTACATAGATAAAGAGGTATTACATGGCCGGAGTAATGGATAGCGTCAACCAACGCACCCAGTTGGTGGGGCAGAATCGCCTGGAGCTCCTGTTGTTTAGGTTGGGTGGCCAACAGATGTACGGGATCAACGTCTTTAAAGTGAAAGAGGTCCTGCAATGTCCCCCGCTCAATGCGATACCCGGCCGCAGTGCTGTCGTGCGCGGCGTGGCCCATATCCGTGGCGGCACCTTGCCGATCATGGATATGAACCTGGCTATCGGTCGGCGCGCTTTGCCGGATATTGCCAATTGTTTTGTGATCATCACGGAATACAATCGCACCGCCCAGGGTTTCCTGGTGAGTTCGGTGGAGCGTATCGTCAACATGAACTGGGGCGATATCCATCCGCCACCCAAAGGTGCCGGTAAAGAACATTATCTGACAGCGGTAACCCAGGTGGATGGCCAGCTGGTTGAGATTATTGATGTAGAAAAAATCCTCGCCGAGGTTTCACCTCCGCGCGAAGAGATCAGCGCCGGTGTGGTGGAAAGTGGTATTGCTGAACGCGCTGTAGAAAAGCACGTACTGATTGTGGACGATTCATCCATTGCGCGGAAACAGATTCAACGGGTCATTGAATCCATGGGCATCAAAACCACCCTCAAAAAAGACGGTCTCGAAGCCTTCAACTACCTCAAGGATTTAATCGCTGCTGGTAAAAATCCTTACGACGAACTGGTGTTGATTATTTGTGATATTGAAATGCCGGAGATGGACGGCTACACCTTTACCGCCGAGGTGCGCAACAATCCGGATCTTAAAAAACTTCATATCATCCTGCACACATCGTTAAGCGGTGTATTTAACGAAGCCATGGTGAAAAAAGTCGGCGCAGATGACTTCCTGGCAAAATTCCACCCCGATGAACTGGCGCGTCGTGTCAACGACCACTTGATGAAAACCACCGGAGAAAACCTGTTGGATAAAAAAGAGTAGGTGATATCACGGGGAGTTAATACTCAAAAAAACAGCGAGGTGTTGTGGGAAGAAGCCATCTCATAACAACAGTGAAAAGTCAGATGGTTTTGTGATTGATGTATGAAAAAAGATTTCGGGAATAAATCACCGGAGACCAGGATTGGCTCAGGGTTGTCAGGTACAACATCGACCCCCAGTGTTACAGGAACCGCCGTGTCAGCACATCGTGATAATTTTGATCAGGCAGAATTCGATCTTTTCAGGCAATTCCTGCAGGATGCTTGCGGCATTGCGCTGGGCGATAACAAACAGTACCTCGTCTCCAACCGCATCCGGCGTTTGCTGGAAGAGCACAAACTGCATTCATTCAGCGATCTGGTGCGGGCCTTAAAACAAAACACCAATCGCAAATTGCGCGATCAAGTTATCGACGCCATGACCACCAACGAAACCTTCTGGTTTCGCGACATTTATCCCTACGAACATTTACGCACGCAACTGCTGCCGCAGCTGATGGGTGGTAACAATAAAATGTTCGGCCCGATCCGCATCTGGTCTGCCGCGTGTTCGTCCGGCCAGGAACCTTATTCGATCAGCATGATGGTAGAGGAATATCGCCGCCAGAATATGGGCGCCTTGCCGCGCCCGGTACAAATTGTGGCGACGGATGTATCGGCGACGATTCTGGATCAGGCGCGCAAGGCGGAATACGATCGCTTGTCGGTGTTGCGCGGTCTTTCGGATGAACGTTTGCAGCGGTATTTTGATAAGGCGTCGGATAACGTGTGGCGGGTTAAGCCGTTGGTGCGTGAACGGGTTGAGTTTAAAGCGTGGAATCTGATGGATTCGTATGCGATGTTGGGTAAATTCGATATCGTGTTTTGCCGGAATGTGTTGATTTATTTTAATGCGGAGTTGAAGCGGCAGATTTTGCAGAAGATCCATGCGTCGTTGAAGCCGAAGGGGATTTTATTTTTGGGGTCTTCGGAGGGGTTGGCGGGGGCGGCGGATTTGTTTGAGATGGTGCGGTGTGAGCCTGGGATTTTGTATCGGGCTGTTTAGTGATTTTGTTAGTAGGTGGGCAGGGATCACGGAGTCAGGTGCGAGACACGCCGTGAATACTTCCCTGTAGGCTCAACACCCTGATGCCTACGCGCTCCCGGCGCTTCGGCAAACTTCCCACATCCATGTGGGTCGTCCATGCGGGTGATGGTCTCGCACCTGACTCCGTGATCCCTGCTGTGCCATCTGAAATATACGGATTCTCTTCTTTTTAAATTATCAATAAATGTGCACTGGTAGAGTCAGTTGCATTTATCACAGCTGAAACATTTCTCGCTTCATCCTCTGAGTAGCCTTCTGCAACAACTAAAAGAAGTTCTATCGAATTAAAACCTTTAAAACCACAAAGCCAATCGTTTGGCATTGAAGGGGTTGGGGAGCAGCTTGCAAGACCATCACCGACAGGATGTCGGTGCTGAGCCCCCATGGACGACCCACATGGATGTGGGAAGTGTCCCGAAGCGCCGGGAGCGCGTAGGGGCCGGGTTCACGGCGTGTCTTGCAAGCTGCTCCCCAACCCCTTTCTCATTTCCCACCGACACCCCAAGAAAAGCGGAAAAATCTTGCCGCTTTTCCTTTGCCGCTTCTCCCCTTGCCGGTTTCTACTGCCGCATTGCCACCTAATCATTCAGACTAATATCTATAAAAATCAATAAGTTAATGTAAATGTTGGCCTTTGGCATACCCCTTGCTTTAACACACGCAAGAGTAAAACCTTTAAGAAACGCCGGAGCCACTTATGTCCATATCCTTCGAATCAGCACTCGGAATCCACGAAAGCGCACTGCGAGTGCGTGGTCAGCGGGCATCGGTGCTGGCGGATAACCTGGCCAATGTCGATACCCCCAACTACAAAGCCCGCGACCTCGACTTTAAAACCATGCTCGCAGGCAAGATGGAGCAGACGGGGCGGTTCAATATGCAAACCACTGACGCCGGTCATATCGGCGGTGCGGGCATGGCGTTGGACGACAGCAACATGATGTACCGCGTACCCAACCAGCCATCCATCGACGGGAATACCGTGGAAGACCAGATTGAGCATGCCGAATACATGAAAAATGCCTTGGCATTCCAGGCAAGTTTCACCTTTTTGAACAGCAAATTTAAAGGGCTGACCTCCGCCATCCGTGGTGAGTAATCGGCCGGTTTATTAAACGAATTGATTGGAAAACGTTGGAGTTAACTATGGCACTCGGACATATCTTCGACATCGCTGGCTCAGGTATGAACGCGCAAAGTCTGCGCCTGAATACCACCGCCAGTAACCTGGCTAATGCCCAGTCGGCCAGCTCCAGCGCGGACGAGGTGTATCGCAATCGCCAGCCGGTGTTTGCCGCTATCCAGCGTCAGGCCATGGCAGCAATGAAAAGCGGCAACGGTTTTGATAACGGCTTTGCCGCACCCGATGATGTGGGTGCCGGTGTGCAAGTGATGGGTGTGGTGGAGAGTGATGCACCCTTACAGCGTCGTTACGAACCGGATCATCCCAAAGCGGATGAAGAAGGTTATGTGTTTTACCCCAACGTGAATCCGGTGGAAGAGATGACCAATATGATCTCCGCATCGCGCTCGTTTCAAATGAACGTCGAGGTCATGAACTCGGCCAAGCAAATGGTTCAACGTGTGTTGACCCTGGGTCAGTAAGGAGCGGCAGCGATGAGTCAGGTCAATAACAACACCACCGGCAATGTGTTGAGTAATTTGAATATCAACAACCAGCCGAAGGAAACCAAAAGCAACGAGTTGGGCCAGACGGCGTTTCTCGAACTGATGATCACCCAGCTGAATAATCAGGACCCGCTAAGTCCGCAGGACAATACCGAATTTGTTGCGCAGTTGGCGCAGTTCAGCTCAGTGGAAGGTCTGGAACGGCTCAACACCAATTTCGATAATTTCAGCTCCAGCTTTATGTCCAACCAGGCGTTACAAGCATCTTCATTGGTGGGCCGTTCAGTGACGGTACCGGCGGAGACGGCGCGTTTGACCGCTGGCGGGATTGTTTCTGGCAGTGTGGACCTCGCGGCGGCGACCGGGGATATGAAGATCAGTGTCTACGATAGCGAAGGTGAGTTAGTGGCCAATATTCCTGTCGGTGGAATGCCAGCCGGCGAAGTGTCGTTCCGCTGGGACGGCCAGTTTATGGAAGTCAACGGCGAGCTGTTGACCTGGACAGCGGGTGAAGAACCCTTGCCCGTCGGTGAGTACACCTTTGAGGTCTACGCGACCCAGGACGGTAAAGCCGAGCAACTGGAGACAGCACTCAGCGCTAACGTCAACAGCGTGACTCTGGGGACGGATGGCGTGATCACCCTGAACCTCGCGGGCCTCGGTCCAGTGGCTATCGGTGACGTTAAACAATTTAACTAATGCGCGGCAGGCTGGCGACACCCTTCCCGGACAGCCGATGCAGCAAAAAACAGCAACGTATTTAATAACCGTTATTGAAATACTGGTGGCGATATCCAGCCACCAGCGACTCACGTACCCAGGAGCACATCATGTCTTTTAACACCGCGCTGAGTGGCATTCGTGCCTCGAACACTGACCTGCAGGTGACCGGTAACAATATTGCCAACGCTGGCACTATCGGTTTCAAATCATCGCGGGTGGAGTTTGGTGATTTGTATTCCGCCAGTATCCTGGGTAGCGGCGGCAACACGCCGGGCAGCGGTGTGAGCTTACAGATGATTCGCCAGGACTTCGGTAACGGCAACCCGAAGCTGACCGAGCGTGACCTGGACCTGGCGGTTAACGGTTCCGGCTTTTTTGTGTTGAGTGACCAGGGCGAACGACTCTTTACCCGTGCCGGTGCCTTTGGCCTGGACGACGAGGGGTATGTCGTCAGTGCTACCGGCTCGTATTTGCAGGGCTTTTCCGCCAATGCGGAAGGCAATATCAGCGGTATCCTCGGTAATTTGCGGGTTGATGTGAATACCCAGGCACCGCGCCAAACCACCGGTGTTGAGTCAGCGTTCAACCTTGATTCCAACGAAACCGTTCTGGAAACCGTGGGCAGCAGTTTTGCTACCGATGGTGCGGCAGTGGGCGTTACCCAGGTAGGTTTACAGGATGCGACCACTACCACCACTAACCTGGGTGCGGTAGCCACACCGGTGGACTTCGCCGCGACGCCGACCACCTTTGATATTACGCTGGCAGGCTCAACACCGGCGTCTGGCAACGGTACTGTATCGATTAACCTGAATGCGTCTACCGCCAACTCTGTGCAGGACATTGTTAACCTGATCAACAGCGCTATCTTCAGCGCGGCTACGCCGATCAATGTGCAAGCGGTAGCTAATGGCGGCAATATAGAGTTTCGTGACCTGACCGAAGGCGCTTCATCAACCATCTCGCTGGCGAACGTGACCGGCGGCAATGCTTTGTCGACTGCTTTAAATGGTGCTGGCCCTTCCGTTGCCGGTATCCCCGCAGCAACCAACGGCTATTTATCGCAAACCCTGGAGATCGAAGGTCCTACCGGCGCGACCGTGACCTTTACCAGTGATGCCGGCGCATCTGCCGCCCAAACGGCTTCCGAGCTAAATGCGTTGGCCGGTGTAACCGCGACGGCGCGGACCAATGCAACACTTTATGCAACCAACTTTGATAACAGCAACGGCAACCTCACCTTGAATGGCATTGCACTGAATGCGAATAACCTGGCTGCCCTGGCGAATGAAATTAATGGGCTGACCACGTCAACGCTGCCGGGCATCAGCGCTACCGTGAATACCGCCGGGGATCTGGAGATTGTCTCTGCCGTGGGTACTGACCTGCGCTTTGCTTTTGAAGGGCCATTACCGGCCGGTCAGGCTGATATTCAGGGCCGCGCAGGTACCGGTTTGCAAACCATCAATAACGTCAACGACGCCGCCGTGATCGGGGGCAATATCACCATTGTGATGGAAGAAGGCTACGCTGTAGCTGACAGCCTGCCGGCGGTAGGTAACCTGTTTGCACCGCTGACACCAGCCAGTTTTACCGATGTGCCGATCAATGCCTTTGATCCTACGGATCAAAACACCTACAACCATGCGACCTCCAACCCGGTGTTCGACAGCCTCGGCAACCCGCACATCATGAGCCAGTATTTCGTGAAGCAGCCTTATGATCCGGCTGATCCCTCCACCTCGCCGAACCATTGGGTGATGTATGTGCAGATCGATGGCCAGAATGTGGGTGACCCTGACCCCACCTTGCCGTCGCCGGAAAATACACTGCCAACCATGGCCGGCTTCAACGTGCATTTCAATGCCGATGGCACCCTGAACACCACGCTCACCGACAGTATGTTGATTTCTAACTGGACCCCGCTGGGTGAGGACGGCGAACCCAATGGTGCATTGGCGCCGCTGAATGTCTTGCAAGGGGGAACAACGCCGGTGGTTGAGCCGCCGTCCAGCTCCAACTTCGAGATCGACCTGGCCGGTTCAACTCAGTTCGGCAATGATTTTGCGGTGGACGACTACGACCAGAATGGCTATGCCACCGGTCGTCTGGCGGGTCTGGATGTGGGCTCTACCGGGATTATCTTCGCCCGTTTTACTAACGGTGAAGCTCAGGTACTGGGACAGGTTGCTCTGGCAAATTTCAACAACATTGAAGGCTTGAAACCGGTCGGCAACACCATGTGGGCGCAGACCTTTGAAACCGGTGAAGCGGTCATCGGGGCTCCGGGTTCATCTTCGCTGGGCAACATTACGGCGGGTGCGCTGGAAGAGTCTAACGTTGATCTGTCGGAAGAGCTGGTGAATCTGATCATCGCCCAGCGGAATTTCCAGGCCAACGCTAAAACCATTGAAACAGCCAATGCCACCACCCAGACCATCATTAACTTGAGGTAATAGGGTGTCGACACCACCACCGGCAATAGCGGCAAACGAGCGGCAGCAGTTTGCCGCTCTGTTATTTTCTTTTTAGACCCGCCAGCGTTACTCCTTCCTCTCACGCTTCTTCTTTCCATATTTCTATTTAAAAATCAGCAGGTTAGCGACTTTATCAACAGCCGCAACAACTTGGCACCGCTCTTGCAAAACCCTGTTTATCCACAAAACTGCCAAAAAATTAACGGCCAGAGGATTTACAGATGGACAAGGCGTTATACATCGCAATGACCGGGGCCAAGCACAACATGATGGCGCAGACGGTCCATGCCAATAACCTCGCCAACCTCAATACCACCGGTTTTCGTTCGGACTTCGCCCAGGCGCGCAGCATGGCGGTGTACTACGGCGAAGGCCAACCGACCCGCGCTTACGCGCTGACCGAATCACCTGCCACTGATTTCCAGCAAGGGCCTTTGATCAACACCGGTAACGAAATGGATCTGGCCCTCAGCGGCCCCGGTTTTATTGCGGTTCAGGCGCCGGATGGTACCGAAGCCTATACCCGTGCTGGCAACCTCAGCATTGATGCCAATGGTGTGTTGCGTACCAGCAACGGCCTGGCGGTGCTGGGTAACGGCGGCCCGATTACCTTTCCACCGCTGGAAAAACTCGAAATCGGTGGCGACGGCACCTTATCCATAGTGGCGCAAGGGCAGGGCCCGGAAGCCATGGTGGAGATCAATCGTATTCGTCTGGTGAATCCAGACCTGCAAAACATCGAGAAAGGCGAAGACGGTTTATTCCGTCAACGCGACGGCTTGCCTGCACCGGTAGCCGCTGAGGTGCGTGTGTTGGGTGGCTTTCTCGAAGGCAGCAACGTAAACGCCGTGAGCGCCTTCACCGATATCCTCACCTTGTCTCGTCAATACGAGATGCAAGTGAAATTCATGAAAACCGTAGAAGAAAATTCCAGTGCTTCGGCACGCCTGTTGCAAATGTCCTGATAGGCATAACAGCGGAAAATGTTTTCCGCTTTTTAATCACATTTTTTAAATCCTGCTTCGGCGGGGTGAACCAGAGAGAGAAACACTATGCACGCCGCACTCTACGTCAGTAAAACCGGGTTGGCCGCACAGGATAAACAACTCACCACCATTTCCAATAACCTGGCGAATGTGGGCACGGTCGGTTTTAAACGCGATCGCGCTGTGTTTGAAGACTTGATGTATCAGGTCCAACGGCAACCGGGTGCACAAACGACGCAAGACACTGAGCTGCCATCCGGTTTGCAATTGGGTACCGGTGTGCGCGTCGTGGCAACGCAAAAACAATTTACTGAAGGCAGTTTGCAAGTGACTGAGCAACCGCTGGATGTTGCTATCGACGGTCGCGGTTTCCTGCAAATCCTGATGCCTGACGGCACACTCGCTTATACCCGTAATGGCCAACTGCAAATTAACGGTGAAGGCCAGTTAGTGAATAACGAGGGTATGCTGGTTGAGCCGGCGATCAATATTCCTGAAGGCACCAATCACGTCACCATCAGTACAGACGGTATCGTCAGTGCGTTTAGGGACGGCGAAGTAGAGCCACAACAGATCGGCGATATCTTGCTGGTGGATTTTATTAACCCCACGGGTTTGCAAGCTATCGGTGGCAATCTGTTTCGCGAGACGGTAGCCAGCGGTAACCCGCAACAAGGTGCACCCGGTGAAAACGGTATGGGGCGCTTGTTGCAGGGCACGCTGGAAAATTCCAACGTGGATATCGTGGAAGAAATGGTGAACATGATCACCACCCAGCGTGCCTATGAAATGAATTCCAAGGTCGTGTCAGCAGCCGACCAGATGTTGCAATACATTACCCAGACGCTTTAATCACGGAGCTAACTTCACCATGAAACGCATCAGCGAATCTCTTACAAATCTGGCAGTACGCGGTAAAAGTATTGCGCTGATCGTGGTCGGTGCAATGGGTTTGTCGGCTTGTATGACCAACGACAAACCGGCGCCGGGTGATCCTTATTATGCACCGTCGGTTTCGCAGGCAGCCACCTTGCCACAGCGCACTGAAGGTTCGTTGTTCCAGGAACGTTATGGATTGTCGTTGTTTGATGATCGCAAAGCCTTGAACGTCGGTGACATCATCACCATCACGCTGACTGAGCGCACCGTCTCGCGTAAAACCTCCGGTGTCAATGTCAGCAAGGAAAGCGACACCACGTTTAATGCTGGCCCCTTATTTGGTAATAACCCGGCGTTTAAAGGGTCGACGCTGGAAACGGCGTTACAACAAAACCGCGAATTCAATGGCGATGCCGGTGCCGATCAAAGTAACAGCTTGCAAGGCAATATCACTGTGACTGTCGCAGAAGTTTTACCGAACGGCAATCTCGTGGTGCGCGGTGAAAAATGGATGACGTTGAATCGCGGTGATGAATTTATTCGCATCAGCGGCATTGTGCGTCCCGATGATATTTCACCAAACAATACGGTGGTATCGACTCGTCTGGCGAATGCACAAATTTCTTACAGCGGTACCGGCACACTGGCAGACTCGCAATCCATGGGTTGGTTGGCGCGCTTCTTTAACAGCGAATACTGGCCCTTTTAACGGAGCGGAAACATCATGTGGCGTTGCCTGATTATCATCTTAATAAGTTTGCCGCTGAGCGCGCACGCTGAACGCATCAAGGATCTCACATCCGTTGCCGGCGTTCGTGCCAACCAATTAATTGGTTACGGTCTGGTTGTAGGCCTTGACGGCACCGGTGACCAAACCACGCAATCACCTTTTACCGTGCAATCGTTTAACAGCATGTTGAAGCAATTCGGTATTACCGTACCGGAAGGCACGCGTATGCAGATGAAAAACGTCGCGGCGGTAATGGTGCAGGCAGAATTGCCCGCCTTTGCCAAACCGGGCCAAACCCTGGATGTCACGGTGTCATCGATCAGTAACGCCAAAAGTTTGCGCGGCGGCAGCTTGTTGATGTCCGGCCTCAAAGGGCTGGATGGCAAAGTCTACGCCGTTGCTCAAGGTAACCTCGTGGTCGGTGGTTTTGGTGCGACAGGTAACGACGGCTCCAATATTAAAGTGAATATTCAAAGCACCGGCCGCATTCCCAGCGGCGCGATTGTTGAGCGCATGGTGGATACCAATTTCGCGGCCGGCCAGCCGATTATTTTTAATTTGCACCGCGCCGATTTCACCACGGCGACTCGCGTTGCCAAAAGTATTAACGATTTACTCGGGCCGGAAACCGCGCGCCCGCTGGATGCCGTTTCTATCATGGTAGATGCACCAGTGAATCCGGCGCACCGCGTGGATTTTTTGGCGATGCTGGAAAATCTCGATGTGAAACCCGGCGAAGAAGCGGCCAAAGTCATTATTAATTCGCGCACCGGCACCATCGTTGTCGGACAGAACGTACGCGTGTCACCAGTTGCGGTAACCCACGGCAGTTTGACCGTCTCTGTTTCGGAAAGTCTGACAGTGAGCCAGCCTAATGAATTTGGCCAGGGCCAAACCGTAGTCGTGCCCAACAGCCGTGTTGAGGTGACGGAAGAAACCAATCCCATGTTCAAGTTTGCGCCGGGTGCGTCACTGGAAGATATTGTTAAATCCGTGAATACCGTGGGTGCGTCACCAGCGGATTTGATGGCAATCCTGGAAGCGCTTAAACAATCCGGCGCGCTGAAAGCAGAATTGGTGGTGATCTGATGATTCCCGTCGACAATAAAAATCAGCTACAAGCCGCGCAGGATTCATTTCTGAATAACCAGGCGTTGAATAACATTAAACATCTGGGGCGCGATGATGATCCCAAGGCGTTGAAAGAAGTAGCGAAAAAATTTGAAGCGATTTTTGTGCAACAAATGTTGAAGACCATGCGTTCCTCCAATGAAGTATTTGCGGAAGGCAGCTATTTCAATAGCAGTGAAACGCAATTTCACCAGGATATGCTCGATCAACAAATGTCTCTGGAGTTGACCAGCGGGCGCGGCCTGGGTTTAGCCGATGCACTCTATGCGCAAATGCAACGCGCTTACGGTGATCAGCAGCGTCCTTTGCCGACCAACAAAGGTTATGAGCTTGATCCAGCCGGTGATGTAGCGCCGGTTAAACAATTATCTGACGTGCTTCAAGGGCAACAGTTAATGAGTGCGTTTGCCGAGGATGCGCCGGGCAATAATCCTGCACCCGTGAATAACAACCTTGATGCCTCCATGCTGGCTTTCGCGCAAGCTCAACGCGCCATGGCGATGGCCAAACGTACAACGTCGGATACCTCGGTAACGGGTGATAAAAACGGCGTAGCCAATTCACCGGCAGAATTTATTAACACCTTGAAGCCTTATGCTGAAAAAGCGGCGCAAGCATTAAATGTGAATGCGGATGTCCTGCTGGCCCAGGCTGCGCTGGAAACCGGTTGGGGTAAACATGTGATTCACACGCAATCCGGTGCCAACAGTTTTAACCTGTTTAACATCAAAGCGGATGAGCGTTGGCAGGGTGCGAGCGTGAATGTCAGCACACTGGAATACCGGCAGGGTATAGCGAAGCAGGAACGCGCCGATTTCCGTCGTTACGATAATTACGCCGAGAGTTTTGCGGACTACGTGAATTTCCTGCAAGCCAATCCGCGTTACCGTCAGGCACTGGAAGCCGGTGTGGATTCTTCAGTTTATGCTGAGGCATTGCAGGATGCAGGTTATGCGACTGATCCGGCTTATGCCGAGAAAATTAAATCCCTGCTGGACAGCGATCCGATTCGCGCTGCTACAGCAACGCTGGCCACTGTGGCCAGTACGACTGACGAAACCTAAGGAAGTTAACCATGTCCGGTTTACTGTCTACTGCCGTCTCCGGTTTGCAAGCCAGCCAGAATGCGCTGCGCACCGCAGGCCATAATATTTCCAATGCCAACACGGCAGGTTTCAGTCGCCAACAGGTTAACTATGTTACGCGCCCGGAATATGGCATAGGCGCCGCCGGTTATTTGGGTAACGGTGTTACGACGGAATCTATCGAGCGGGTGGTCAACGAATTTACCATTACTCAATTGCGCCTGGATACTTCCGCGTTTCATCAGCTGGATAAGTACAACACCAACATTGGCCAGGTGGATAAATTATTTGCCGATGAAGGCACGGGGTTGTCTGGTTCATTACAGAATTTCTTTGCTGCTTTGCAAAACGGTGCTGACGATCCTTCATCCATTCCGGCACGCCAGCTGGTGATCAGCCAAGCTGAAAGCCTGAGTGCACGTTTTAATAATTTGCATACGCGTCTCAAGTCCATTGAGTCAGGTGTCAATCAGGAAATTAAAGCCGTTACCGCGCAGATGACGGCGCTCGCGCAAAACATTGCGAATTTAAATCAGGCTATCAACGATAAGGGCGCGGGCGGGCAGGGTTCGCCTAATGATTTGCTGGATCAGCGCGACGAAGCTTTACGCAAATTATCTGAACTGACTTCCATTCAAATCGTTAAACAAAACGACGGCAATGTGAACGTATTTATTGGCAACGGCCAACCCCTGGTTGTAGGCCAGAAAGTCAGCCAATTTGACGTGCGCGACGGCGGCCAGATTTATTTGACCAATGGTGTACAGACGGCTAACGTGACCGAACAGATTTCCGGTGGCCAATTGGGTGGACTCTTGCAATTTCGCGAAGAGGTCCTGAACCCGGCCATGAATGAATTGGGTCGAGTGGCTGTTGTCCTGGCCGATCAATTTAACCAGCTCCAGCAACAAGGTCTGGATATGGATGGTGATTATGGCCAATTATTATTTGGCGATATCAACACCCAGGAAGCCATGGCCGATCGCATCAAGCATGGGCGCAATGCCTTGCCCGATGATCGCCGTTTGTCGTTATCCATTGATAATCCTGCGTTGTTAACCAACAGCGATTACAGTTTTCAAATTGTACCTAACACCAACAACTACATTGTTACCCGCGCAACGGATGACAAGATCGTCAGTCAGGGAATGTTAACCGGCGCTTATCCGCTGGAAATTTCGTTTGATGGGTTAACCTTGAATCTGGAGGCCGGCAGTTTTCAGGGGGGCGACACTTTTACCTTGCAACCCACTGTCAACGGTGCTCGCGATATTAAAACCCAACTGACACGTCCGGAAGATCTGGCCTTTGCCGTTGCAGTACGCACCGGCACGTCGTCTGGCAATACCGGCAGCGGTGTGATCAGCAGCGGTGAAGTGCTGGGCCTGGTGGACAGCAATGGCAATACCTTGCCGGCATTTGCTACAGCGGGTCAGTTATCGCCGCCCATCATTATTCGTTTTACCTCAGCCACCACTTACGACGTGTTGGACAATTCTGATCCGGCGAATCCGAAACACTTAAATCCACCGATGCGCGACCAGGTATTTATTCCCGGTGTCGATAACCCGGTATTTTCCACCGACGTGGGTGAGACGCGTATCATCGGTGATGGTGCAAGAACCGGTTTGCCTGCCGGACGCACACCGGCGAGCTTGCCCATCGGTAGTCTGGTGGGGCAGGTGAATGCTTACCCGGCAGAACAATATACATTTGTTACGACCAATCCCACGACGGGTTCTGTATCGTCGCAAGTGGTGACGACGCAAGCCAATGCTTCCGCTGCACAAACGGCTGCCATGCTGAGCAATATTTCAGGCGTGTCAGCGAATGCGATCACAACGGCCGCCATCAGCGATATCAACATCAATGATTTTTCGGCGCCCGTACAAATTTCTGTTAACGGTGTGGATTTATTGCAGTACACCGCTGGCGCGCCGGATATCAGTATTCCCGATCCGACGGTGCCGGGAAACCTGGCTGCATTTAATGATTACCTTGCCGAACAAATTAATGGCAACGCCGACTTAGCGTCGCTGGGTATTCGTGCAGTCAGCGGCAGTAACCCCATTACCGGCGCGCCGGAATTGCAGATGGTGGCATCATCGGGTGTGAATCTTGATGTTCGTTTTACCGCAACTACCGCCGGCAATTCCATCGGTGTGCACGACAGCAACGGCAATCCGACGGTTACCTTGACGGAATCCACCGCTGGTAATCAGAGCGCGATTACCGTGGGTGGTCGCGTCGATATCACCATGGCCGATGGTGTGGAGTTAAGAACCTCGCCCACCAACAGTCAATTATTGGGTGACAGTACCGCCGCCGATTTTGCGCAATCGTCTTATCTGGGGTATCAGGTCACGCTGAAAGGCCAGCCGCAGGCGGGAGATACCTTCACCATCGATTTCAACAGCAATGCGAGTAACGACAACCGCAACGCCTTGCGTTTTGTTGAACTGGAAACCAAAGGCACGATTGAAAACGGCGCGTTAAGTTTATCGGGTGGTTACAGTCGTTTGGTGGAAACCGTGGGTACGAAAAGTAATTTATCTTCCATCAATACGTCAGCCAGTAAAAGTTTGCTGGAGCAAACACAGACGATGCGTGACAGTGTGTCCGGCGTAAACCTCGACGAAGAGGCGGCGGATTTGATCAAGTTTGAACAAATGTATAACGCGAACGCGCGGGTTATTTCAGTGGCACGGGATCTGTTCGATACCCTGCTGAATTCGGTTTAATGTTGAAGAGCTGGATGGCTAATTATCATGCGTGTATCCACATCTCAAATTTATAACATCGCCAACATTGGTATGGCGAAAGCCCAGGCGGCGGTGACGCGTACCGATGAGCAGATTACATCGGGCAAACGGTTATTGTCGCCCGCCGATGATCCGGTGGCGGCGACCACTATTTTGCAGATCACGCAGGAACTGAGTCGCATCGAGCAATTCAATAAAAATATTACGATCGCAGAAAATAATCTGAACCTGGAAGAGGTCGCGCTGGATTCGGTTACCAATTTAATTCACCGCATGAAAGAAATTGCGGTAGCTGCCGGTAACACCGCTGTGTTAACACCGGATGATTACGAAGCCTATGCAACGGAAATCGACAGCCGCATTAAAGAATTACTCAACCTGCAAAACACGCGCAGTTCCAGCGGCCAATATATCTTTGCCGGTTATCAGGGCGGCACCCAACCTTTTACCAGTGATGGCGGCGGTAATTATTCGTATCACGGCGATGAAGGACAGCTGCGTTTGCAAGCATCCAGTACCGTGAACGTGGCGGTGAGTGATTCGGGCAAGCGGATATTTATGGATATCCCCAGCGGCCACAATACCATCACCACCTCGGCAAACCCGGCTAACCGCGCCGTACCGGCGGCCACAGTTAGTGTGGGCCAGGTCGTTGACCAGGAAGTGTTTGATGAATTATTTCCGGAAGACATGGTAATTACGTTTAATGCCACGTCCGCCGTAATCCCGGCCGCCGATAACTACACCATCACCGAGCGTCACAGTGGCCGCGTGTTGGTCGCCAATGCGGTGTACACACCGGGTCAGGACATTGAAGTGGAAGGTGTTAGCCTGCAAATTTCCGGCGCACCCATGCCGCCGACGGCAGCGAGTTTACCCTTTGCATTCAATGCCGCTGCTGCACCGATTGACTTTGCCACCAACCCCACGACCGTTACGGTGTCGGTTGGCGGAAGAACGGAAACCCTGGATTTAAATGTTGCGGTAAACAACGCAACCGATTTTGCTAACGCACTGACCGCCGGCCCCAACGCGGCCAAATTGGCTAACCTTGGATTGACTGTCACTCCAGCGGGAATTGTCTCTGCGAATGGCATGAACGTGACGCTGCGCGGCGGCAATGCTGACGTGGATAACGCAACAGGCCTGACCACCAGCACCGGTGTTACATCAACAAATGGCCGCCCCGGTGATTCGTTTTTTGTTGAGTCCACCAACAAACAACCTTTGATTACCACCTTGTCCCGCTTCAGCCAGGCGATGAAAAATATCGACAACACGGAAGAGGGCAAGGCGCAATTTAAAGAGATGGTGGATAAAACCCTGGTGAATTTAAATTTTGCCTTAACCAATATTACCTCGGTTCATGGCGAAGTGGGTGCGCGGTTAAATACCCTGGAAAGCTCGAAGGATTTAAATCTGGACTCAAATGTGCATAACGAAAAAGTGTTGAATGATTTACAGAGTCTTGATTATGCAGAAGCTTCCACGCGCTTGCAGATGGAAACTTTTGTGTTGAGCGCTGCGCAGCAAAGCTTTGTTAAAGTCAGCCAGTTGACCTTGTTCAGTTATTTGTAAGGCCTAATCCACATGCCCGCCATCCTCGCACCTCTGGAAGGCTTCCTCGCTCAAACCCAATCCCTATTGGCGTTGGCGCAAGCCGACAACTGGGAAACCTTCGAAACCCAAATGGCAGAGCGCCAGGCCAGCTTGCCAGCGTTAGGCGAAAGCCAATTCCTTATCGCCATTACCCAGGCGGGATTGGTCGATGAAGCCAAATCTTTAATCCAGGCCATCCAGTCCATCGACCAACAAATCGTTGCGGTGGCAGAAAACAGCAAAGCGAAGATCAGCGAACAACTGCGTCAATCCATCAAAGCCACCAAAGCGGTGGTGGCCTACAAAGGCCTTTGATATTGTCGAATTACGCTCCACTAATCCGACCTACGCGACGGATCTCAAATCAACCCCCTTTCTTATAACCGGAAATCGGTAAATCGACTTTTTTACGCCAATTGATACGCCGAACGCCGCCATTTCTCGCCCAAATCACCCCCAAGCGAATTTTTTACCACTTCCTAATTGATTGATTTAAAAGGCTTTTTAAATTTTCAATCGCCAATTCACGATTTTGTTAAAAATCTTCTAAAGCTCTGCCGAAGCCGGACGATAACCTTTTCAGAAGACCTGGTGTGACTGTTCTCAGGCTTCACCAACAGACTGGTCGCAGCAACTCGCAAAAAGACTGTGAACAGAACCAAAATTTTAGGAGATTGATCATGGCTTTAGTAATTAGCACCAACGTTGCATCTATCAACGCCCAACGTCAGTTGATGAACTCTGGCAACGCCCTGGACCGCGCTACCGAGCGTTTATCTTCCGGTAACCGTATTAACTCTGCCAAAGACGACGCCGCCGGCCTCGCGATTGGTAACCGCATGACTTCACAGGTTCGTGGTCTGGACCGCGCCATCAGCAACGCTAACGATGGTGTGTCCATGATTCAAACCGCAGAAGGTGCGCTGCAAGAATCTACCAACATCCTGCAACGTATGCGTGAACTGTCTGTTCAGTCTGCGAACGGAATCTACAACGATGCTGACCGCCAAACCCTGAACGCTGAAGTTCAGCAGTTGAAATCAGAATTGGATCGTATTGCCCAAACCACATCCTTCAATGGTCGCGCACTGTTGGACGGTTCTCTCGGTACTACCAGCCTGCAAGTAGGTGCTCTGCAAAACCAGACTATCGATGTGAAAATCGGCTCTTTCAGCACTAACTCTCTGGGCGGTTCTGCCGGTGACGTAGTGGGTGAGTCTGCTACTGGTTTGGCTGCATTGAACGCTTTCACTGCCGCTGATGCCGATACCACTTTGTATGTAAACGACGTTGCCCTGAGCAGCCTGGCTGATGCGGATGCCGGTGCAACCCTGAACGAAAAATTGGCTTCTATTAATGCTGACCTGGATGGCAAAGGCGCTACGGCTTCTGCGCTGGTTTCTTCACAAGGTAACAGCATTGGTAGCGGTGTGTTGATTGCTGGTACTGATACCCTGACTCTCGCAGTGGTTGACGGCGACGGCAACAGCCAGTCATACGTTATCAGCGGCACCAACAATATGGGTGAGTTGGTTGACAAGATTAACAACACTACTGGTATCAGTGCTTCCTTGAGCGAAGACGGCAATCTGGTTCTGAGTCAGGAAAGTGTTGTATCCATCACCGTAACCGGTAGTGGTACCGCTGCTCTGGATGCTGCCGGTTTTGATGGTGCTGAAACTGATGGTAACTTCCGCTTGACCTTTACTGACACCAGCTCTGATGGCCGTGGTGTAAAAATCGAAGGCGCGGATGATGCTGCTGCCTCTGCTGCCATGATGACCAACGTAGCTGCTTTAGGCCTGGATATTTCTGATGACCAAGGCAATCTGCAAGGCGCCACTATCACCAACTTCGCCGCTGATTTGAATAAGGGTGACCTGGTGATTAATGGTGTAGAAATCGGTGCGGTTGATGCTGGTGCTGACGCTGGTGAAAAACGCGATAACCTGATTGAAGCGATCAACAAAGTGAGCAGCCTGACTGGTGTAATCGCCTTCGCTGGCGACGCGGCAGACTCAATTGCTTTGGGTTCTACTACTGGCGACCTGAGCGTGAAATACGGTGACAACGCTGCAGCCACCATGTACGCCGAAACAGGTATTCAGGAGCGCAACTCTGCTTCAGGTGCAGGTTCAGTAGCTGGTATTAATATCTCCACTGCTGCCGGTGCTCAAAAAGCGATTGGCATCATCGACGATGCGATTGACCAAGTGAGTGCGACCCGCGCGGATCTCGGTGCTGTTAACAACCGTCTGGACTTCACCGTATCCAACCTGGCGAACATCTCTGAGAAAACTTCAGCCGCTCGTTCACGTATCAACGACGCTGACTTTGCTCAGGAAACTGCTAACCTGAGCCGCTCGCAAGTACTGCAACAAGCAGCAACAGCGATGTTGGCCCAGTCCAACGCCAGACCGCAACAAGTATTGTCACTGTTGCAATAAGGCCGATAGATTTCGCCGGGGCAACCCGGCGAATTTATCACTTTGAGGAATACGCACATGAGTGAAGTCACGAGAGCAGAAGCCAAGCTATTTCCCGTTGCTACTGTGTTGGCTCCATCATCTGCAGGGTCCAGGGATGTTGGCGGCAAGACCTTGCCGCCGCAAGCTCCAGATGTTGCCGCTAAACCGGATGTGGTTGTACCGGAAGCGGAAATCAAACCTGATGTAAACGCCGATATCAGCAAAAGGGTTCAGGCGGCTGTGGCACAAATGAATGAGTATATTCAGTCAACACAGCGCGATTTACATTTCAGTTACGATCCGGAAGCGGGTGAAACCGTGATAAGAGTTCTGGACCGTGCGACCCAGGATGTGATTCGCCAGATCCCCGATGAGATTTTTCTAAAATTGGCGCAAGGCTTTGATTCAGAAGGAAATTTACATCTGTTTAGCGCGCAGGCCTAGCAGGTAAAAACGCGATACCTGATTGTGTTTAGCGATAAAAAAGGCGCATCGAAAGATGCGCCTTTTTTATTTTCCTCGCTTCAAAACCGGCAAAAAGTCCCCTTCATTTTTTCGACATTCCCAGCGGCAATTGCTGCAAAAATTTCCACCGATTATTTCGTTGGCACAGTCTGTGCAAAAAGGCACTCAGGCACCATGTAAAAATCCTGAAGGTGTTGACCATGTTGTTATCGGTCAGTAATGCACAGGGTTTGCCAGAAGTCTGTTGACAAGTTTACAGGCTTCGTCAATCGACTTGTCCCGGAGAGTAAATCCTCTGAGCAGGAATAATCACTAGGAGATTTATTATGTCTTTAGTCATTAACACAAACGTCGCGTCGATCAATTCGCAACGCCAGTTGATGAACTCCGGGAACGCCCTGGATCGTTCTACTGAGCGCTTGGCGTCTGGTCAACGCATTAACTCCGCGAAAGACGACGCAGCAGGTCTTGCCATTTCCAACCGCATGACTTCACAAGTTCGCGGTTTGAACCAGGCAGTGCGCAACGCAAACGACGGTGTTTCCCTTGTGCAAACTGCCGAGGGTGCATTGCAGGAAGTGACCAACATTTTGCAGCGTATGCGCGAACTTTCTATTCAATCAGCGAACGGTATTTACTCCGATGCTGACCGCAATACGTTGAACGCAGAAGTGCAGCAATTAAAACTGGAATTGAATCGTATTGCCGAGACAACCTCTTTTAATGGCCAGCCATTGTTGGACGGTTCTTTAGGCAACACGACCTTGCAAGTAGGTTCTGAAGCGAACCAGACCATTGATATCAACATTGCTTCTTTCAGTACCTCGTCATTGGGCGGCTCTTCCGGTGATATCGTGGGTGAGGCAACCACAGCTGGCCTGGCTTCTTTAACGGCATTGGCAGGTGGCGATGAGCTTATCGTCAACGGTACGGCGATCAGCGATTTAAGCCCGGCAACCACCTTGAATGAAGCCCTGGCAATCATTAATAGTGACCTCGATGGCAAGGGTGCTGAAGCTGCATCGCTGGTGCAGATTACATCTGACAATACCGGCTCGGGTATTCTGCGTCCCGGTACAGATACGCTGACCCTGACCAAGGTTGACGGTGACGGCAACTCGCAAGTGTATGTGCTCACCGGCACTAACAGCATGAAAGAACTGGTTGCAAAAATTAACGAAGAAACCGGCATCGAAGCCACGTTGAATGAAAGCGGCAAGTTAGTGTTGACGGCGGCGGGCGCTACGTCGATTACCGTCGCTGACAACACGACCAACAATGCTGCAACCGGGTTGGATGATGTTACCAACGGTGGTCTTACCAACTTCTCATTGGTTTTCAATGACACCAGCGTTGAGAAACGCGGCGTGACCATTGAAACCGGAGCGGGTATTGCCGCAGGTGAGATGGCAGCTTTGGGTATCGACGCCCAAGACGCGGACGGAAACCTGGTGAGTTCATCTATCACTGCCGTGACAGCGGATGGCACACTCGCAGAAGGCGACCTGATTATCAATGGCATTGAAATCGGTGCGATTAATGGCGGTGCGGCTGTGGGTGATACCACGACGGAAGCCATTCGTGTCATCAACGAAGCATCCTCACAAACGGGTGTGGTTGCGTTCTTATCGGGTACTGATCAGATTGCTTTGCGTTCAGCCAGTGGTGGTGAGATTTCCATCAAATATGGCGCAACAGCTGCTGCTGCAGATGTTCTCGCCTTTACCGGCTTGCAAGAGCGTAATGCGACTGAAGGTGTGGGTTCTGTTGCCAGTATTGATATCTCCACTGCCGACGGCGCACAACGCGCTATTGCGATCATCGACAAGGGTATCGACCAGGTGAGCGCAACGCGCGCTGATCTAGGTGCGGTTAACAACCGTCTGGACTTTACTGTGTCGAACTTGTCGAACGTATCAGAGAAGACATCTGCCGCCCGTTCGCGGATTGTGGATGCTGACTTTGCTGCCGAGACCGCAGACCTGAGTCGTGCCCAGGTGTTACAACAGGCTGCTACCGCGATGCTGGCGCAATCCAACGCCAGACCTGAGCAGGTATTGCAGTTGCTGCAATAAGTGGGGATTACCACCGGGTTGTGGTGATGTAGCCCTGACCCGGTTGGTGGGATCGCGTCGGATTACGCTGCTGCGCAGCTAATCCGACCTACTGGTGTTCTCAACACCCGTAGGTCGCATTAGCCCCGAAAGGGGCGTAATCCGACACCACATTCCACCAACCCAACACAGCCGGCCAGTGAGAGAATATTTTCCAATTCGACTAAAGTTTGGGCAAGGTTTGCCGCTATCCTTAACGATACAAGCATAGCAATGTCTGCGGATATTGATCCCCCGGCGCCAGAGGACAGTTTTCATGGTTGACAGCACCAGCTCAAGCACTACCACCAACCCCGGTTCCAGCATCATCAACTCGCTGGGCGGCGGTTCGGGTATTGATTCAGCGTCACTGATCAAGCAACTGGTGGAAATCAACAAGACACCGGAACTGAATCGTCTTACCTCTCGCCAGACACTCCTTGAAACCCAGATTTCAGACTTCGGCTTGCTGCGCAGCTCTTTTGCGACCTTACAAACCGCCGCCAATGCGCTCGCCAGCCCCGATACCTTCAATGCCAAAGCGGTCTCCATCCCCGACACCTCATTGCTGGGCATTACCAAGCTGGACGCGAAGGCCGTAGCGGGCGACTACCGTTTGAAAGTCGAACAGATTGCACAGGCCCAATCCGTCAGCTCAGGTTCTTACAGCAGCGTTAACGACGCGGTAGGCAAGGGCACGTTGACACTGCGGTTCGGCAGTTGGAATGAAACGCTCGATGAATTCTCGGTAAACACCGCCAAGAGCGGGGCAACCATCACCATTGACGACACCAACAACACGCTTAGTGGTTTGCGCGACGCGATCAACGAGGCCGACATTGGTGTTCAGGCAACCATCGTGAGTGATGGTGGCTCTTATAAATTATTGTTGACCGCACCTTCTGGTGAAGCGAATGAGATTGAGCTGACCGCAGCAGAAGATGGCGGCGCACCGGGTTTGGCAAATTTCAATTTCAATACATCCAATCAGGCATTGGTCCAAGAACAAGGCGGCGCTAATGCCTTGGTGCGTGTAAACGGTTTGTTATTGACGCGCGAGTCCAATCACTTGACTGATGTGATTGAAGGCATGGAGTTTGACATCTTCAACAGCTCGCCGACTGAAACGGTGAGCATCAATATTTCGGCCGACAAAAGTATTGCCGAAACCGCGATTCGCGATTTTGTGGAAACTTACAACACCTTCCTTGGCGAAGTCGAAAAACTGGTTGGCTTTGATGAAGAGTTGGGTGAGTACGGCAGTTTACGCCAGGACCCTTTGGCCAAAAATTTACTGCAAAGTATTCGCTCCATGATGACCGGTTCAGTGGCCGGTATCACCAATGGTTTTGATTCCTTATCTACCTTGGGTATTCGCACCGAGTTAGACGGTACATTGAAGATTGTGGAAGACGGAACCAACACCGATTTCCGTGCCGCTATTGATAAAAACTTTGATGCGGTAAGGGATTTGTTCACGCCCAAAACTTCCTCATCGAACAGCCTGCTGGATGTCACTGCCTTCAGTGGTGCGAGTCAACCTGGCAGCTATGAAGTGGTTATTACTCAACAGCCGGAGAAAGGGCAGTTTATTGCCGGCGCGATGACATTTCCGATTGACACAACCGGAAAAGATTACAGCTTTAATGTGGTTGTGGACGGTGTGAGCGCCGCTACCATCACGCTACCAGATGGCAAGGTTTACGCCAGCGGTGCAGAGTTGGCAGCAGAGATGCAGTCGTTAATCAACCTCGATTCCGAGGTTAAAAACGGCCGTGTCGGTGTACAGGTCGCATTTAATACCAATACTAACCAGCTCGAATTTACCTCTAACGCCTATGGTGCCGCGAGCAATGTCTCCTTCACCAGCGTAGGTGCCGATATGGCAGACCTGGGCATTGGTGTCGGTATCGGTACAGCCGGTAAAGATGTTGCGGGCACTGTGGACGGTGTTGAAGCATTTGGTTTTGGCAACGTACTGCTTCCTGCTATTGGCAGCAAGGCTGAAGGCTTGAGCATGTTGGTGACTCCGGGTGTAACCAACGCGACCATTGGTTTCTCGCGCGGTTTTGCCGGACAGATGGACAGCCTGATCAATGACTTCCTGAAAAATTCCGGCTTGATCAAAGGTCGCGAAACCAATATCGATAAAGAAATCGATAATGTCGAAGAAGATATGGAGCAACTGGAGCGCCGCAGTGAGGCTTATCGGTTGCGTTTGCAATCGCAGTTTATCGCTATGGAGTCCATTGTACGCAGCCTGAACAACACGGGCAGCTTTCTTGATGGGTTAGTGGATCGCTTGCCTTTCACGTCGCAAAATAATTAATTGAAACACTCTTTAAATTTTCTGGCTGCCTAAAGTTCAACTCACGTAGGCCGCTAACTTCGGTAAGCAAAGCAGTTCCGTTGCAGTTATCACCGGCAAGAGAAAACTCTATGAATTCGTATCAGGCAGCAAAAAGTTATTCGTCCTTGAAAGTGCATTCCGGTGTGGCGGATGCCTCACCGCATCGTTTGATTCAAATGTTGTTTGAAGGCGCCCTTGAGCGTATTGCCCAAGCCAAAGGTGCCATGCTGCAAAATCAAATTGCACGTAAAGGCGAATTAATTGGCAAGGCTGTCAACATCGTTGGTGGGTTGCAGGGTAGTTTGAATGATAAGGAAGGTGGCCAATTGGCTGCCAATCTCGATGACCTTTACGATTACGTGATTCGTCGTTTAACCGAAGCGAATTTTCACAACGACCCTGAGCGTCTGGACGAGTGCGGGCGTTTGCTGAATGAAATCAAAACTGCCTGGGATGCCATTGCAACGGAGGTGTGAGATGGCTGTGACTCTGGTTCCTGATCCGGACTACGCCGGCATCCACGGCGTGATGCAGTTACGCAGCTTGCAACATGAGATGGCCGCTGCACTGCAAGCCAGCGACTGGATGAAACTGCGTCGATTGGATCAATCCTGCCCGTTACTGGTGGACAAAGTCATCCAGGCAAATCGTCATACCGGGCAGGCTGGTTTAATCGTCGCCCTGAAAGAATTAAAAGCCGTATATGCCACCGTGATTGATCGTTGTCGCCAGCAAGTGGCGGCGATGGCTATCTGACACGCTTTCCAGACCCTCCCGCTATTTGCTGCTAGGCTTAGAGTTGCTTATAAAAGACTAGTCATCAACGGGAGGCCCGCATGTCCAATTACAACCCCACCGAAGCCCTCAAACAATATCGCCAACTCGGCCTGGAAGTTGAAGTCAGCAGCGCCTCTCCCCATCGTCTCATCCAATTATTATTCGAAGGTGCTCTGGCTCGGCTGGCGGCAGCGAAAGGCGCCCTGGAGCGCGGCGATATTCCTAACAAGGGCAAATATCTGGGTCAGGCGATCAGCATCATCGGCGGTTTGCGCAATAGCCTGGATATGAACGTGCCGGGCGAACTGCCGGGTCAACTGGATAGCCTCTACGAATACATGGAAGCGCGTTTGCTGGAAGCCTCACATCAGAACGACATCAGTATGGTCACCGAGGTCACGGAACTGCTCAAGACCGTCAAATCCGGCTGGGATGGGATTGCCCCCTAAGCCAAACACTGCCAAAATCGCCAATTTTTCGACGTACATCACATTTTGAGTGTGATGCACGGCTAATTTTTGACCTCATTGATCGAGGCAACCCCAGGCGTCATTTATTTGACCAAGCCATTATTCTGGTCTATTACTTAGTGGCGCTAGTCACTTGTTTGACTCGAAAGCATGGTTTGCTTGTGGCGGGGTATTGTCCAAGGGTGGCTGTTTTTCCCACTGAAAACGACATAAGGTCATAGCGGTATGTGGCGTAATAATAAAGTATTGGTGATCGACGATGATCAACAACGTCGACACGATTTGAAGATTTTGCTCGACTTTATCAGTGAAACAAGCCTCGCTACCCCAGCCTCTGAATGGCAAGCGGCGGTTAACACCGAAGCGGGAAGCGAAGATTATGCAGCGGTGTTTATCGGTAACTATCACTCTGCCAAACAGGGGCTGGATCAGTTACTGAAAGACATACGCCAATGGAACGATGAGCTCGCTGTGGTGATGGTCGGTGATGAGACGTCCATTGCTGCTGGCCTTGAAGATTCGTTGCGGCATATGATCATTGCCACGCTCTCCGTGCCTCCCACCTACAATAAATTGGTCGACACACTTCATCGCGCCCAGCTCTATCGCGAAGCCCAATCCGTCAGCAAACGCCAACCGCAGCGCCGCCCGGTGCACCTGTTTCGCAGCCTGGTCGGTACCAGCCGCGTGATCCAGAATGTGCGTGAGATGATGTCGCAAGTAGCAGATAAAGATGTCTCAGTATTGATAACCGGCGAATCCGGTACGGGTAAAGAAGTGGTCGCCCGCAACCTGCATTACAACTCCCCGCGTCGTGATAAACCCTTCGTGCCGGTAAACTGCGGCGCAATCCCCGCCGAATTATTGGAAAGCGAATTATTTGGTCATGAAAAGGGCGCTTTCACCGGTGCAATTAATTCCCGCGCCGGCCGCTTTGAATTAGCGGAAGGCGGCACATTATTTCTCGATGAAATTGGCGATATGCCGCTGAACATGCAGGTAAAAATTCTGCGTGTGTTACAAGAACGTTGCTTTGAGCGGGTAGGGAGCAATAAAACGCAAAGTGTCGATGTCCGTGTGATTGCCGCGACGCATCGCAACCTGGAAGGCATGATCAGCGATGCTCGTTTCCGCGAAGATTTATATTATCGGCTCAATGTTTTTCCCATCGAATTGCCCGCGCTGAAAGAACGCAAAGAAGATATTCCGCTATTGATTAATGAACTCGTCTCACGCATGGAAAGTGAGCAGCGCGGTTCTATTCGTTTTAACTCCGCTGCGATTATGTCGCTGTGCCATCATGAATGGTCAGGCAATGTGCGTGAGCTCGCCAACCTCGTCGAGCGTATGGCGATCATGCATCCCTATGGTGTCATTGGTGTGCAGGATTTGCCGGCCAAATATCGCCATGTCGATTTAACCGATGAAGAATTTATCCCGCAAGCACAAACAGCAGCCCTAAACGGCAACGCCAGTTACGTCAGTATGAACGACACGCCTTTGCTACCAGAGCAAGGCATCGATTTGCGCGAATATATCACCAACCTGGAACGCGATTTAATTCAACAGGCGCTAAATGATTGCGGCGGTGTTGTCGCCCGCGCGGCAGATCGGCTTTGTATTCGACGTACTACCTTGGTGGAGAAGATGCGGAAGTATGATTTGCAGCGGTGAGATTTAGGATTTTAAACTCTCGATCAAGGCAAATCTTTATTAAGCATAATGAAAGTTAATTTCATTGTGCTTGCTTCCCGTTGAAAATCCGGAAGAGAACGGATGACCTTCTTACAACTTTTAACAGATACCTGCCTCCAAAATGAGTAAAAGCAATGGTATACCGTTGCTTGTAAGGGACAATTCACTAATTTTGGTTATAACTTCCGTACTATTTTTTAACACCATCACACTCCCTTTATGTGACCTCTGTCATACTTTGCGCCGTTTGCCCTGAAACCGCCCGGTCTCAAGGTTGTCGCAAAAAATCACGTTTTGTTACAGGAGTACTACTCGTCATGACGATTGTTCAAAGCCCGCAATCATGGATCAAACAAACCTTTTTCATAGGAATTATTGCGGCATTGACCGCTTGTGGCGGAAGCGGTGGCGGTGGCAATGAACCACCGATTACTCCACCGGATACTACGCCGAATGCGTTTACCTTGAATGTAGTCGCTGATGCAGAGCCGGGTGAGGATGTGGTTTCCGAGCCTATCACCGTCGGTGGTATTAATGCGCCTGCGGCAATCAGTGTTGAAGGGGGTCAATATTCGATCAATGATGGTGGCTACACCAGCAGCGCTGGCACAGTGACTAACGGCCAAATGGTGACTGTCAAAGTCGTGGCATCAACGAGCCTGGAAACCGATTCTAGCGCCACGTTGAACATTGGCGGTGTGACCGGCACATTTGTAGTGACAACCCTCGCCGATACAACGCCCCCCACTGCACAGATTACTTTCCCCCCACCCATGTCCATGAAAGATGCAGAAACCATCTTGGTACGTGGTGTTGCAAACGATGATTACAGTGGCATCAAGAGTTTGATGGTAAATGATGCTGAAGCGGTATTCAGTGATGATACCAATTGGACAGCGACCGTGACTCTGGCTGAAGGCGAAAACCAGCTTGTTGTTGAAGTGGTGGATGATGCAGATAACGTTAATGAGACTGCGAGTTCTGTGGTGATTCATCGTGCTGAGGAGGCTGGAGAATTTCCTGATGAGAACAATCCAATTACTTACGGAAATCATTTGACCTTTGATAAAGCGAACAATCGTATATTAGTCACGAATTTTGAATATGTGGACGGAATTTCCGCAGTCATCGCTGTGGATCTTCTCACTGGTGTAAGAACGATTTTGTCAGGCCCAGATACTCCGAATACTGAAAATACATTTCTGCGTCCAACCGGAATTGTTGTTGATGCAGATGCTGATAGAAATCGTGCCCTGGTTCTGGATCAAGGTAGGAAAATTATTGTGGTGGATCTGGCGGATGGTACTCGGACTTTACTAAGTGATGGTGAAACTCCTGATGATCAACAGCCCATCCTAAGCGCTCCGGCCAATATTACTCTTGATCCAAACGATCCAAATATTGCATATATTGTTGATGAAGATGTACCTAATGTGCAAAAGATCGATCTTGCTTCTGGAAAGAGAACGCTGGTTTCTGATAATTCGCATGAAGGGATAGCATTTGTAGCTCCAAACTCAATTTTGGTTGATGTCGAGAACAATCGTGCGCTAGTAGGAGATGGTGACGCGACTACAGCTGCTTTGTTTTCTGTTGATTTGGAAACTGGAGACCGTGAAGTCATTTCTGATCTTGAAAATCCACAACCCGGCTTACCACTTTATGGTGCGCGTGCTATGGCGAGCGATAACCTGGCTGAATATGTATTTTTTGATTCTGGTCTAAATGGCATTCTTAAAGTTAATGTAAATACGGGAGAGCGGGAGAGCTTTTTTGATCCTTTTTCTACCTCACCGGCTAATGTTGTGCATAGTCTTTACCTGGAACCTGGTTTTTCTTACCTGTTTTATCTGGATAATAGAACTCAAGGTGTATATGCCGTTGATTCAAAAAGTGCTGAGTATGTAGTCATTTCAAAATCACAGACACCTGATTAAGAAAGTTTTTATTGCCAGCCTTAAAGGGCTGGCATCTTCAACATCATGCTCAGATGATAGGCAAAAAGGAAGTTCGGGATAAAGAAACATTTCAAAAAATCACCGGAAAATTTCGAGAAGAAAAGCAATTGATACTCTCTCTCAAAAATTACTTTCTGTTCGAATTTGAGCTGCGTGTTGATGGTGATTAAATACTAGTAACCATCCTGTCTTATTAATGCAGAAATATTCCCCATGAAAAAATCTATCCATTCCCGTAAAACGCTATGTGTGGCAATCGCTGCAGCATCGCAACTAATGATTGCGTCCCAGACATTAGCTGGCCCGGAGGGTGGAAAGGTTGTGGGTGGGAGAGGCTCCATTGATCAGTCAGGGTTAAATACAACAGTTCAGCAACAAACGGATCGCATGGCAATTGACTGGCAGAGTTTTGATGTGGCTGCCGATGAGCGGGTCCAGTTTATTCAACCATCATCTTCATCTTTGGCACTAAATCGAGTGTTGAGCCACACCGGCTCTGAGATCCACGGCCGCATTGAAGCTAATGGGCATATCTTGTTGGTAAATCCAAATGGTGTTTTCTTTGGAGAAAATTCGCATATTAATGTTGGTGGGATGATAGCTAGTGGTTTAAGCATAGATCCGGCGGATTTTATGAATGGAGAATTCACGCTGACTGCATTGGAAGGTACCGAGGGCGCGGTGATTAATTCAGGGATTATCAATGCAGCCACAGGCGGCTCAATTTCCCTGATTGGGCAACAGGTGAAAAATGAGGGCATGATTTCTGCGAGGTTGGGTGCAGTAAATCTTGCCGCAGGAAAAGAGGCCGTTGTCACCTTTGATCCGCAGGGATTAGTTGGTGTCCGAGTTACGAAAGAGGTGTTGCAGGATGAGTTGGGAGTAGATGCTGCTCTAATCAATAATGGGGAGATATCTGCTGAAGGAGGCAGGATTTTATTAACTGCCAGTACCAGCCAGGATATTTTTTCTCAGGCTGTTAATCGTGGCGACCTGGATTCTGCCGGTAGTGTAGTCGTGCACGACGATGGAAGTTTTACCTTGGGGGCAGGTGCCGACGTGGTTAATGCAGGCACAATCGATGTGTCCAGTGATACTCACAACGCTGGGCAGGTAGCAATTATTGGTGAAAATGTTACTAGTAGTGGCGTAATTTCAGCAGATTCCAAATATGCTTCTGCCGGCTCTGTTGAATTGCACGCGTTATCAACAGCCTTACTAACAGAGAACAGCCAAACATCTGCCGTTGCTAAAGAAAATAAAAAAGGCGGTGAGGTAAAAATACTTGGTCATCATGTTGGTGTGCTGGACCAAGCTCGCATAGATACTTCCGGGGCAACTGGTGGTGGCAGTGTGCTCATCGGTGGAGATTTTCAAGGAAAAAACAATCAAGTTAGAAATTCCCATCGTACATACATTGCGGAAGAAACAAATATCTATTCTGATGCATTGACCAGTGGTGATGGGGGTAAGGTAATAGTTTGGGCTGACGAAATTACTCGGTACTATGGAAGTATTTTTGCTCGTGGCTTAAAGAGTGGTGCAGGCGGGTTCGCCGAAATTTCCGGGAAAGAACAACTGGATTTCAATGGTTATGCTGATTTGTCGAGTGATATCGGCAAGGGAACTCTTTTGCTTGACCCTACCAATTTAACAATAGTCGGTTTCGGTGGATCTGATGATTTAAGCACGGGGATATTTGAATATGATGATGAAGCTGATGTTGGTATAAATGCAAGTGCAATTGTTACGGCTTTAGGCTCTGCAGATGTTATTTTACAGGCAACAAATAGCATTAACGTTAACGCTGATATTTCAGCTAACCAAGGCAACGAAAATGATCTAACTTTCCAAGCGGGAAATACCATTAGAGTAGACGCGAACATTAATTTACGAGCAGGCGACATAAACTTCGTCTCAGGCATTAATGGCTGCGGAGAGGTTGATTGTGCCAGCTCTACAGGAAGGAACTTCAGCCTTATTTCTTCCAGATCATTAAATACTACAGGTAACATTAGCATTAAAGCCGCTGATAATATTACGATTAGCGGAGTTATTGGTAATAACTTCACTAATTCAGTTTCTATCCAGGCAGGTAATAACATAGTCGTTGATTCATCCTCCTCAGTTACTGCAGATCTCAATTCCGGTGGAGCACCTACCATTCTACTCGCTGCTGGAGACGTTTCTCTTTCAGGTGGTGAAAACCCAGAACTGGTTGCTCCTTATATCGGTAGTGGTGCCTCAGTAATTGGTAATCTAAGTATCAACGGATCTCTAACCACAAACAGCGGAGACATATTTTTATCAGCTACTGGTGATGTGGCTGATCGGTTTAACACTGGCGTCGTTGATATCCGCAATAGCTTAACAACCAGTGGCGGCAATATCTTTGTTGTAAACAGCGGGAGGTTTACCAATAGTTTTAACAATGGAGATTATGCGCTAAATACCAGAGCCAGCGGTGGTGCCGGGGATATCTCTATTATTTCTGGTGGCGATATTGAGCTTGGTTCCGTGAATTTTAGTTATCCACCTGGTACGCCTACGACAGAAAGTGGTTCGGTGACAGCAGAAGCCGGGGGAAATTTTACTCTTACGCGTACATTGGCATATAACGATATAGGTCCGCGTAATGACAATGGTCAACCATATGGTCATGATGATCAACCATTCTTAAATTTCTCCGCTAACGGTAACGTTACAATTGAAGAGAAAATATATGATTCAATCTCGGATGCCAGAGACTCGTTAAACATTACATTGACTGCAGACAAGGATAATAATGGTAGTGGTGGAGTGTTTATTGATGATGATATTTACACTTCCGGTGGGAATTTCACGGCATCAGGTAATACATTTACCTCCGCAGGTCAGATTATCAACACTGATGATGCAGACGATGATGATAATGGAAGCTATTCATTGGGAGGGGATGTCAGCATTTCGGCAAGCTCTTCAATAGTCTTGGGCATTATTAAAACTGATGCAAATTGCTCGGCAGGAACCTGTTCAGGCAATCTGACAATATCTCGCAGATCCTCACCTCTGCCTATTTCACAAATGAACGTTACCCAAGCCAGTGGCGAACTAACAATCAATGGCCGCACGACCATTGATGTTGGAAGCTTGGGGAATGTCACTTTCACAGACGATGACAATAGTTTCACCGGTGGCTTTGTTTTAACGAGCGCAAGGGATGTCAATATTACCGATTCGGAAGGAGGCATCACGTTAAATGGTGTGAATGTTCGCGATTTGACACTTACAGCGACGAACGGCGGAATCTCTCAAGCTAGTGGGTCAAGCATTGTAACCCGGGATGCCAGGTTATCGGCAGGTGGATCGAATAACACCATCGTGCTGAATGGACAGACTAATGATTTTACTGGAACTGTGTCGGCAAATACCAACGACGGTGACATTAGGTTGCGAGATGTGGACAGTTTTATATTGGGCTCCATTACTTCTGATGGCGGCGACATTACATTAAGTGCAGGTTTGATACTCAATGAAGGGCGCAGTATCGATGCAAGTGATGGCGGTTCACGGGGTGATGTCGAAATCACCGGAACAATTGATTCTACTAATCTAAGCTCTTTAACGATTACGGCAGATGACATTACTTTTGGTGGAAATATTGGTGCGACCAATCAGCTGGGTGGTATCACGTTATATGCTCAAGGTGATGTGGATGCCGGCTCCAGTTCTATTGCTGCTACTTCATTAACGGCCAATGATGTTGATAGTTTTACGGCAGGCAATATTACTACTTCCAGAGCAGGTGCAGTGGGTGGTTCAATCAATATCACCAGTGACGGTGCTATTGCATTGGGTTCTCTGAATACACAAGGTCTTGGCAATACGAATGGCGACGGACATGGTGGTGGCAGTGTCATTCTGAATGGCAGTCAAGTAAATATCGGCGGAATTAATACATCGGGTGCTGATGCTGGCGCGGTATCAGGAGATCCTTCAGTAATGGGGGCATCGGGTACTGGTGGAGTTATCACTATCACAGCTGGTTCGTCAGTGAGCTTGGGTGGTGATATTAATGCTAACCATGGCGATGCAGCGGGCCAGGGAAGCGTTAATGTCAATCTCGACCAGGCTGGCAATATCGTGCTGGCACATACCGATTTTTTTACCTCAAATGTGACCCTTAATGGCAGCGGGCAAACTGATACGCTCAGCGGGTTTAATATCGCGAGCGACTGGGTTACAACGTCGACCAACAGTGGGCGAATAGACAGCGCCACAGGCACAGGCGGGCGAGTTACTTTTAACAGTTTCGAGAACCTTCACGGTGGTTCAGACGCAGATGAGTTTACGCTCAATCACAATATAAGCGGTCGTGTCAGAGGTGGTGATGGTGATGATAGATTTAATATCGGTGCCACCATTGACGGAGATATCTTTGGTCAAGGTGATAACGATATCTTTTTTATAACCTCAACAGGTGATGTATCAGTAGATCTTTTTGGTGAGGCAGGTGATGACACCATTCAAGGTCCGAATCGCGCGAATGCCTGGTCTATCACAAATGGTGTGAGCAGTTTGAATAACAATATCCGGTTCTCCGGAGTCGAAAATGTGACTGGCGGAAATCAACAGGATATATTTCGTGGCGAGATAGAAAATTTTATCAGTACCGGTTCAATTGATGCAGGAGGCGGTTTAACCGATACAGTAATTGTTGCAGATAACCTGGAGCTTGATCTCGCCGGGGATGTAAGCGGCGTTTTTAGAGGTGTTACCAACGCTGAAATTATCAGTAGTGAAAATGTAAATGGCGGCACCTTAACGGTAAACTCAGCAGCAGGAATGGCAGTCAATTGGGGAATTGAGAACGTTGATGATATTGGCACTATAGACAACGAAGGCACAATCAGCTACATCGCCAACGAAACCTCTCAAAGCATCATCTTCACCAACTTCGCCAACCTCATCGGCGGCGACGGCAACGACATTTTTAGTTTCTCAGGCAACAGCACAATCACCGGCTCAATCAATGGCCGCAACGGTGTCAATCAAGTTGATATCAGCGGCGCAACACGTGCGCATCAAGTGGGATTTGGTACCAGTGGCGGCGATGCCAGCATTCACCTCACCAATATCCAGCGCGTAGTGGGTAATGATTATGACGAGACGCGCTTAATTCTTGCATCAGGCAATAACACCTGGAACATCACCGATTTTGATGCAGATGGCACGGTTGCTAATGGTGTGAATGATGGCGTTATTACCGCCACGAACTTTGAGGTAGAGTTCATTGACTTTCACAGTCTGGTTGGCGGTTCCGGTTCAGACCACTTTGTTTTTGCTTCGGAAAATCCTGGCCGTATTAGCGGCAGCGTCGATGGTGGCGGTGGAGCGGATAACTCCATCACCGGGCGCGATGCAAGTAATGCCTGGATAATAGCGGCGGATACCGGCGTGAGCATTACAGCAGATGCTGTTGAATATCTCGTGGCCTCTTCCAATATTCAACGCCTCCAGGGCGGTAGTGGGCAAGATGTTTTTACCATCAATACTGATATTGCTTCTATTTTGGGCGGAGAGGGTAGCGACCGATTTGTAGTGGGTACCAATGGCCGTGCTGACACTCTTGATGGTCAGGATGGCGACGACACACTTGTTGGTCGTAACGATAATAACGAATGGAACATTAATGACCGCGATCTTTCCATAAACAATGGCCCGACCTACATCGAACAGTTTGTGGGTATGGAAATTCTTCAGGGCGGTTCGTCAACAGATGAATTTATTATCAATAATAATTTTGTCGGTACGCTAAACGGTGGTGCCGGCGATGATACCTTTCGTGTATTTAACAATGGCGCAGTCACCCTTATCGACGGCGGCACGCATACCAACGGCGATACGCTGGATTTAACCGGTGCTGGCAACAACCTCAGCGTTGCGCTCAATGAAACAACAGATGCTGATTTCAATGCGCTTAACATTGAAAGAGCTGATGCCAACAGTAATGCTAACCATACGTTAATTGGCAGCAACTCAGCGCCAAACGAATGGAATATTCTCGATGTAAATGAAGGCACGTTAAACGGGACCTTCGATTTCTCAGGTTTTGCTAATTTGATGGGCGGCGATCTGGTTGATGAATTTATCTTCGCCAATAGCAATGCCAGTATTACAGGTGTTATCAACGGTGGCGGTGGCGCCAGTGTCGATCTGGTGAATCTTGTTGCCAGAGGCAGCGATAGCCGTGTTCAGGTGCTTGAGGCAGGTGACGGTGCAGTAGCTAACAGTATTAATGTTCTGGGTATTGAAGAGATAACTGCTGACGCAGACTTTAATAATATTCTGGTAGCGAGTGACCGTGAAAATACCTGGCAAATAACCGGTACCAATACCGGCACCTTCAATAAAACAGAAACAGCAGCAGGTTTAACCTTTACCAACTTCCAGAATGCGGTGGGGGGGAATCAGGATGATACCTTTAGTTTTGTGGCTAACGGCAATTTAACCGGCACGGTGGACGGTGGGGCGCATGTTGATGGTGATAGCGTCGATAAAAGCCTGGCCAATGATGCCGATGTGCGCTTGGCTGATGTCAATGGTGCGGGTTTTATTAATATTGAGCGTTACATAGGTAACAATGCCGACAGTACTATTTTTGGTGATAACGGTAATAACAATTGGGTGTTGGGTGCTGAACAAAATAGCGTCGTCATTAATGACAACATTTCCTTCGAAGGCTTTGCTAATTTACAAGGTGGCACGGGGCGCGATACGTTCAGGCTCGGCCAGGGTTTATTAACTGGCTCTATCCGTGGCGGTGATAACAATGACACCTTTGTTGTTAATGGCGGTACGGTACAAGGTGGCATTTATGGTGATGCGGGCGACGATACCCTGACGGCGGATATTTCGGCTGGTGCCGTGGGCGGTGTAAATTTTGTGGGTGGCGATAACACAGACCAATTGATTATCAGTGGGGGTAACGAAAACTATACCGCGCTTCACAATACCACCAGCGCAGGTGGTGAATTGGTATATACCGATGCGGCCGGTAATAACTACACGGTATCCTTTGAGCAGGTTGGCCAGGTAAACGATAACCTGCGTGCGGCTTCCTTGATGGTCAACGGTACCTCGACGGAGGATGTGTTTACACTGACGAACAACCGCTATCGTTTGAACACTCTGACCGATATAAATTACACCAATAAGAATAATCTGGTGATTGCGGCGGCGAGCAATGATCAAATTAATATCGAAGGCGTCGTGAATGTAACCAATTCATTAACCTTGCGTAACGCCCGTGTCACGGCTAATAGTGCCGGGCTGATTACCGCCAACAGTCTGCGTCTTGATGGAACGGCACAAGTAGGCAGCGCTGACAACCGTTTGATTACCAATGTGAATAGTCTTTATGTCACCGCAGCGAGTGGCGGCATTTACTTGCAAGAACAAAATGCACTGGACGTTGCAGAGTTGTCTTCCAACAATCTCGTTGATCTACGCTTGGGCGGCAACTTGACCAGCAGTACGCCGTTGATTTTTTCGCGTGACTTTATTGCGAATACAACCGGCGGTGACATTATTCTGACCGGCGAAAATGAACTGACCGGTAACCTGTCTTTTACGTCAAATGGCTTGGTGGAGTTGCGCAATAGTTCTGCAACCAACCTCGGTGATATTCAAGCGCAAAACCTGACGATTGATTCTACCGGTGCCATCAATGGCACGGGTGTTCTGACCATTAATGGGCTTGCCGAATTTGCTACCGCTGGCGACGTTGTCTTGACCAATGCCAACAATAATTTCAACTCTGTGCGAATTAATTCAGCGAATGCTGTAACACTACAGGATAGTGATCTCTTGTCATTGACAGGAGCAACAGCTAATGGAGCGGTTGATCTGACCGCTCAGAGTATCGCTGTGAATGGTGTGGTGGATGTCGGCTCTCTGGCGCTGAACGCGGGTGAAGAAATATCCCTGGGTAGTACCATTACCACCACAAACGATATGACCATCACGGCGCAGGGATTGGTGACCCAGCAAAGTAATGTGTTGAGTGAAACAGGTGATATCACGGTTAACGCCAGCCAGTTTACGATGAACTCTGGTACACAAATCGCAGCATCTGCCGGAAATGTTAATGTCAACACAAGTGGCGATATGACAGCTCGCAGCATCACGGCGGCCGGTGATGTAAATCTTGATATTGGTGGCACTACCCAAATTAATGATTTGATTCGTTCCACAGCCGGTAGCATCAATTTAACAAGTAATAACAATATGAATCTTGCAGGCAACCTGGAAGCCAACAATGACATTGTATTGCAATCACTCAGCAGCGGTATTCAGCAGCAAGGCCAGCTAAGCACGCAGCAAGGTAATATCACCCTGACTGCCGCAGGTGACATTGCGATGGGAACTAACGCTGTGGCAACGGCAGCCAGCGGCGGTATTACTTACACAGGTTCTTCCATCGCTGCTACATCGTTTATCGCAGAGGCCGGTACTGTCACACTTTCAGCAACCCGTGGTGCCATCACCGATGGTAATGGCGATAGCGTCAACGTAACCGCTAATCGATTAGTGGCTGATGCGCTGACCGGTATCGGTGCGGAGAACCGTTTTGAAACCATGATCAGCGAGCTGTCGCTGAGCAATAACACCGGTTTGGTTGATCTGCAAAACGGCCAAGCACTCACGATCAATCGTCTTCATTCCAATGGTGATGTTGTTCTTCATAATCTCGCGGGCGATATTACCTTGGATAATACATCGGGTACGTTATACGACCAGAGTCAAACCGACTCACGTTTGGCTGGTGGTACGGCAAATGCCAATTATGAAATTGGTACGCTGACGATCAATGTGGCTAACGGTAATTTGTTGGGTAGTAATGATCCCGGCCCGAATATCCAAAATCCGGATATCGTCGCCCGTTCAGCCGTACTCACGACACCCGTCGGCAGTATCGGCAGTCCGGATCGCATGCTGGTGATTTACGTGAAGGATTATTTGTTTATCGGCGGTGCGCGAAGCTGGGGGCCTCTGTGGGGCTTCGATACCAGACCGACTACGGTAGATAACCAGGCCACTATTCAAGGCAGCCTGTCTGACTTACTCGCGTCGGGTAATGAACAATTGGTGGAAGTAGAAACGCTGGACGAAGTTGATCCCGCCGTATTCACCAATGTCAGAAATTATTTCTACGATGATATTGCGATTATGCTGCCGCGTGATCAGCAGTATTATGATGAGGAAGATGAATAATTTCTAAAGCAAAAAAAAGCCGCTGTTACAACAGTAATAGCGGCTTTTTTATAACTCAGTAATTACTCAACGATTACCAGATGCCTGCGTCTTTCCCCGATGCTCTGAGTGAGCACGTTTAGGTGCAGACGTATGTTTAGCAACGGAAGAACCGGTTTTCGCCGGCTTTTTATGTTGGGAGTTTGAGGAACCAGGTTTGCGCGGTGCCTGGGCACTTTTAGGCCGGTCACCGCTCTTGCGATTACTGTTTCTGCCGTTGCCATTCCCGCCACCGCTATTACCGCGACCGATGGTCATGTTGCGACCCAATTTGATCGGCTCTGCTTTGATGCTGGGGTCAGGTTCGAAACCGGGTAACACCACAACCTCAATGTCACGCTTAATTAATCGCTCAATATCGTGCAAGAATTTTTGTTCATCCACACACACCAGTGAAATAGCTTCTCCTTCGCATTCTGCGCGACCAGTACGACCGATACGGTGCACATAATCTTCCGGTACATTGGGCAATTCATAATTCACAACATGCGGTAACTGGTCAATGTCGATACCGCGCGCGGCGATGTCTGTGGCAACCAGTACACGAATGGTATTGCGCTTGAAATCTTCCAATGCTTTAGTTCGCGCGCCCTGACTTTTATTGCCATGAATCGCGGCAGCACTGATGCCATCTTCCATCAGTTGTTCTGTTAAGCGGTTAGCGCCGTGTTTGGTACGGGTAAACACCAGCACCTGTTGCCATTGACCGGACCCGATCAGGTACGACAGCAATTCGCGTTTGCGATGACGATCTACCGGATGTACGCGTTGGGTGACGCGCTCAGAAGCGGTGTTGCGACGCGCAACTTCGATCAAGGTGGGGCGGTTTAACAGTTTATCCGCCAGTGCTTTGATCTCGTCAGAGAAGGTGGCAGAAAACAGCAGGTTCTGGCGTTTTGCTGGCAAAAGTGCGAGGACTTTTTTGATGTCGTGGATAAAACCCATGTCCAGCATGCGGTCCGCTTCATCGAGCACCAGTACTTCCAGCTCATTTAATTTCACCGCGTTTTGCTGGACCAGGTCTAGCAAACGTCCGGGTGTGGCGACCAGAATATCTACGCCGCCGCGCAATTTCATCATTTGTGGATTAATGGAAACACCACCAAACACAACCGTAGCGCGTAAAGGCACGTACTTGCCGTAGGTGCGTACGCTTTCATACACTTGCGCCGCCAATTCGCGGGTGGGCGTGAGGATGAGTGCGCGTACCGGGCGGCGGCCGTTAGTGGTTTTTGTGGTTTGGCTGAGTTTTTCCAGCAGCGGTAAGGTGAAGCCGGCGGTTTTACCGGTACCGGTTTGTGCCGCTGCGAGAATGTCCCCACCGTTTAATACGGCAGGAATGGCTTGTAATTGAATAGGTGTCGGGGTGCTGTAGCCTTCATCAGCAATAGCACGCAGCAGTTCGGCTCGTAAGCCGAGGGAATCGAAAGACATAAGGTTTATTCCTGTCGCTCTGCCCACCAAACATCATTTGGCACGGTCCGGGAGAGCTGGAAGTGTCGCGGCAGATGATCTGAAAGATGGCAAGCTGCAGCGAAAAGGAGAGGCGACGCCGACCGAAGTGCGTCGTGCCGCGCATACTACGCACAAACCCGCGCAAACACCAGCGATAAATGAAATCATCGACGGCGGCTGACCTAGCCGCCGTCTTATAGCTTCCATTATTCCACTGCCGGCTCCGCGTCCGCAGGTTTACGCGACTTGGCCAAATGCAGGATAAACAGGCAAATTATGCTCAGGATCAGAAAACCACTGGTTACCGGCACCAGGGTGCCGTTGTACAGTTGGCCGATGGTGGTACCGATAACCATGGACATAATCGAAGAACTTGCGCCAATTATGGCCGATGCGATCCCGGCGACATGACCCATAGGTTCCATCGCCATGGCATTGATGTTGCCGAATACCAGGCCAAAGCAGAAAAATACTACAGCGGCGTAAATCAAAAACATCCACAAATTAACCGGCATCAGCATTTGCACCGCCAGGAAAATAGCGGAGCTGACAATCAACCCACGCACGGCGCGGCTACACAAATAATCCATGCCCCATTTTTCCACAAAGCGCGCATTCACCAGCGATGCCACACCAAACAACAATGCGAGCACACCGAAATAAACGGTGAATAATTTGCCGGTGCTAAACAGCTCCTGAAAAATTTGCTGTGATGAATTGAGGTAACCGACAAAACTGCCGAAAAATAATCCCATGCACAGGGTGTAGCACATGGTGTGGTAGTTGCCGATAACCTCTTTAAAACCTTCTATAAAACCGGTCGTGGAAAACGGAATGCGATGCGCTTTGGGCAGGGTTTCCTCCAACCGCATAAAAATCCACAAGCCGATAATCATCGCGTAAATAATGTAAAGCACAAAAATATAACGCCAGGAACTGACCAGCAACACCGCTTGCCCCAGGCTCGGCGCCAGCGCCGGCACCATGATAAAGATCAACATCACCAGCGACATGATGCGGGCCATTTCATTGCCTGTGTATTTATCGCGCACGATGGAGATAGCAGACACATAAGGGCCGGCAACGCCTAATCCCTGAATAAAACGCCCGAGCAACAGGGTATTAATATCCTGCGCAAAAAAGCAGATCAGACTGCCGACCAGAAACAGGCCGATACCGGCATAGAGGATTTTTTTGCGGCCCGTCGCATCGGACAGCGGGCCACACACCAACTGGCCCAGGGCCATACCCAAAAATAATGCGCTGATGATGTATTGCGCCTGGTTAGGGTGAGCGAGGGAAATATCCCGGCTGATGAATCCAAGCGCAGGCAATAAGGCGTCTATAGAGATGGCCACAATCGACATCAACAACGCGATCAACAGTGTAAATTCCCGCGCGGAAATACGGGACGGGGTAGGGTGAGTGGAGTAATCAGACATATAAAACTTCCGTTATCAAAGAGCTTACCTGACAGGCAACAGCAGCCTGGCCGACATCATACCCAAACTGGCCGCCAGTGGCTGTCAGTAAGTGTTAATGATTAGTCGATTAATAAGAGCCAAAATCGACGGCTCATGCGAAAAATATCGGACTATGCGAGCACGATTCAGCACAATCCATATCCCGAATATGGGATTGCCCTTGTAGCGGTTTTCCCATAAGCAGGACTCGTTATTAGGCGTGACTCACTATTTTCCAGCGATTTCAAGGCGTTATGAATTGGCACGGAAGCTGCCATAGAGATAGTGGCGTAGTGAGTGTTAAAAAACGGAGCCTTGATGGATATTGCAATTACCAGGACAAAGGTGCCCGCGACCAAACGAGTTGTTGTGGGATTGTTAATCATTCTGGGGTTGGGATCAGTGTTGCATTATCTCTGGCAACTCGCCCAGGCAGACATCAGCGTTGATCGTGACGAAGTGGTGATAGCGGAAGTCAAACATGGCGACTTCAGCGTTTCGGTCAGGGGTGCGGGCATCCTGGTGCCGGACAATATTCAATGGCTTTCGGCCAGCGTCGAAGGTGTTGTGGCGAAACGCGTGGTTAAGGCGGGGAATCTGGTGAATAAAGGCGATCCGATTGTTGTGCTGGATAATTCCCGGTTGGTACAACAACTGGCGGAAGCGGAGTGGGAGTTTGCGGCACTGGAGGCCGAATTGAGTGCTGCCCAGGCAGTGCAGGAATCCGGCCTCGAAGAACAGAAAGTCGAGATATTAAATGCCCGGCTCGATTATGAAAACAGTGTGTTGGAATATTCTGCCCGTGCAGAACTTATGAAAACCGGCGCCGTATCAAAACTGGATTATGAGCGCAGCCGCTTGACGATGAATCAGTACCAGCAGCGTTGGTTAAGCGCACAACAACAACTCACTACGCTTGAGAAAACCCTGGATGCGCAAAATGCCGCACGTGCTGCACGTTTGAATAAAGGCAGAAAAAGCCTGGAGATCATTCAACAGCAAGTCAATAACCTGGAGGTTAAAGCCGGTATGGACAGCATCGTATTGGAGATGCCGCTGATATCCGGTCAACGCGTAATGACGGGCGATAGTATTGCCAAACTCGCACAACAACATTCACTGATCGCTGAATTACAGATTCCGGAAATTCAGATACGCCAGGTGGTTGTCGGACAGCGTGTTATCGTAGATACCCGCAACAATAAAATCACCGGGCGAGTATCCCGTATTGATCCCGCTGTGCTCAATGGCAGCGTATTGGTTGATGTCACATTCACACAAGAACTGCCGGATGATGTAAGACCGGACTTAAGCGTCGACGGAGAAATCATGATCAGCGAAATCCCGGACGCATTTTATGTTGACCGCCCGCTGTACGCACAAAGCGACAGTCGTACCGCATTATTTAAACTCAGTGATGACGGAAAATTTGCTGAGCGCGTCGAGGTGAAGTTGGGACTCGGCTCGGTTAGCCAGATTCAGGTAATAGCGGGTTTGCAGGCGGGCGATAGAATACTTGTTTCAGATACTACCCGTTTTGAAACCTATCAGCGTTTTTATATCCATTGATCTACGTCCTAAACATTCAAGGTTGAATAACATGCGATTACCCGCCGCCAACACGATGGAACAACAAAGCCAACAGGTGAATACCTATATGCCAGCGCTAACCGGTATTCGATTTTTCGCTATCCTGCATATTTTTTGTTTCCACTTGTGGACGCTTTATGACATGGATAAAGAGCCCGGTACTGAGAATCTTCTGCGGGGAATGGGTGATCTTCCGAAGGGATTCTTGACGTATCTGTCAAACGGCTGGATGTCCACCAGTTTTTTCTTTTTATTGTCCGGTTTTATCCTGGCTTATTTGTACTGGGGTAAGAATGGGCAGTTGACGGTTCCGCGAAAAACCTTCTGGTTGATGCGGGCTACGCGAATTTATCCGATTCATGTGGTATTGATTTTATTGTCATTAAGTACGGCGGGATATCACCTTGCCAACGGGGTTGATCCCATCATGCTGGTGGCCAGTGCTGTGGCCACATTAACCTTGGTGCAGGCGTGGTATCCGGATTTTGTACCGATGTGGTCATGGCCGACCTGGACAATTTCCGCATTGGTTTTTCTCTATGCGGTCATGCCATTTCTTTTACCGCCGTTGGCGAGGTTGTCGCAACGCAAAGCTATTTTGTGGTTGTGCGCGCTTCCTGTTATTTCCCTGCTGCCTACCGTTATCTATGCGTTCTACTTTCCGCCGGGTGCCGAGCCACAACAATTCTGGCAAATCTTTATCGGGGCCACGCCGCTCTTTTGGCTAGCGCACTTTGTTGCCGGCATATTGTTGACCAAGGTGTTTTCGCTATCCCGGTTTAGCCCCGTGATCACTACTGGAAGCCGGCTCTGGTTTGCCTGGGGAGATCTTGCCTTAATTGCAGTGATCCTTATCGCTTGTGTACCCGATATTCAGGAGCCGTTTAAATTTTTCCTCCGTCACGGCCTGATGATGCCACTGTACATGGTCATTATTGTTGACCTCGCACGAGGCAGGGGATTGGCTGCGCGAATATTTTCCGGTCGTGTGATGAACTTTTTAGGGGAAACAGGCTTTTCCATCTTTATATGGCAAAACCTGGTGATGATGGTGTGCTGGGGTATCGTGATGATGAATCCGGATGCAGGTGATAATCAATTTTGGGGTGCGCTTATCAGCATTATGGTGCTCGGTATTTTCAGCACCTATCTTTTGGAAAAACCGGTTGCCAGATGGTTGCGCCGAAAAATAATCAAAAATTAATGGATGACATGTTATGAAAGAACCACTGATTACGTTGAATGACATCAAAAAAATATTCTATACCGAAGACGTAGAAACCCATGCATTAAGTGATATATCACTGCGCATCTACCAGGGCGAATATGTATCTATTGCGGGGCCATCCGGGTGTGGCAAGTCTACCTTGTTGTCATTGCTCGGTTTATTGGATGTCGCAACGGAAGGCCAGTACCAGCTCGCCGGTCACGAGGTGACGAGCATCGCCAAAGATGAGCGCGCCAGAATTCGCAATCAGGAAATCGGTTTTATCTTTCAGTCATTCAATTTAATCAGCGATCTGGATGTGGAAGAAAACGTAGAATTACCCTTGACCTATCGTCGCGACTTGAACAAACAGGAACGCAAGCAGCGTGTAAAAGAAGCGTTGGAAAAAGTTGATATGCTCTATCGCGCTAAACATTTTCCGGCACAATTGTCCGGCGGTCAGCAACAGCGTGTGGCCGTCGCGCGTGCTATTGCCGGACGACCATCCATTATTCTGGCGGATGAGCCGACCGGAAATCTTGATACGAAAAATGCCGAGGCGGTGATGCAGTTGCTCGACACACTACACGCGGAAGGCGCAACCATCTGCATGGTGACCCACGATCCGCGCTCGGCATTGCGCGCACGGCGCAAGATTGATTTGGTGGATGGCAGAATCGTTGCCGATAAAACCTTTGCCAGGTCGGAAGTACTTGCCTCACCGGAGGAAGCTCCGTGTTAATCATCAACGATTTCAAATATGCCTGTCGGTTGCTTGCCAAAAAGCCGGGCTTCTCCGTGCTGACCATTCTGGTGATGGCTTCCGGAATCGGTTTAAGTCTGTTTTTATTTTCGTTTTTCCACAACATGCTATTCAAAGATTTACCGTTTAAAGATGGCGAATCGCTGTTTCAGGTCAATATTACTCACAAGGGTATTTCCCAGTGGGGCGGTATCGATCTGCATGATTATTATGAAGTCAGAACCAGTCTTGAAGGTGTTGAAGAGTTTGGTGCATACCGCGAAAGCAGTGTGAATGTATCCGGGCGAGACGGCGCGCGACAATACGATAGCGTTATTGCGGAGCCCAATATATTTGCGATGACACGCACGCAGCCGATTCTTGGCCGCAGTTTTACCGAGGCAGAAAGCCAGGTTGGTGCGGAACCGGTGGTCGTCATCGGCTACGATCTCTGGCAACACTATCTGGGTGGCGACCCACAAGTGCTAGACCAGATGCTGCGCATCAATAGTGTCAGCCATCGTATTATTGGGGTAATGCCGCAAGGTTACACGTTTCCCCGTACCGCTGATCTGTGGGTGCCGATGCAGCAAGATGCTACCCATTTACCACGTGGCAGTGCCGGCCATTTTTACGGCGTTGCCTTGTTGGAAACAGGCGTTTCGCGCAACGAGATTAATAAGCAGTTAGCGTTGATCATGCAGCGGCTTGAAGAACGTTACCCGGAAACGAATACCGGCATCAGCGCTTATGTGACGACCTTTCCCATGACGGCCGTGCGCGATGGTGTCGCGGTGGTCTATGCCATGCAAATTGCGGCTATGTTGATTTTCTGCCTCGCACTGATCAATGTCGGAAACCTATTGCTGTCACGCGCCATTGAACGCAGCAAAGAAACGGCGATACGAGTAGCCCTGGGAGCGCCGCGCTGGCGATTGGTCGTCCAGATGTTGTGGGAGAGTATTATCATCTGCGTGATCGGCGGTGTGATCGGCTTGCTGGTTCTGGCGTGGGGACTGGAAGTTGTCGAACGCATTACCTTGACATTTTTTGATGACAAGCCGGTATTCTGGTGGGACTTCGGCGTAGACGGTTTTACCCTGAAATTGTTTTTTGTCTTTATTGTATTGGCTGTGTTGGCTACCGGTTTGTTACCTGCATTGCGTAATTCCGGCTCAGATTTTAATGCCGTGCTGCGCGACGGTACACGCGGTGCCGCTGGCAGAAAATCCAGCCGCTTACATAAATTATTGGTGATCAGTGAAATATTTTTATCGACCACGGTGTTGATTGCTGCAGCAGCGATGGTTGTCGGTGCCTACCTTGCCACTCACGCGGACTTCGGTGTGGATACCGATAATATCCTGACCGCCAAGGTCCGCTTGCCGGAAGCGGATTATACCGAGCGCACCCAGTACACCGAATTCGTCAAGACTTTGCAGTCGCGCCTGGAAAACAGCCCGGGAATTGGTAACGTGATGATTGGCTCTTCCCTGCCGGGTGAATGGAGTTGGGTACCGGCGATGGCTGTGGAGGGCAGGGAATACATCAGTAAAGGTGGGGACGATTATGCGCGGGCCAATTATGTTTCTGTGAGCGTGGATACTTTGGAAAAATTAGGTGTTGAACTTAAAGTCGGCCGCTTCTTTAATAGTGGTGATGATCGTATGGACGCGCGCTCAGTGATCATCACCGAATCATTTGCAACGCGTTATTTTCCAGGTGAATCACCGCTGGGTAAACGTATCCGCATTGCCGAAAAAGACCATGATAAAGAGGCATGGCTGACGGTCATCGGGGTGGTTGAACATACCATTTACGGGCAGGCAAATGATGAAACCGGAAAGACGCCCACAGTGTTTCGTACGTTTTCACAATTGCCGCGCAATTACATGACAATTGCCTTGCAAATGAAGGCGGATGCTGAACAGGCCACGCGCACCTTGCGCAGCACCCTGGCATCCATCGATCCGGAACTGCCGGCGTATAATCTGGAAAACTATAACGAGATCATCAAACGCAGCAATGGCCCCTTAAGTTTGATCAGCAAAATATTTTTATTGATGGGAATAGTTGCTATCGTTCTGGCCGCCAGTGGTATTTATGGCGTGATGGCCAATACTGTAAATCAGAAGACGCAGGAGATCGGTGTCAAGCGCGCGTTGGGAGCAACGGATTACCTTATTGGTCGACAATTTTTGATGATGGGTGTCCGGCAATTACTATGGGGCGGTGTGCCGGGGGCGCTGGCAGGTTATGCTATGGGTGTTGCTATGTCCCGCATCGTCGGGTTGCAGGGTTTGGGGTTGGTTGTTATCGCGGGGCTAATGACCGCGCTTGTTGCCGCCGTGGTATTAACGGCAACATGGCTACCCACACGACGTGCGTTGAGCATGGAGCCCGGCGAGGCGTTGCGTTACGAATGATGTCTTCAAAAAAATAACAGGATCACAATGAAACAATCCATTCTTATCGTTGATGATGATGACGATATTTTGTCGGCACTGAGCTTGTTGCTACAGGCTGAAGGTTTCACATCGATAAAGGCGGACTCCCCGGCACAGGCTATAGCCGCAATTCGTCAGTACGATGTCAGTTTGATATTGATGGATTTGAATTACTCACTGGATACGACTTCCGGTGAAGAAGGGCTAAACCTGATTAACACCATTCGCCAACACAACGAACTCGTGCCCATTGTGGTCATGACCGGCTGGGGCACGATTGAGGTAGCGGTGGCGGCGATTAAAAGCGGTGCCAATGATTTTATCCAGAAGCCCTGGGAGAATGATCGTTTGTTAATGACGATCAACAACCAGATTCGATTGGCTCAAGCACAAAAGCAATCGCAAAAGTTGATTCGCCACAACGAACTGTTACAGGCCGAGATTCGTCCGGCAACGGACATTGTGGCTGAGTCTGCTGCCATGCAGCGCGTGTTGGAAACGTTACATCAGGTAGCCAGGAGTGATGCCAGTATCTTGCTGACTGGCGAAAACGGTACAGGAAAAAGTTTATTCGCTCGCTTGATCCACGAGCTGTCAACCCGTCGTCATGCGCCCCACATTTCCGTCAACATGGGCGCTGTTACAGAGTCGCTGTTCGAAAGTGAAATGTTTGGCCACACCAAAGGTGCCTTTACCGATGCGAAATCTGCCCGTATCGGGCGCTTTGAGCTAGCCGATGAAGGCACCTTGTTTCTCGATGAAATTGCCAATACCCCTTATTCTCAACAGGGCAAGCTCTTGCGTGTTTTAGAGGATCGGCAATTTGAAAAAGTGGGTTCTGGCATAACCCAAACGGTGGATTTTCGCTTGGTCACAGCGACGAATGCCGAATTAAATCTTGCCGTTAACGCGGGCAGTTTTCGCAAGGATTTACTCTATCGGATCAACACGGTTGAAATTGAAATACCAGCCTTACGTTATCGACCCGAAGATATTCTTCCCCTTGCCAGCGCCTTCCTGGCCAAGGCTGCACAAAAATATTCACAACCACCGCTGGAGATCAGCAGCGCGGCTAAAAAGTTATTACAAACCTACGCGTGGCCGGGTAATGTGCGCGAATTAAATCATGTGATGGAGCGCGCGCATATCCTGTGTAAAACATCAGCCGTTCAACCGTCGGATCTGGGTATCAATAGTATCGCGCCTGTAGCAGAAAATATTGGTCTTGACAGTGAGCAGGAATACTTGAAGTCTCTGAGTGAGATGGAGCAGGAAATTATCAACAGGCGGTTGTCCTACTTTGGTGGTGATGCGCTGAAAGCGGCCAAATCGCTCGGTTTAAGCCGCAGTGCTTTTTATCGCCGCCTGGAAAAGCACGAGCAAACTGAACGATAAACCATGCCGATAAAAATTCCATTGGAGCAACAACTGGTACGTCTGGCGCTTTGCACTTCCGTACCTTTATTGCTGATACTGTTGTGGACAATGGTCTACGCCGGCATTTCTATCTGGTTAATCTTATTAACCTTGTTGATAAGCGGCGGACTTATCAGTTATACCGCTTACCTGATACACCGGAAACTCACTTATCAATTTCGCAGCGTGAGTAATCTGGTGAGCACCATGGCCCACGGCGATTACAGCTTGCGTGCGCGACGGGCGAATGGCAGCGGCGCTGTGAATGAACTAACGCTCGCTGTTAACACACTCGCAGAGCGTTTGAGCCATCAGCGCTGGGAATCAATAGAAAGCCAATTATTACTGCAAACCATCATTGAACATATCGACGTTGCCATACTCGCGTTAAATGAGTCCGGCGAGCTGCGCCTGCTCAATCCCGCCGCCAGAACACTGCTGAAAACAGAAAGTAGTGATGCAACGTCTTCATTGCAGGATCAGCTCAGTTTTCTGCAAACTGTTACCAGCGGTGAGCACCAGGTGGTGGAATTGTCGCTTGGTCATCAGCAGGGGCGGTTCAATATTCACGTCGAAGAGTTTCGCGAAGCGGGTAAACAGCACAAATTATTATTTATCACCGACGTGCGCAGGCTGCTGCGAAGGGAAGAAAATAAAGCCTGGCAAAGTCTGGTGCGTGTGATCAGCCATGAAATCAATAATTCGCTATCGCCCATTGCGTCTCTCAGCCAAACGTTGATGCGCCTGATTCAAAAGCAGCCGGAACACATAGCGGGACGGGAAGATTTATTAGCGGGATTGAATATTATCTCCGAGCGAGCTACAGGTCTGGGGCAGTTTATTGATAGTTACAAGCAGCTGGCAAAATTACCGGAACCCCAAAAGCAACCGACTTCTATTTTCAGCATGATTAACAAAGTACGTGCGCTATTAAAAGAAACGACTATTGAAATAGAAACAGCGGATGATGTAATTATCGACATCGACCCGCTGCAAATAGAACAGGTATTCATTAACTTGCTGAAAAATGCCGTGGAAGCCATGGCGCATACCAACCCACGCGGCAGAATTTATATTGCCTGGACCGTAAAGGAAGCGATGTTTCAACTGACACTGTGCGATGAAGGATGCGGCATCAGCAACCTTGATAATATGTTTGTCCCGTTTTACAGCACCAAAAAGCACGGCACCGGTATCGGGCTTGTGTTATGCAGACAAATCATCGAAGCGCACGACGGCCGCATCACCATCACTAATCAAACAAACGCACCGGGTTGTTGTGTGCGTATTGAATTGCCCTTGTCGTTGACTACATTACCCCACGCACGTGCTGTTTGACCTTGTTGAAATAAAATTGCTTAAGCGCTTCATGCAGCTCCGATGAGAGCGGCGGCAACGCACTGACGGCCACATTTTCTTTCACCTGTTCCGGCTTGCTCGCTCCGGTGATCACCGTGCTGACGGCGGGGTGGTCGAGAATCCAACGCATCGCCAGTTGCACTAGCGTCATATCCTTCGGCGCCATTGTTTTCAACTCATCCGCTAAATCAACCGCTGTTGTAAAGGGAATACCGGAAAAGGTTTCCCCCACACTGAATGCCGCGCCGTCTTTGTTGTAGTTGCGATGATCGGTTTCGGCGAAGGTCTGGCTTTTGGTCATCTTGCCGGACAAGACGCCGCTGGCCAACGGCAAACGCACAATAATACCCACGTTGTTTTCTTGCGCAGCCGGAAACAGTTCAGTTGCCTGATCCTGGCGAAATAAATTGAAGATAGTTTGAATCGAGGTGAGCTTCGGATGCTTAACGGCAAACAACGCCTCATCCATGGTTTCAACACTGACACCGAAATGTTTGATCAACCCTTCCTGCTGAAAATCCTCCATCCATGCCAGCAAATCACCGGCTTTTAAAACGTCGGTAGGCACACAATGCAACTGTGCCAGATCCAGCGCTTCGACGCCGAGCCGCTTAACCGAACCTGCGAGGTTCGCTTTTACTTTGGCTTTGGTATAACCGTTGGGAAATAACTGGCCATCGCGGCCGACTTTGGTGGCGATGAAACGTGGTTCGGGGTTACTGCGCGTGTAGTTGCCGATTCGCTGTTCGCTTAAACCGGCGCCGTAGACGTCGGCGGTGTCCCAGAAATTTATCTGGTTATCGTCAGCAGCGCGCAGAATCTGATTTGCGCGGTTGTCATCCACCGGTCCAAAGTCACCGCCGAGTTGCCAGCAGCCGATGCCGATTTCGGATACGTCGTAGCCACTTTTGCCGAGTTTTCTGTAGTTCATTGTTTGTCTCCTCTTGTTAGCGCTCGGGGGCGGAGTCTACAGGGTTGGGTGGTTAATGAGTGTTAAGTTGGTTTTTTGGTTTTGGGGGCGGAATCAGGTGATGGTATGCGAGACACGCCGTGAACCCGTCCGTGGGGGCTCATCACCGACATCCATGTCGGTGATGGTCTCGCATACCATCACCTGATTCCTTACGTCACCATCGTGCTGCTTTCTAACTTTTTAGAGGAAAAAACGCACCTTTAGGATGTTCCTTCATGGCTTCAAATATCGGCGGGTATGTTGTGCAATCAAATTCTACCGGGGCGCTTAAGTTTGTACTCTTTCAGTATTTCCAACATCTAGCGCGGTTTTCCTGAAAACTGAATTTAAGAAATTCGCTTGTTTTCACTTTTGAAAAGAACACAAATATTGAATATGGCACAGTGGGGATTGGGCAGAAGCCTTTGAGACCATCACCGACAAGGATGTCGGTGATGAGCCCCCATGGATGGGTTCACGGCGAGTCTCAAAGGCTTCTGCCCAATCCCCACCCCCCCTTTATCACCCACCCAGAATCTCGCCAAAGTTTTGACTAAATATCCTGCACCAACTTATAACTCATTGTAAAAAAAGAACTTTTTATCTTGGCACCACCTTTGCAAACACCCTCTATAACTCAACCCACCCGCGCATTTTTTGACGCGGCACCCAAAACAGAGGAGTAGCCCATGGTTCCGGGCATGCAATCTGCATCCAAGGTCGTATCCCTGCTGCCACACGACAACGGCGACGGGCAAGACCTCAAAAAAGCCTTCGAGCTTTTTAACCAGATGTCCCAACAACTGGTGGACTCCTATCAACTATTAGAAAACCGTGTTGCCGAACTCAACCAGGAACTCAACAGCGTCGCCGACCAGCGTATGCAAGAACTGGCCGAAAAAGAACAAATCGCCAACCGCCTCGAAAACCTGCTCAACTTCCTCCCCGGTGGCGTCGTTGTGCTCGACTCCACCGGGCGTGTATCCGAATGCAACCCCGCCGCCATTGACCTCCTGGGTGAACCCCTGCAAGGCGAGTTGTGGCGTGAGGTGATCGCGCGCAGCTTTGCGCCGCGTCAGGACGATGGGCATGAAGTCTCTACGCGCGACGGTCGTCGCATCAGTATCTCCACGCGCAACCTGGGTGTCGATGGCCAGATTATTCTGCTGACTGACCAAACCGAAACCCGTCGCTTGCAAGGTGAATTAAGTCGCCACGAACGTTTATCCGCACTGGGCAAGATGATGTCTGCACTCGCGCATCAGATTCGCACGCCCTTGTCGGCGGCCATGTTGTACGCCGGGCATTTGTGCAACGGCAAACTGGATGAAGAGCGGCGCCAGCAATTTTCCGAAAAGATTTTCAACCGTCTCAACAATATCGAGCGCCAGGTTCAGGACATGCTGTTGTTCGTGAAAGGCGAATTGCCGCTGAACGATGTTATCAGTGTGTCGGAATTACATCTGGCGCTGGCGGAAGCGATGGAGGTGCCTTTGATGACGTCTGAATCGCACTGCGAGTGGATCAATAACTGCCGCGAGCAATATATTCAATGTAACCGCGAAGCCCTGATTGGTGCCTTGTTAAATCTGGTGAATAACGCGATTCAGGCGGTCGATCAAAAAGCGCAGTTGCGGATTGAATTCAGTTTATACAACGCGCAAACCGACGCACCTCCGCAATTATTGATTCGCGTGCTGGATACCGGGCCGGGCATTCCGCAACATTTGTTGAGTTCGGTCGGCGATTTATTTGTCACCACCAAAGCCCAGGGCACCGGTTTGGGATTGGCGGTGGTGAATGCAGTAGCGCGCGCGCATCGCGGTAAATTTTATTTGCAATCCAAAGTCGGGCAGGGCACTTGCGCGTCTTTGGTTATGCCCCTGGCTGAATTACATTAATCGGAGATCTCCCCATGGCACTGGCCGCACAACAACAGACTTTTGCTGACGCCATCAAAGTCCTGGTGGTTGAAGACGATAACAACCTGCGCGAGGCGTTATGCGATACCTTGCAATTGGCGGATTACGATGTGTTGCTCGCCAGCAGCGGTGAAGAAGCGCTACAACAATTGGCGCGTGTGGACGACGTGCGCATGATCGTCTCCGACGTCAACATGGGTGGCATGAGTGGCCATGAATTATTGCGTGAAGTAAAACAGCATCACCCACAAATTCCGATGATGTTGATCACGGCTTACGCGAGCATCAGTGAGTCCGTTGAAGCGATGAAACAGGGTGCGGTGGATTATCTGGTGAAGCCCTTTGCACCGCAAACCCTGGTAGAAACCGTAGCGCGCCATGTGGGTGTTGCGCAGTTTGCTGGCGATGAACCGGTGGCGCAGGCAGCATCCAGTAAACAATTATTATTGCTCGCCCAACGCGTTGCACAATCGGATTCCACGGTGTTGGTGGTGGGCGAATCCGGTACCGGTAAAGAAGTATTGGCCCGTTACATCCACAACCATTCACCGCGCAGCAAGCAACCCTTTATTGCGATCAACTGTGCGGCCATTCCGGAAAATATGCTCGAAGCCATGTTGTTCGGTCATGAGAAAGGCGCCTACACCGGCGCGCACAGCAGTGCGCCGGGTAAATTTGAACAAGCCAACGGCGGCACCTTGTTACTCGATGAAATTTCCGAGATGGATATTGGCTTGCAGGCGAAATTATTACGCGTGTTGCAGGAGCGTGAAGTCGAGCGTTTGGGCGGCCGTAAAACCATCAAACTGGATGTGCGCGTTATTGCCACCTCCAACCGCGATATGCGCAGCGAAGTTGCTGCTGGAAAATTCCGTGAAGACTTGTATTATCGCTTGAGTGTTTTGCCGTTGCAGTGGGCGCCGTTGCGTAGCCGTGTTGAAGACATTATTCCGCTGGCTGAAAAAATTCTGCACAAGCACGCGCAAAAACAAAATCGCGGGCGCGTCAGCTTATCCTCGTCAGCACAACAGGCGTTATTGGGTTATAGCTGGCCGGGTAATGTGCGCGAGCTGGATAACGTGATGCAGCGCGCATTGATTTTACAAATCGGCACCGCGATTCAGGCCGAGGATCTGGGGTTGGAAAGTACCGGCTTGTATAACACCAGCGTGAGCAATCAAGAGACTTTCAGCAGGCCTGCACCAACAAATACGCCGGATGCTTTCAATCAGGATGTTCAACCTTTAAATCCCTTTGTCCGGCAAGCGGAAGCAATAGCGCAGCCGATGATGTCGGGCGGTATGACATCCATAAATAATCATCTCCATGTGAATAATGTTGACCCACAGCATTTGATGTTGATTGACCCCAACCCCCATAAAAGCCCGGCGTTGGGTAATGACCTCAAGCGTCACGAATTTGAAATTATTATGAATGCACTGCGTATGGAGCGCGGCAGTCGTAAAAATACCGCCGAACGTCTCGGCATCAGTGCGCGCACGCTGCGCTACAAAATCGCGCGGCTGCGCGAAGAAGGGTTTGAAATTACAGAGTAAACAATAGGGAATAAATGCATCGCTCAGGATTGAGTTCGGCTCACTAAGCGATGCACTCTTCTCGGGTATTTTCTTCTTTGCTCTGCATTCGCAGGGCAGATCATCACCTGGCGCCTGGCATTACGTATATTTGCTTTGCTGGTAATACGTCTAATATTGATAATCATTATTATTACTGGTAACCTCCTGTCGCATTAATTCTCCTCTAATTCGTTTCCCGATTAAGGATTTCCCATGTCTACCAAATCCTCTGGTATGTGTCTTCTTATGTGCGCGGCAGCCGTGTCTATGCCGAGTCTGGCTGATCTCCCGACGGAGATAGTGATTGTCACCTCAAGCCGTGTTGAAAAGCCCTTGAGCACCATTCCGAATACCGTGACGGTCATCGGTCAGGTGGAATTGGAGCAGCAACTGGCGGTGCAACACGATTTGTCGACGGTTCTGGGGAATCTGATTCCGGGATTCTCGCCAAGCCGGCAGAAGATGACCAACGCCGGGGAGAGTTTGCGCGGGCGCAAGCCGCTTTACATGATTGACGGCGTGCCTCAGTCCAACCCCCTGCGCGATGGCGGACGAGATGGCCGTACTATCGACCCGGCGATGCTGGAGCGGGTTGAAGTGCTGCATGGCGCCAACGCGATCCATGGGCTCGGCGCGGCGGGCGGCATCATCAACCTGATCACTAAAAAGCCGGGCAGCGGCCTGGATCAGAGCATCCGTTTGAGCACTGGTTTTCAAACGGAAGATGTGGGCGAGAGCGCTGACTACGGCGTGAATTACAGTATCTCCAACAGCTTCGGCCAGTCCGACATATTGGCCAGCCTGAGTTACCGCAGCACCGGTATCGCGTACGACGCCAACGGCGACATCATCGGTGCGGATAATACCCAGGGCGACACCATGGATTCCGAATCCCTGAACGGCTTTATTAAAGCCGGTTACAACTGGGATGACCAGCGCATCGAGTTGATGGTGAACACCTACGATATCGAAAGTAACAACGAGTGGGTTTCAGTCCCCGGCGATGTATCAGAAGGCATTCCCAGCAGCGCGGTAAAAGGCGAGATCGAAGGCGAGGGCGCGCGCAATAATGTGACGGCTATCAGTCTTAATTACACCAACGATGAGTTCCTCGGCCACAGCTTGCGCATTCAAGGTTTCCGTCAGGATTTTGAAGCGACCTACGGCGCTGAAGCTATTCCGCTCGCGACTTTTCAAGACCCGGCCTACGGTCCTGACCTGATTGACCAGTCGCAAAATAATTCGGAAAAACTGGGGATGAAAATTACCCTCGCGAAAGATGATATCGCGGGGTTACCGGTGAGCCTGGTTTACGGTATGGATTTGCTGGAAGATAAAACCTGGCAAGCCCTGATTCAAACCAATCGCGCCTGGGTGCCAGAGACGCGTTACCTTAACTACGCTCCTTATGCACAGGCTGAATTTACCGGCGTTGAAAAACTGGTGGTTACCACCGGCGTGCGTTACGAAAAATCCAAACTGGAAGTCGACGACTTCACCACGCTGGCATCTTACGGCAGCCGATTTGTTGAAGGCGGTAAACCGGAGTTTTCCGAAACCTTATTTAACCTCGGCAGTACTTACCAGTTAACGAACGCGTGGCGTGTGTTCGGCAACTATTCCGAGGCGTTTTCCATGCCGGATGTTGGCCGCGTACTGCGCGGTATCAACGAGCCTGATCAAAGCGTCGAGAGTTTTCTGGATTTAACGCCGATCCTGACCGAGAGCACCGAGTTCGGGATTGAATATTCCGGAAACGATGTAAAAGCGCAATTGAGTTACTACACCTCCGAATCGGATTTCGGTGAGCGTTTACAGCGCGGCGCAGACGGTGTTTACACTGTGAATCGCGAAAAAACCGAGATTGAAGGGTGGGAGTTGAGTACGCAATGGGCGGTCACAGATCTCGACTTGTTGGGACTGCGTTATGCTCAAGCAGAAGGCCGTTATGATTCGGATGATGATGGTCGCGTGGATTCCGATCTGGACGGTACCAACATTGCGCCGGATCGTTTGAATATCAGCTGGGATCGCGCCTGGTCTGATGCATTCAATTCACGCCTGCAAGTCAATTATTTATTTGATCGCTCCGTGAAAAACAACAGCGGCACGACGATCAATGAATTTGAAGGCTACACCACGATTGACTTGAGTACCGATCTCGCCGCACTGGGTGGCACGATCAGTTTTGCAGCGCAGAATATTACCAACGAAGATTATTACACCTACTATTCGCAGAGCAGCCCCAATGACATCCGCAACTTCAAAGGGTTGGGGCGCAGCTTTAGTCTCGGTTACCAGAAAAGTTTTTAAATTTTCTCCCAGCCCCGGTTGATCTATGCCTAGCAGTCGTTCCCGCCGTTCCCACCGTGCCAGCACTTTAGAGCGCTGGCACCTGTGGTGCGGATTGGCGGTATTGATTTTTCTATTGCTGGCAGCCTTCAGCGGTATTTCGCTGGTTTACAAAAAATTGCTGATTACATGGTTGATGGTGCCACAAGCAGAATTACCAGCACACTACGGTGTAGCTCAAATGGCAGCGCAACTCGATGTCATTGCCGCAAACATTGCACCAGCGCAACGGGATTTAATTAAAGCGCCTAACCTGGAAGAACCTTACTGGACATTAACCGGCATCGACAAACAGCAGGTCCAGCTACTCTCGTTGGAGACCCTCGAACCCCACCAGACAAATCTCTGGCTGCTGGATTTTTTTGCGTTCATGCGCATCCTGCACACGGAATTATTTACCGGCGTCATCGGTGAAGGAATTTTATTAGTCAGCGGGGTAGTGGGTTTATTTTTGTGTATCAGTGGAATTATCTTGTGGTGGCCCACCAAGCGCAGTTTTCGCTGGCGCTGGGTATTCCCTAAAAACATCAGCGCGCGTTACCTGATGCAATACCACCGCCACAGTGGCGCTTTGGCATCAGTCATACTCGTGGTGATACTGCTCACTGGCTCGATCATGTTATGGCAAAAACTGGTCCGTCCATTAATGTCCCCGGCACCCGTGTCCGTCCTACCGAATCACCTGGAACAGGTCATACCCTCAACCTCCCATGTAGACGCAACCCCCGCGCAATTCTTACTGGCCGCCCATAAATTCATCCCCGACGGCTGGCCCACCTACATACGCCTACCCACCGTCAACGCCCCGGATGCCAGCATCCGTTTCCGCCTGCCAGACGAATGGCACCCCAACGGCCGCACCTCCGTAAAAATCAACACCCTTACCGGCGACATCACCCTCAGCGCCCGCTCCGACGAAGTCAGCCCCGCGCGGCGTTTAGTCAATCAACTCTACCCGTTACACTCCGCCTACGGCATGAATGCTGTTTATGTGTTCCTGGTATTTTTTAGCGGCATTACCCTGGTTTGGCTCAGCCTGACCGGCGGCATCAGCTACTTCAAAAAAAGATCAACACGCTGATTTACCAGAACTTGTTTTACTTATTTTTTGATTCTGGCACGAAATGAGTTTGGTGTTGTAGGTGCTTCGTAGTCCGTTTGTCATTAGGCCCTTTGTTTCGAAAACGCATGAATACATCCCTGTAGCTCCCTCAAGTCGTCCCTGACTTGAGGGTTTCGAAACAAAGGGCCTAACGCCAAACTCGTATAGTGCAGGTATCACTTTTCCGGCGTTTGCTCTTTTTCTACTTCTTCACTTCAAACTCAAACTCACAAGTCTCCCGCCGCAACCGCATCTCCTCCATCCGCAACTCCAACTTGCGACGGTACTCCATATTCTGGCGAATTTTCTGCGCCTTTTTATTGGCAGCAGCAGCGCTGTGGATAAATTCAGTCAGGGCGTTTTCAATCAAAAAGCTATCGTTGGCAATCAGGTTTTGTTCCATGGTGGAGTCCTATGAAAGCTGTGATGCCTGGAATCCTAAAGCGCTTTAATGACAAACCTGTGAAAGAAATCAGCGCGGTGCCAGAGCAATGAAAGCCCCGCAGCGGCAAGGCATTGCCGGGCGGCAAAGATTGGCCTGCTTTGTGCAATATCCCACCCAGAATCCGGTAACGCCAATTTCTTGTCGCTGCCCATTGTGTTAACGACCAAAAGAGAATCTCGCCATGACTGATCGTGTGGATATCAACCGTCTACTGGTGGAAATGCGTGCGATGAAATCGCAAACCCAGGCGTTCCAGCGCCCGGCAGGTCTTGCCCCGCGTGATGTGGGTGAAGTTAACAATACCGGTCCGCTGACCGTCGATGGCGGCAACAAGATTCCCAGCTTTGGCGAGGTGATGTCCCAGGCCGTCAACAAGGTTAACAATGTGCAGAAAGCCTCCGGCGCCATGGCAACGGCCTATGAGCGCGGTGTGGAAGGGGTGGATATCACCGACGTGATGATTGCCTCGCAGAAAGCGTCCGTTTCTTTCCAGGCGATGGTGCAGGTGCGCAATAAGTTGGTGGATGCCTACCGCGACATCATGAACATGCCTATTTAACAATAATCACACGATTCGCTGTTTCCAATCTGATTCCAACGCTACTTCAGGATTAACGCATTATGGCCTCTACAACCGATAACGCAGACGCGAATAATGTACCGGCGCGCAGTGAGAAGCCGCGCTTGGGCGGTGACTTTGCCGAGGGTTTCAGCAGCCTGAGTTTGCTGCGTCAGGCGGGCTTAATGGTGGGCCTGGCGGCCAGCGTGGCCATCGGTTTTGCGGTGGTGCTGTGGAGTCAGGGGGAAGATTATCGTCCGCTGTACGGCAGCCTGAATAATCTCGATGCGGCCAACGTGGTTCAGGTACTGGACCAGAACCAGATCAAATACAAACTGGATATCAACACCGGCGCCGTATTGGTGGCCGCTGATGATGTGCATATGGCCCGTTTGCGGTTGGCGGAGCTGGGCATTCCCGGCAAAGACAACACCGGCTTTGAGTTGCTGGATCAGGAGCAGCCCCTGGGCACCAGCCAGTTTATGGAGAACACCCGCTACCATCGTGGCCTTGAGGGTGAACTCGCCCGCACCATCACCAGTATTACCAGCATCCGCAAGGCGCGGGTGCATCTTGCTATTCCTAAACGTTCGGTGTTCGTGCGCGATGTCCGTAAACCAACCGCCTCGGTATTTGTGGAAGTCTTTGCCGGTCGCACAGTAGAGCCAGCCCAAGTCAGGGCGATTACCAACCTGGTTGCATCCAGCATTCCGGAACTCAACAAAGAAGATGTGACCGTGGTGGATCAGCACGGCAGCCTGCTCTCCACCGGGGATGAGAACGATGAACTCCTGTTGGCCGGCAAGCAACACACCTACACACAAGCCGTTGAAGAGAGCCTGATCAAGCGCGTCAACAGTATTCTGTTGCCGGTCGTCGGCAACGGTAACTTCCGCGCGGAAGTCAGTGCTGATATCGATTTTACCGCGATTGAGCAGGCCGCTGAGACCTTTAACCCGGATCTGCCGGCCGTGCGCAGCGAACAAACCCTGAATGAAGAACGCGTGGGTGGCGACATTGCCGGTGGTATCCCTGGCGCTCTGACGAACCAACCGCCCGGCACGACTACCCAGGTGCCTGAGCAACTGGACCCGGTCACTGGCGAGCCGATTCAGCCCGAGCCGCCACGCAACAGCCGCGAACAGGCCACCCGCAACTACGAACTGGATCGTACCATCAGCTACACGCGCCACCAGCAGGGCACGCTCAAGCGCCTGACGGTAGCCGTGGTGGTGGACGATAAAATTGTCAAAGATGCCGAAGGCAATGACACCCGCGTGCCCTGGACCGAGAACGAACTCGAACGCCTGTCTATACTGGTACGTGACGCCGTCGGTTTTTCGGCGGTGCGTGGGGACAGCGTCAATGTCTTGAACTCTCCCTTTATGGGCGCGGACGACAGCCTCTTATTTGACACCACGGCTGAAGAAGTGCCCTGGTGGGAAACCTGGATTCTGCCCAACATCAAATACCTGAGCGGTGTGCTGATTGTGCTGTTGTTGATCTTCGGCCTGCTGCTACCGGTCTTCAGAAGCCTGACGCGCTCCGGTCAGCAACTTACCGAGCAGGAAGAGGCGCGCCAATTGGCCGCTCTGGAAGCTGCCGGTTTGGGTTACGACGGCATGTCCGATGAAACGGTAACGCTCACCGGCGGCAGTGCGCTAATGTTGCCCGGCCCGGAGCAGGGTTACGAGCAACAACTCAACGCGATCAAAGGCCTGATTGCCGATGATCCGGGGCGTGTTGCCCAAGTGGTTAAGAAGTGGATTAACAAAGACGAGTAATGAGCGATGAGTACACCGCCTGCATCGGACAATAAACTACCCGAGAAAGCCAAACCCAAACTGCGTTCGGTGGATCAGGCCGCGATTCTATTGATGTCATTAGGCGAAGCGGACGCGGCTGAAGTACTCAAGCATCTGGGGCCGAAAGAAGTGCAACGCATCGGCGCGGCCATGACGCAACTGTCCAACGTGCAACAGCAGGATGTGCAGGGCGTGATGTCGGAATTTCTCGATGAGGTGCGCACGCTCACCGGTCTCGGTGTGGGCGCCGACAGTTATATCCGCAACATGCTGGTAACGGCCTTGGGCGAAGACAAAGCCAACGGTTTGATCGATCGCATTTTGCTCGGCGGCAACACCACCGGGCTCGATACACTCAAGTGGATGGACGCTCGCTCGGTAGCCGACATTATACGCAACGAACACCCGCAGATTCAGGCCATCGTTATCGCTTACCTCGATGCCGACCAATCCGCCGAAATCCTCAGTTTCCTGCCGGAAAAAGTGCGCATCGACATCATGATGCGCGTCGCGTCCCTCGATACGGTACAACCCAGCGCCTTGCAGGAACTTAACGATATCCTGGAGAAACAATTCTCCGGCAATGCCAGCTCACAAACCAAAGCCATGGGCGGTTACAAGGTGGCGGCGGAAATTATGAACAACCTTGACGGTTCTATCGAGGCCGACCTGATGGATTCCATCCGCGAAATTGACGAGGACATGGGCAACCAGATCCAGGATCTGATGTTTGTATTTGACAATCTCAAAGATGTGGACGATCGCGGTATCCAGGCGCTGTTGCGCGAAGTGTCTTCCGATGTGCTCATCATTGCATTGAAGGGTGCCGACACCGATCTCCAGGAAAAAATCTTCAAGAATATGTCCAAACGCGCCGCCGAATTGCTGCGCGACGATCTGGAAGCCAAGCCGCCGGTGCGTCTCACCGAAGTGGAATCGGCGCAGAAAGAGATTCTCACGATTGCACGACGCATGGCTGACTCCGGTGAAATTGTCCTGGGTGGCAGTGGCGAGCAGATGGTTTAACGCGGATAGGCCTAACGGGTAAGGTATGACCAGTATGGAAAAGAAATTGCCTAACCGCATTGCTGCGGAAGACGTGGGCGAATATCGAGCCTGGCGCGTCCCGCTGATCAATGACAATGGCACGGTAATGCCGTCGGCGGAAAAAGAAGCCCGCGAACGCAAGGCGCAGGCGATGAAGCGTCAGGGCGAGTCTATCGAAGATGTGGATATGCCCAGCGCCACGCCTAAAAAAGGTATGACGGCGCAGGAAATGCAGGAGATCATCGAGGCCGCTGAGAAAGATGGTTTTGCCCAAGGCCACCAGGAAGGTTTTGATAAAGGCATGGCCGAAGGTTACGAAGCCGGTCAGCAAAAAGGCTTGATGGAGATGCGCCAGCAACTGGTGACGGAGCAACAACGTTTCCAAAAACTCGTGCAAGCACTGCTAGATCCTATCGCCGAACAAGATAACGATTTGGAAAAATTATTGCTCGATGTGATCTGCACGCTCACCGAAAGTGTGGTGCAACGGGAGTTGATTATTGACTCCAGTCACATCGTCACGCTGGTGAGAACCGCCGTTAATGCCTTGCCCGTGGGCAGTAAAAATCTGCGGGTGTGCCTGAACCCCGACGACCTCGCGGCGGTGGAAACCTACGCGGAAGAACAGCAACTCAACTGGCAATTTGTCGGCGATGAGCAACTGGCTCCCGGTGGTTGCCGGGTCGAAACCAGCGAAAGCCGGGTGGACTTTTCGGTGGAAAAGCGCCTGCAAACCGTGCTCACGCAATTTGTTAACAAACAACTCACCGATAACAACGGCGATGCCGACGATGATATTTCTCTGGCAGATGATGCCGACGGCAACAGCCTGAACCGTGGCGCAACCGACGCCGATGATCTTACTCATGGCTGATCAACGCGTATCCATTGTTGAACGCATACGCGGTTACGCGCCGGGTAAACCCAGGGTTATTGAACCGGAAGCAGAAGGCCGTATTACCCGGTCCGTCGGCCTGACGCTGGAAGCCATCGGGTTGAATGTATCGGTGGGTCGGCAATGCGAAGTGATTGCAGGGGATAACCGGCGTATCGAAGCCGAAGTGGTCGGTTTTGCTGGCGACAAAGTGTTCCTCATGCCGATCAAGCGAGTTGAAGGTTTGCAGCCGGGCGCACGCGTAATTCCTATCGCGACCCAGCAGGGTATGCGCATCGGCCCACAACTGCTCGGCCGCGTCGTGAATGGCATCGGCCAACCACTGGATGGCAAAGGCCCGCTGGTGGGCGATGAATACCTCGACTTTACTCCTCACGAAATCAACCCCCTGCAGCGCCACCCTATCAGCGAGCCGCTGGATGTCGGTGTGCGCGCTATCAACGCGCTGATTACCGTCGGGCGTGGCCAGCGTCTGGGTCTGTTTGCCGGCAGCGGCGTGGGCAAGAGTGTGTTAATGGGCATGATGACCAAGTTCACCACCGCCGACATTGTCGTGGTGGGGCTTGTGGGTGAGCGCGGTCGCGAAGTGAAAGAATTTATTGATCATATCCTCGGCGCAGAAGGGCTGCGTCGCGCGGTGGTGGTGGCATCCCCGGCGGATGATGCGCCCTTGATGCGTTTGCGCGCTTCGCAGTTATCCAGCCGTATTGCCGAGTACTACCGCGACCAGGGCAAAAATGTATTGTTGTTGATGGATTCCCTGACCCGGTTTGCCCAGGCCCAGCGCGAAATTGCACTGGCGATTGGCGAACCACCAGCCACCAAAGGTTATCCGCCATCCGTGTTTGCGAAAATTCCCCAATTGGTGGAGCGCGCCGGTAACGCGGCCGAAGGTGAGGGCTCTATCACCGCGTTTTATACGGTATTGACCGAGGGCGATGATCTGCAAGATCCCATTGCTGATGCGGCGCGAGCCATTCTTGACGGCCACGTCGTCCTGTCGCGCAAGCTGGCGGAGGAGGGCACTTATCCCGCTATTGATGTGGAATCATCCATCAGTCGTGCCATGCAAAATATTGTGAGCGAAGAACATCTGAAGATGATGCAGCGCTTCAAACAATTGTCGTCGCGCTATCAACAGAACCGCGACCTGATCGCCATCGGTGCCTACACACCCGGTGCTGATCCGGAAACGGATCTGGCTATTGAACGTTTCCCGCATCTGCGCGCCTTTATACAACAAGGACTCAAACAACCGGTGCACATGGCGGAATGTATCGCCAATCTCAAAGCCTTGTTAAAACCCACCGCCCCCGGTAAACCGACCAGTCCCCTGGCTGCTCAGCACCGCGTTCAAGGCTAATGCGCAGAATCAACGAAAAGGTGGTTAAACGTGGCTGAACCTCGTTCACAGCGTATGCAAATTGTGTTGATGCTGGCCGAGCGTCACGAGCAGGCTGCCGCGCAACGCCTGGGGAATTTTCGTGAACAGGTGAATGCGGAACAGGAACAATTGCGCCAGTTGGAGGAATACGCCGCACATTATCTCGACACCTACGGCTCACTCAAAACGGGTCTGCATGCGCAAGACTTGATCAGCTACAGCAGTTTTATCCAGCGTTTGGGTGACGCAAAAAAAGAACAACAGGCCAAGATCGCGCGGATGATGCAAGCCCTTGATCAACTGCAACAGGAATGGCGGGATAAACATCGGCGACGGGAATCTATCCAGGATTTGATTGCTCGCCTGCGCTACGAAGAAAATGATGTGCTGGAAAAACGCTTACAAAAAGAACTGGATGATTTATCCGCACAACAGTTTCAACGTCAACCCTGATTTCATTTCGTTATAACGGCGTGTAATACGGTGTCATTCCCTTTTGCGCGTTTATCCGGTAAACCCTGATATTTAAATGATTAATCTGCCGAACTTTTTTATTGCTTTGCGCACTATACAGTCATCGTTTATAGGCTATCCTTAGGATCGTGTAGTGCGGCGTCGGGATGTCGTCCACGCATATCGTGCAGTCCCAGTCGTTACAGGTTTTAGCAGTATATAAGGGCGTTGACGCGCTGATAATGATTTTTGAAATAATGATGTACTGATGATAGAGGTAGAACATGGCGATCACTTCCACAGTGTCAGCGGATGGTAATCAAGTCACCATTTATATCCAGGGGCGCTTCGATTTCAGCTCGCACCAGGAGTTTCGTGCGGCATATGAAAAATTACCCAAAACTCCCACACATTTTCGTGTTGATTTACAAGGCACATCGTATCTGGACAGCTCAGCCTTGGGCATGTTGTTGTTACTGCGTGACTTTGCCGGCGGCGATAAAGCCAATATTGAAATTATCAATTGTTCGTCTGATGTGAAAAAAATCCTTACCATCTCCAACTTTGAGCAATTATTTACCATTCATTGATGAAATAATTTTTCTGCAATTACCGGCCCGTTGAATGGAAGCCTGTCTATGAGCGAAAGCCGCAGCTTAACGATTCTTGTGGCGGATGATACCGAAACAGACCGGTTGATTCTGGAGACGATTGTACGCAAGGAAGGCCACCGGGTGATCAGCGCAAAAGACGGGCTGGAAGCGGTGGCCGCTTACGCGCAGGAGCGGCCGGATATTGTCTTGCTGGATGCCCTGATGCCCGGTCTGGATGGCTTCGGTGCGGCGCGCCAGATCAAGGAATTAGCCGGGGAATCCCTGGTGCCGATTATCTTCCTGACCTCGCTCACGGATACCGAGTCTCTGGTGAAATGCCTGGATGCGGGTGGCGATGATTTTCTCTCCAAACCCTACAACCGCGTTATCCTCAAAGCCAAGATAAAATCCTTCAACCGCATGCGTGAAATGCACGCAACCATGCTCGCCCAGCGCGATCAGATCGCGCGTCACAACGAACAATTTTTACAAGAACAGGCCGTTGCCAAACAGGTGTTTGACAACGTAGCTCACAGTGGCTGTCTCAGCGCCAGCAACGTGCGTTACTACCTCTCTTCACTGGCGATCTTTAACGGTGATGTGATGGTGGCAGCCATGCGCCCCTCCGGCAGCATGATGGTGTTGCTCGGGGATTTTACCGGCCACGGTTTGCCCGCCGCCATTGGCGCCATGCCTTTGGCTTCGACCTTTTATGGCATGGTCCATAAAGGTTTTTCCATGACCGATATCCTGCGCGAGATCAACGGAAAATTAAAATCCATCCTGCCGGTCGGATTTTTTTGCTGCGCTACCATGATCGATATGAATTTTGAAAAGCGGCGCATGAAAGTCTGGAATGGTGGATTGCCGGAATGTTTTATTTATCGCAAGGACGACTTGAGTGTTGTGCCGGTGCGCTCAACGCATTTGCCCTTGGGTGTGTTGCCCAATAAAAGTTTTAAAGACGACTGCGAGCATTATGAAATGGCGGTGGGCGACCGCTTTTTTATGTGGTCCGACGGGATTCATGAAGCGCGCAACACCGAAGGCGAGATGTTTGGTGAGGAGCGATTACAAGCGGTGTTTGACCAAAATCGCGCGCCCGAAAAAGCGTTTGATGAAATTCTTGCACGCGTGCAGGAATTTATCGGTGGTGGTGAAAAAAATGATGATCTTTCGCTGTTGGAAATCATCATGGAAGAGCCGCATAAAGTTGACAGCGTTGCACGCGAAACCATCTTTCGCCGCTATTCCAGTCTTGCAGAGTGGGACATGTCATTCGAGATCAAGCCCACCAGCTTTCAAGCGTTTGACCCTTTGCCGCTGCTGCTAAACGTGCTGATGGAAGTACCCGGCCTGCGCAATTACAGCGGTACGTTATACACCATTATGGCGGAGCTTTATTCCAATGCACTGGAGCACGGTGTACTGCAGCTGGATTCTGCCATGAAAGATACACCGGAAGGTTTTGCGGATTATTATCAATTGCGTGAAGAGCGACTGCGCAGTGTGACCGCAGGTTACATTCGAATTTATCTACAGCATTCCACCGCGCCGGAAGGCGGGCGCTTGACCTTGCGGGTCGAGGACAGCGGTGAAGGTTTTGATATGAGCAACTGTTTGCCCGAGGGTTTGTCCAATACCCAATACAGCGGCAGAGGTCTCGCGTTGGTGGAAAAGATGTGCGACTCTGTGCGCTACTTGGGTAAAGGCAATCAGGTTGAGGCAGTGTTTTCCTGGGTTAACGATGATTAAAATTGAAGGGCAGGTTGCCTGTGTTTTTTTGAGCCTATGTTTTGCTGAGGAACGTCCATGAGCACAACCCCGCATCTCGACCGCGAGATTCTGATGACCCTGAAGGATGTCATGGAAGGCGATTTTATGTTGCTGGTGGAAACCTTCATCAATGATTCCAGCGAACGAATCCGCAAACTGCACGAATTGGTTCCCCAAGGTGATGCGGAAACCATCCGCCGTGCAGCACACAGCTTTAAAGGCAGCAGCAGCAATATCGGCGCGTCCCGCCTGGCGGAATTGTGCAGCCAAATAGAAACCCAGGCGCTGGCGGGCAACCTTGATGTTGTGCCGCAACAACTTACCGAGATTGAAGTAGAGTTCACCCGCGTCACCACACTGATCCAGGAGTTCAATTCGGTCGGCTAGTCCGGTCGACCAGCTCCGACCACGCTCCCAGCTTCTTTTGCTTTTAATATCCCTCCTGCGTTTGGCATTGCTCTTGCAATAACTCTCCTGACCAAAGCGATTTACCGCCAAAGCGGCAAGCTGTTGCCGGTTGGGCACGAGTGGTATGGGTTGAGGAAGGTGTAGGAGCCGTCTATTCATGAATTATTTTTCCAGTGGCAATACTTCAGCATTAAGCAGCGTATTGCTGACCAGCAGTAAAACTCATGCTGGTCCGAAACCGAGCGAAGCCCGCGATAGCGGCGCCGAGTTTCACACAGCCATGCAGGACGTAGCGCGGACCAAAAACACTGCCCGGCCCGAGCCGGTAGCACGGCAACGTCAGGCGGATCGAGCTGAAAGCCATCCGGCTCCGGCCGGGAATAGGGAGGCTAACGCGGCTCGCGTTGAGGGGAATACGCCGGTAGATAAAACGACAAAGCCAGGCGAAAAACAACCGGCTGATGAAGCGGTCGAGCCCACAGTTGCTTCATCCAGCGGTGAGACGGGTAACGACGCACTTAAAGAGACTGGCGCAGAGACAAGTGTGCTATTGGCTGAGGCTGGCTTGGTAGGACCTACCGAAACAACAGAAATAGCACCAGACAAAACGAGCCTGCTGGCACCGAATGCCGAGGCGGCCCCCGTAGACGCTGAGCTTGAAACCGCATTATTGATAACACCTCTGGCTCCTGAAGTCTCGGGAGCTACCCCGCTGGAAACTGCCGCCGACGGCATAACCTTGCCGCCGGTAGCCGGTATTCCTGCCACCACACCGGAGGCTGCAGCACGCTTGCGCAACCTGGTGAGCGATAGCAGCAAAACCGCCAATTTATCCTTGGCTATTGATGAGCCAACCGATGGATTAAAAGCCGTTGTGGCAGAGATGCCGGAAGGTGAAAACGGTTTACTGGAGCTGGATGGTGAGCTCTCGCTGGAGGATTTTAAACTGCCATTCAGTCGCCTGTTGGCAGCCAATGGTGTGGCGGGCAAAGAAGCCCAGGCTACAGAGCAAAGCTTGATCAAGTTATTGAACCCCTCATCACCACAGATGATTGATGCCGCCAGCCGCCCCGCTGAAACCCAGGCACCGAGCCAGCGCGGCTTCGTGGTTCAGACCGGTGTGCCTATGACGCTGGGGCAACCGCGTTGGGGGCAGGCGGTCGGTGAACGCGTACTATGGCTCGCAGCCCAGAATGTCAGCTCGGCGGAGCTACGCCTTGATCCGCCGGAATTGGGGCCGATGCAGGTGCGGGTCAGCATCCAGCATGATCAGGCTAGCGTCAGTTTTTCCAGCCCCCATCCGATGGTGCGCGAAGCACTGGATCAAAGTGCCACGCGCTTGCGCGAGATGTTCAGTGAGCAGGGTTTAAACCTCACCAATATGGATGTCTCTGATCAATCCTTCGCTCGTCAGAACGCGCGTGACGAAGCATCCTCAGGGGGTTCCGGTAACGGCAGCGATGCCGATATCGATGATGAAGAAGCCCCGGTGGGTATAACGACCGATATCGCCCGCTTGCGTTTGGTTGACCATTACGCCTAACAACTTTCGTTGGTCCGCTCCAGTGTTAACCCTATAGCCCTGTTACCAGCAGGGCTATTTTTCTTGCGCTTTTTCCTTCCTCGCAATCCGCTGCTCAGCTGCTAAGCTTCATAGGCAAAACTCTGGCATGGGTATTGCTCCACCTCCTTTAGCAGTAAAAGTGACGGGCTTTTGACATGGCAAAAGAAACAAAAAATGCGCAGCAACCAACTGCCGCTGATGCGGCTGATCCCCAGGTTGTTGCGAAACAAAAACGCAAAAAACTTATCATTATTATCGTTGCAGTGTTGTTGCTGCTGGGTGTTTCTGTTGGCGTTACCATGACGTTATTGGGTGCTTCCTCCGATGAGTCGGCGGCAGAAACCGACGCCGCGAGTGAGGCGGAACCGACCAAGCAACCGGCTATTTACTATCCGTTAAGTCCCGCGTTTGTCGTCAACTTTGAAGACCGTGGGCGCAGCCGCTTTTTGCAAGCTGAACTAACACTCCTGTTGCGCGACGCCAAGGTGACGCAAGCACTGGATACGCACATGCCCGCCATACGCAACGCGTTGGTGATGTTGTTGAGTGGCCAGAGTTTTGAAACCTTGCAAACACCTGAAGGCAAAGAAGCATTACGCGAGCAGGCGCTGGTAAAAATCCAGGAAGTCTTGCAACAAGAGATTGGCAAACCGGGTATCGAACAGGTGTTGTTCGTCAACTTTGTGATGCAATAAAACGTCAGAGGCAAGAGATCGTGCAGGATTTATTATCACAAGACGAAATTGACGCGCTGCTCCATGGCGTTGATGACGGCGATATCAATACCGATTCTGATGATGAACCGGGTTCGGTACGCGCTTATGACCTGACCAGCCAGGATCGCATCGTGCGTGGGCGCATGCCGACGCTGGAGATGATCAACGAGCGCTTCGCACGCTATACCCGCATCAGTATGTTCAATATGTTGCGCCGCACCGCTGACGTCTCGGTAGGCGGCATTCAGATTCAAAAATTCGGCGAGTATGTGCACACCCTGTACGTGCCCACCAGCCTGAACATGATCAAGTTTCGCCCGCTGCGCGGCACCGCGCTGGTGATTCTCGATGCGCGTCTGGTTTTCAAACTGGTGGATAATTTTTTTGGTGGCGACGGTCGTCACGCCAAGATTGAAGGTCGCGAATTTACGCCGACCGAATTGCGTGTCGTGCAGATGGTACTCAATCAGGCATTTGTTGACCTGGCAGAAGCCTGGAAAGCGGTGATGCCGATTAATTTTGAATACATTAATTCTGAAGTGAATCCGTCGTTGGCTAATATCGTGAGCCCCAGTGAAGTGGTGGTGGTCAGCACCTTCCATGTGGAACTGGATGGTGGCGGTGGTGAAATTCATATCACCATGCCGTATTCCATGATCGAACCCATTCGTGAAGTGCTGGATGCCGGCTTACAGAGCGACAGCGATGAACAGGATGAACGTTGGATCAAAGCCTTGAAAGAAGATGTGCTCACGGCCAAAGTTGATCTTGAGTGCGACCTTGTCCGGCGCGATATCACGCTGCGTGACATCGTGAATCTGAAAGCCGGTGACATCATTCCCATTGAATTTCCCGATCATCACGTCGTTACCGCCAATGGCGTGCCGGTGTTTCGCACCCAGCTCGGCCAGCATCGCGGCAACCTCGCGCTGAAAATTTTTGAATTTATTGATCGTAGCAGCGCACAAAATATTTCTGGTACTGAAGGAGCCTCCCGTGGCAAAAGATGATATTGATCAAGACGCAATGGCCGACGATTGGGCTGCCGCCATGCAAGAACAGGCAGACGCCGATGCCGCTGTCAGCGCAGTGGAGCTTGACGAATTTGACACGGATGCCAAAACCGGCCCCAATCCCGAACTGGAATTGATTCTGGATATTCCCGTATCCATTTCCATGGAGGTTGGTCGTACGTCCATTACGATTCGCAACTTATTGCAACTTAACCAGGGGTCGGTGATTGAACTGGATCGTCTGGCAGGTGAACCTTTGGACGTGTTAGTCAACGGCACCTTGATTGCCCATGGCGAAGTGGTCGTAGTCAACGAAAAATTCGGTATTCGTATGACGGATGTGATCAGCCCTACTGAACGTATTAAAAAATTACGCTGATACTGATGGGATACCTATTGTGATACTGAAGCCGGTTGCTGCAATAAAACAGGTATTGCGCCTGCGGTGTTGGTCGATGCTGATGGCATGCGCGTTATTGATCGCTGCACCGGTTTACGCCGACAGTGAGTCTGCTACACCATCCGCGAATATGGATACAGCGGTACAAGAGCAAGCCATCACGCCAGCGGCATTGCCGTCACAAAATATTCCCGCTTTAACTGAAAAAAAAGTCGGGCAGGGTGCTACGCGCATCAATAGTGGTACGCACCTCGCCAGTGTTGCCATGGGCTTGGTATTTATCGTGGCATTGATTCTGGTGCTCGGCTGGTTTTTACGCCGATTCAATCAGGGCGGTTTATTTAATAATTCTTCCATCAAAATTATCGCCAGCCTGCCGCTGGGTACGCGCGAGCGTTTGGCCGTGATTGATGTGGGTGGCCAACAATTGTTGTTGGGTATCACCGCAACGCAAATTAACACCCTGCATGTGTTCGACGAACCCATTATTGCGCCGGGCGACAATTCGCCAGCCACCTCTGAGTTTGGCAAAAAGCTCATGACACTGTTGCAACAAAAAAATAATCAGGCGTCAGCAGAGCCCAGGGATAAAACCGCCGTGTGAGCGAGTAACCGCTCTTGAGATAAACCCTCGTTCCGGGAACGACACCATGCTGTATAGATTCATCGTCACCTGCCTGCGTCTGCTGTTCGTTGCGAGCTTGTTGTTGGCCGTTAATGTGCAAGCGCAAACCGATGCGCCGCAACAGCCTGCGCCGCCGTCTGACAGCCAGGTGGGTGGTGCTCTGCCGGCCATCCCCGGTTTGCCCGCGTTAACCGTAACAACCAACGCTGACGGTACGCAGGAATATACTGTTACCTTGCAGATCCTGGCGATCATGACAATGCTGACGTTCCTGCCGGCATTGTTGATGATGATGACGTCATTTACGCGCATCATTATTGTGTTTTCCATTTTGCGCCAAGCGCTGGGTTTACAACAATCGCCGTCTAATCAGGTGCTGATTGGGTTGGCGTTGTTCCTGACATTTTTCATCATGCAGCCGGTGTTCAACCAGGTTAACGAAACCGCGTTGCAGCCCTACATCAACGAGCAAATAAATGCGCAGCAGGCATTGGCCAATACGGCTGCGCCTTTCCATGCATTTATGATGGGGCAGACGCGCGAATCGGATATTGCACTCTTCGTCGGTATTGCCGGTAACCCGCCGATTGCTACACCGGAAGAAACACCTTTCAGTATCCTGGTGCCAGCATTTATCATCAGCGAATTAAAAACCGCGTTTCAAATTGGCTTTATTATTTTCATTCCCTTTCTCGTGATTGATATCGTGGTATCCAGCGTGTTGATGGCCATGGGTATGATGATGTTGTCGCCGCTGATTATTTCGTTGCCATTCAAAATTATGTTGTTCGTATTGGTGGATGGCTGGGCCATGATTGTCGGCACACTCGCCGCCAGTTTTGGTGTATAGAGGGCGCCGTTATGACTCCTGAAGTGGTCATGGATTTATTTGCCGATGCGTTTTATCTCACCATGTTGATGGTGGTGGTCATTGTTGGCCCCAGCCTGATTGTGGGTTTGGTGGTCAGCATGTTCCAGGCTGCCACGCAAATTAACGAACAAACCTTGAGTTTTTTGCCGCGTTTAATCATGACCATTGCCACCATCATGATGGTAGGCCCCTGGTTGTTGACGGAGTTTATGGATTTATTTGATCGACTGTTTACCAACGTTCCGTTTCTCATCGGCTAAAGCGTTCTATATTCACCATGAATGAACTTGTTGTCAGTGAAACCCAGCTTATGGCGTTTATCGGTCAGTACCTCTGGCCGATGATTCGCATCAGCGGTTTTTACTTCATGGTGCCGGTGATTGGCGCGCGCACAGTGCCAGCGCGTGTTCGCATCATGCTGACGTTATTCACCACCTTGCTGATCGTGCCCTTGTTGCCACCTGCGCCTGCTGTGTCGTTGGTGTCAGTCGAAGCCATGATGATGCTGGTGAAGGAACTGTTGATCGGTGTCGCCCTGGGTTTTATGTTGCAAGTCGTGATGCATGTTTTTGTGTTGGCCGGTCAATATATTGCCTTGAAGATGGGCTTGGGTTTTGCGGCCATGAATGATCCATCCAGCGGCGTCAGCGTTACTGTACTGTCGCAATTCTATTTGCTCTTGTCGACGTTACTGTTTTTAAGCATCAATGGCCACGCGATTGTTATTCAATTATTGGTGGACAGTTTTACGACCATGCCGATGAGCGGTTCCGGTTTAACCTCTGACAGTTTTGTGTTGATTGTCAGTATGGGTTCCTGGATGTTCAGCGCAGCATTGGTGATTGCCTTACCGCTATTTACATCGCTGTTGATTGTTAATATCTCATTCGGAGTGATGAGTCGTTCCGCGCCGCAGATGAATATCTTTTCGGTAGGCTTCCCCATCACCTTATTGTTCGGGCTGTTGTTGATCTGGTTCAGTCTTGCCAATTTTCTGCCGGTGTTTCAATCACTGATAGAAGAGGGCATTGCTATGGTACAGATGCTGGTTGGAGTACCCTAGTGGCTGAAGAAGACGACAATGGTCAGGAAAAAACGGAAGAGGCCTCCTCGCGAAAACTTGAAAAAGCCCGCGAAGAAGGCCAGATTCCCCGATCCCGCGACCTCACTACCACCGCCATATTATTACTAGGCACCATTGGGTTGTTGGTGTTCGGCCAATACATGGGCGGTAAGCTCATGGACGTAACGCGTTATAACTTCACGATTCCGCGCGACGCCATCTTCGATCCACAAACGATGATTGCCTATCTCTCTGCATCCATGTTCGATGGCTTGTTGAGTCTCTTGCCGCTGTTCGGCATGTTATTAGTCGCTTCGATAGTCGGCCCCATTGCACTCGGCGGCTGGTTGTTCAGCGGCAAAGCCATGGCGCCCAAGTTTAGCCGTATGGACCCAATTGCGGGTATTAAACGCATGTTTTCCATAAAGGCTTTAGTTGAACTGGCCAAGGCGCTGGGAAAAGTCGCGGTTATTCTCGGTGCGACTATTTTGGTGTTGCTGGCATTTGAACAAGCCATGTTTCGTCTCGCTGACGAGACGGTTAATAACGCGATTATTCACTCCCTCGAAATCAGTGCTTACGCGGCCATTATTTTATCGGCGTCGACTATCCTGATTGCCGCCGTGGACGTGCCGTTCCAGATTTGGGATCACAGTAAAAAATTAAAGATGTCGCGGCAGGAATTAAAAGATGAGGTAAAAGATACCGAAGGAAAACCGGAAGTCAAAGGACGCATCCGGCAATTGCAACGCGAGATGGCTCAGCGACGCATGATGTCCAATGTGCCCGATGCAGACGTGATTATCACCAACCCGACACACTATGCGGTTGCACTTAAATACGATCCGGAAAAAATGGCCACCCCGATCATGCTCGCCAAAGGCGGTGATCATGTTGCGTTAAAAATTCGCGAGATTGCCAAAGCCCACAAAATAGAGATTATCGAATCCCCCGTGCTCGCCCGCGCGATTTATCACACCACCGACGTCGATCAGGAAATTCCCGCCGCGTTGTACATGGCCGTTGCCCAAGTGCTCGCCTACGTCTTCCAGTTACGCAACTTCCGCCGCGGCAAAGGCGAGAAACCCACATACCCGCGTAATATCAAAATTCCCAAGAATATGCAGTTTGATTAACAAGTTCGAACTATCCTCGTAGGCGGATTAGCACAGCGTAATCCGACAACACAGGCTCCTTAAACCATTTCCCTAGGTTCACCAACAATCCATTCCAGTACCAGTCCAACCACTAAATGCCAACCAGTTGACATTTTCAAAATCTTGGCGCGTTTTCTCGCTTATTGTCACGCCGTCGCCGCTGTAAGCCACTAAGGTTGTAATCACCTTCCGCGATTTTCACAATCATCAGGAAATGTCTTCACGCGATTCGGTGCACATGGCATCTGCAAGCGGGGAGTCTCACCAGTTCGGCTTGCCGACACTGTTCATGTATCAGCTATACAAGGTAATTGTCCGATGGATGGCATACTTTCGGGTTTTCCCTTTTCCCGTAAGAAGGATATCGCCGCACCCGACACCAAAAAAAATTCTGACATTGACAGGAGTGATTCAATGCGTCTTACCAAGAATGAACCTTCCCCCGCGTTTAGCAATGACCTCGATACGATTGAACCGATCCCCGCCTATAACGGCATCGGCTCGCCGGATACCGGAAGTCGTGTAACAGAATTGTCACGCGCTAAGGCAGCGCCGACGGCGGTGATCGGCCCGAAGATTATGTTCAAGGGCGAGTTGACCGGTGAGGAAGATTTGCTGATCCAGGGTAAAGTGGAAGGCAGCATTGACCTCAAAGGTAATCACCTGACGATTGGTAGTCAGGGTGTGATTAAAGCAAACGTTGCCGCCAGAACCATTACGGTTGAAGGCAGTGTTGAAGGCGATATCGTTGCGGCGGAGCACATCGCTATCAAGAGCGCCAGCCGTGTCAAAGGCAACCTCAAAGCGGAGCGTGTCACGCTGGAAGACGGTGCGAAATTCCGTGGTTCTATCGACATGGATATGGATGCCGATACCAAATCAGAAACCAAAAGCAGCTATGGTTCCTCTATATTGCCGAAAGATGACAAAGTCGACGATATCGGATAAATAAATTTGCTGTAATGCATTGCCGAGGCCGTGTTGGTTGTCCAGCACGGCTGTTTCGTTTATGGATTCTATAAAAGGTATTCGCTCACGGTGGCCGTACAGGGTTTTATCGACAACGCAGCACAGGACCAACCGGTGGAGGTCATCCACCGTTCACCGGGTATCACCGCCATCTATAACGAGCTCAAAAGCTCAACCCACAACAGCGTCCTTGATCTCGGCTCTGCGTCAGCCGCCAGCTTTCAGTTTTTTTCCCGCCTGAGTTGCCATATCCATTTTGAAAGCATTGATAATTTTTTTGCGGAATGTGGCGAGGCCTGGGTGTCCGGTGAAGCCTTGCGTGCCGGATTGGATGAATATCTCTCAGCCTTCAGCGACACCAAACAGTTTGACGTGATCCTCGCGTGGGATATTTTTAACTACCTTGATCGCGACACCTTGCAGTGGCTGATCGCACGCCTGAATCGCCACTGTCGCCCTAATACCTTACTACACAGCATTAAATATGTCGGCCGCAACCTGCCGGCGGTACCGCGTCATTTTCAAATACTCGATCAGTATCAAACGCGCATGCATTGCGCTGGCGTACTTTGCTCCCGGCCTTTTGCGGGGATGGATACCGCTACCGTGCTGAAAAGTATGCGCACCTACACCATGGAATATACCTACATGCAACAGGAAGGCATGGCGCAGGACATTACCGAGCAGGTACTGCGTTGTCAGCCGGATGGAAAAAATAACAATCGCCAGATTGCCTCCGCCGAACTGCACAGCATGCCCCATGCGACGCTGGCACATCGCTCCTACGGCCTTGAACTGGTGTGTGAACATTTACAAAAAACGCCCGCTGCGACAGTGTTGGATTTGGGTGGCAAAGCGACGCGCAACGGGGATTTTTTTCTGCGTTACGCGGAAAATTTCTATGTTGAAGACCTCCTGCCATCTTTGCATAAATCACCAACCGAAACGGAACCTTCGTTAATTCGCCAGCATGCACTGCGTTTTGATTCGGCCGTTAAATTTGATGTGATTCTGGCGTGGGATGTTTTTAACTTTTGTACCAGCGAACAATTGTCGGCAGTGTATGAAAAATTACGTTCGCATATGCATGAAAACACCTTGGTATTCGCTTTTTTTTATACGGGTGCGGAAGTGCCGGAGCGTTCACAAAAATGTTACGTGCAGGACGATAAGACCATTGCGTTATTACCGGCTTCAAAAAAGCCCGCCGCTGATAGTGAATTTACTGCGGTCAGTTTACTGAGGATTTTCCGCGATTTTTCCCTGGCCAACACCTGCATTATGAAACCGGGTATGCAGCGGGGTATTTATGAGTATCTTTTTCAGTCGCGTATCTCTGGCGTATAAAAATCATAAATGAGTTCTTACCCACCGAATATTTCCTCTCGCTATGAGCATCACACTGTTCATGGTAAATCGTACTTGACCTGTCATTGACTCCTTTCGACCCGAACAATACATTTCCTCTGGTTGAACGCGATTTGTTCAACAAAATATAACAAACACATCAATCATATACTAACCGGTGAGAGGGTTACATTATGTGTCATCTACGTCTGTCAGCTGCCGTTCTGGCACTGGCATCAGCTTCTTTTATGCCTGTTGTTTCTGCCGATGTGACGATTCAGGAAAATGCACCCGGCTTTTGCAGTTATGATGGTGTTATCAGTACCGCTAACAACGGTTACACCGGCGCGGGCTATGTCGATATTGATAATAGCGGTGGGATGGGTATTTCCTATGAAGTCAGCGTGCCCGCCAGCGGCAGTTATGCTGTCAGCTTTCGTTATGCCAATGTCGGTTCTACCAGCGCGGCACTGGTGGTCAACGGTTCGTCCGGCAGCTTGTCGTTCCCACGCACAACGTCTTTGTCTGCCTGGAACAGTGTTGGTAAAACGGTGAACCTGCATGCGGGTATTAATCAATTGCGTCTGCGTGCAACCGGCTCACAGGCTATTGCCAATATTGATGCGATGACAGTCCTTGGTAATGTATCCGCCGGTACCTGTGGTGGGGCTGCTTCACCAAGCAGTGTTGCTTCGTCGGTTGCGCCGCCGTCTTCCAGCAGTTCGGCAGGGCAGTCCAGTTCCAGTATGCCGGCGAGTTCCAGCCTGTCATCAAGTTCCGTGGTTTCCAGTTCGGTTCCGGCTTCATCCACATCATCGAGTAGTTCCAGCACACCACCGATAGGTGAAGTACCGGATTTTTCCATGATCGGTTTTGCAACTGTGCCGGCCTTGGGTGTGCCGACAACCACGGGTGGGGCAGCCGGGCAGGAAGTAACGGTAACGACATTTGAACAGTTGCAGCAATATGTCACCGCCAGCGAGCCTTATGTGATTCGCGTGCAGGGTATGATTCAGCCGCCGGACCAGTATGTGAAATTAAATGTGGCTTCCAACAAATCCATCATCGGTGTGGGTGACGACGCGCACTTGCGTTTGATCGGTTTTCGGGTGGGTGGTACCAGTGGTTGTTCCGATGTCTATAACCCGGCCAATGAATACGTTTCTAACGTGATCATTCGCAACCTGACATTCAGCGATGTATACGATACCGGTTCAAATCCGGATGCCGATGCGGTCACCATTGAATGTTTTTCACATCATGTGTGGGTGGATCACAACACATTTTTATACAGCGCGCCTAGTTCCAGTTTAATGAACCGCATTGATGGTGCCGTGGATGTTAAACGCGGTGCCGATTGGGTTACGGTGTCCTGGAATCATTTCTACCAGTACAACAAAACCATGCTGGTGGGGCATGTGGACAGCAACGCAATACAAGATGCCGGGCGATTGCATGTGACCTATCACCATAATTATTTTGAAAATACCCACCAGCGTCATCCGCGTGTGCGGTTTGGTAAAACGCATCTCTTTAATAATTATGTCTTTAACGATAGAAGCGGTCCCAATCGGCAGATTTCCTATATTGCCCTCGCGGGTCCGCAATCCGAGCTTTACCTGGAGGCTAATAATATTCAGGTGGATAGCGGTGAGTTGTATGTTATCAGTGAAGACAGCGATGCAAATGCGAAGGTGACCTTTACCAACGATAATCTGGTGCAGTTAACTAATCCGAACGCCGAATGGATTCTGGAAGTGAATAATGGTTTGGCTTTCGAACCATCGGAGTTTTATGAATATACGATTAACAGTGTCGACTTGCTGTCGACATTGGTGCCGCAACACGCGGGTGCCGGGAATTTGGCATTGTTTGAGTAAATGCAAACATCTCCTGCCCTCAAGGGGCAGGAGATTATTTGTCAGGCTTGGGCGGGCAGTGGTATTCCGCCTGAATCTGATCATTGTCCATGGAGTAGAGATGCACATCAAAGCCCCACAAGCGGTGCAGGTGACGCAGTACTTCGTTCACCGAATCCGCCAGGGGTTTGCGTTCATGCATGGTGTGATGCAGGGTTAATGAACGGTCGCCGCGCACATTGACATTGTAAATCTGGATGTTGGGCTCGCGATTGCCAAGATTATATTGCCCGGCCAGCATCTCCCGCAGTTTGCGAAAACCGGTTTCATTGTGGATAGCGGATACTTCGATGTTTTCATCATGATCATCATCAACGATGCTGAACAGTTTTAAATCGCGCATTACCTTGGGTGACAGGAATTGCAGGATAAAACTCTCGTCTTTAAAGTTACGCATGGCAAAGTGCAAGGTCTCGTTCCAATCTTTCCCGGCAATATCCGGAAACCAGTCGCGATCTTCAGCGGTTGGGTTTTCGCAGATGCGGCGAATATCCATCATCATACTGAAGCCGAGGGTGTAAGGATTAATGCCGCTAAAGTAGGGGTGATCATAGGGCAGTTGGGCAATAACACTGGTGTGGGATTGTAAAAACTCCAGCATAAAACCATCCGTCACCATGCCGCGTGCGTAGAGTTCATTCAGCAGCGTATAGTGCCAGAAGCAGGCCCAACCTTCGTTCATCACCTGGGTCTGACGCTGCGGATAAAAATACTGCGCAATTTTACGCACAATGCGAATAATTTCGCGCTGCCAGGATTCCAGCAGCGGTGAGTTTTTTTCCAGAAAATAAAGAATATTTTCCTGGGGCTCCGATGGAAAACGGCGTGCTGTTTTAGGGTCTTCTTCGGTTTGTTCTGCTTTTGGAATGGTTCGCCACAGGTCATTCACTTGCTTCTGCAAATACTCTTCCCGCTCAGCCTGACGTTGTTCTTCTTCCTGCGCAGAAATGGGGTAGGGACGCTTGTAACGATCCACGCCGTAGTTCATCAAGGCGTGGCAGGAGTCAATGATTTCCTCCACCTGATCAATGCCGTAGCGCTCTTCGCATTTGCTGATGTAATTTTTGGCAAACACCAGGTAGTCAATGATCGAATCAGCATCGGTCCAGGTTTTAAATAAATAATTACCTTTGAAGAACGAATTGTGACCATAACACGCATGGGCGATCACCAGGGCCTGCATGGCCATGGTGTTTTCTTCCATCAAATAAGCAATACAGGGATTGGAGTTGATGACGATCTCGTAAGCGAGCCCCATCTGCCCACGTTTATAGGAATGTTCGGTACTTAAAAATTGTTTGCCGTAGGACCAGTGGTGGTAGCCAATCGGCATACCCACAGCGGCGTAGGCATCCATCATTTGTTCGGAACTGATGACTTCAATCTGATTGGGATAAGTATCGAGCCGGAATTCTTTGGCTAATTGACCCAGCGCCCGGTCACAATCACGTATCAGATCAAAATTCCATTCCGAGGTAGTAAACAGCGGTTCAGTCATGCGACCCTCTTATGGAAGAGTTCACGGAATACCGGATAAATATCAGCGGCACTGACAATATGTTGCATGGCAAATTGATCCGGGCAGGCAGCCTCTACTTCTTCGTAGGTATGCCACAAGGATTGATGATTGCGCGGTGTAATTTCGATATAGGAATAATACTGGCAATTCGGCAATACACTGTTGATCATCAATTCTTTACAGTTGGCCGAATCATCCTCCCAGTTGTCGCCATCAGAGGCTTGGGCGCCGTAGATATTCCACTCCGAGGGTGAATAACGCGCTTCAATAATACTGTGCATCAGACGTAGCGAACTGGACACTACTGTGCCGCCGGTTTCGCGGGAGTGGAAGAATTCATCTTCATCCACTTCCTTGGCAATCGTATGGTGACGAATAAACACCACTTCGGTTTTTTCATAATTCCGCTGTAAAAATAAATACAGCAAGATGAAAAAACGCTTGGCGATATCTTTGGTCGCTTGATCCATGGAGCCGGACACGTCCATGATGCAGAACATAACCGCCTTCGAACGTGGAATCGGTTGTTTGATATGCAGGTTGTATTTCAAATCAAAGGTGTCGAGCCAGGGAGTTGCCGCGATGGCTTTGCGCAGCTTTGCTATTTCGTCCAGCAGTGCTTCGTAACCGGGGCCGCTGCGTTCACCGGGATGTAAGGCTTCCAGGGCGGCTTCCAGTTCTTCCAGTCGTTTGCGTTTTTTCCCGGTCAATGCAATGCGGCGCATATTCGCGGAACGCAACGAACGGACGATATTGATCTTGCCGGGACTACCTTCGTTGGCAATACCCGCGCGGACTTTTTTGAATTCTTCCACGCCGGTGAGCTGCCGTTTAATCAGGTTGGGTAATTCCAAACCGTCGAACATAAAATTCAAAAATTCTTCCTGGGAAATGGTGAATGAGAAATCATCTTCACCTTCGCCGGAATCACTGGCTTTGCTGCCGCCTTCACCGCCGCCGCCCTCGGGGCGTGGAATGCGATCTCCTTCGGAAAAATGTTTATTACCGGGCAGCACGCGCGTGTTGCGGCCACCATTACCGTGATAGATAACGGGCTCGCCAATGTCTTTGGTGGGGATGCTGATCTTGCCGCCGCGATCAATATCGGTAATGGATCGTTCGCCCACGGCGTCGGAAACGGCTTTGTGAATCTGGGCGCGGTAGCGCCGCAAAAAGCGTTGGCGATTTACGGCACTTTTGTTTTTGGTGTTCAAGCGACGATCAATAATATAGCTCATAGCTTACCTGTCAGCCTGTCGCAAAACGGTCGGACAGATGCGCGTGCATCTGCCGAGGTGTCGATAACGCGGGTAAATGTCTGTCGTATCCTCCCGTTGCGATTTCTCGCTATTGTGATTTCCTGACCCGCAAATACCATTCGGACAACAAGCGCACTTGCTTTTCGGTATAGCCGCGCTCGATCATCCGCTGTACAAAGTCCTGATGCTTTTTCTTGTCTTGGGCGGATGCCTTGGCGTTGAAAGAGATAACCGGAAGCAAGTCTTCCGTGTTGGAGAACATTTTCTTCTCTATGACCGTGCGCAGTTTTTCATAGCTGCGCCAATCCGGATTCCGTCCGGCATTGTTGGCTTTGGCCCGTAACACAAAGTTGACAATTTCGTTACGGAAATCTTTGGGATTGCTGATACCGGCCGGCTTTTCAATCTTCTCCAGCTCTTCGTTCAAGGCGGCGCGGTTAAGGATCTCGCCGGTTTCATGATCACGGTATTCCTGATCCTGAATCCAGAAGTCGGCATAAGTCACATAACGGTCAAAGATATTCTGGCCATACTCGGCATAGGATTCGAGATAGGCTGTCTGGATTTCCTTACCAATGAAGTCCACATATTTGGGTGCAATATACTCTTTGAGGACGTTGAGATATTTCTCCTGTACTTCTTTAGGAAATTGCTCCTGTTCAATCTGCTGTTCCAGCACATACATCAGATGCACGGGATTGGCCGCAATTTCGGTGGGATCGAAATTAAAGACGCGCGATAAAATTTTGAAAGCGAAACGGGTAGATAAACCGTTCATGCCCTCATCCACACCAGCGGAATCTTTATATTCCTGCAAAGACTTGGCTTTAGGGTCGGTGTCTTTCAGGTTCTCGCCGTCATAGACGCGCATCTTGGAGAAGATGTTGGAGTTTTCCGGCTCTTTCAGTCGCGATAGCACCGAGAACTGCGCCAGCATGCGCAAGGTGTCCGGTGCACAAGGTGCTCTGGATAGTGAACTGTTTTGGAGCAGTTTTTCGTAAATCTGCATCTCTTCGGTAACGCGAAGACAATAAGGCACCTTGACGATATAAACCCGGTCAATGAAGGCTTCGTTGTTTTTGTTGTTACGGAAATTTTGCCATTCAGATTCGTTGGAGTGCGCCAAAATAACGCCGTCAAAGGGGATGGCACCCAAGCCTTCGGTACTGTTGAAGTTACCTTCCTGCGTGGCAGTCAGCAACGGGTGGAGCACCTTGATCGGCGCCTTGAACATCTCCACAAATTCCATCAAGCCCTGGTTGGCGCGGCACAAACCGCCGGAGAAGCTGTAGGCATCCGGGTCGTTCTGGGGAAATTCTTCCAGCTTGCGAATATCCACTTTGCCCACCAGCGAGGAAATATCCTGGTTGTTTTCATCACCCGGTTCGGTCTTGGTAATGGCGATCTGGTTCAGGGTAGACGGGTAGAGTTTGACGACCCGGAACTGGGTAATATCGCCGTGAAACTCCTGCAAGCGCTTCGCTGCCCAAGGCGACATGATGGTTTTGATATAGCGGCGCGGAATACCGTAATCTTCTTCGAGGATGTGGCCATCCTCGTCCGGGCTGAACAAGCCCAGGGGTGATTCAAAAACCGGAGAGCCTTTGATGCAATAGATCGGCATCTTCTCCATCAGCGTCTTGAGCATTTCCGCCAAGGAAGATTTACCGCCGCCGACCGGGCCGAGCAAGTAGAGAATCTGTTTCTTTTCTTCCAGACCTTGCGCCGCGTGACGGAAGAAGGAGACGATTTGCTGGATACATTCCTCCATGCCGTAAAATTCACCGAAGGCCTTGTATCGCTTGATAATTTTGTTGGAAAAGATGCGGCTGAGGCGAGGGTCCTGCGCGGTATCCACCACCTCGGGATCGCCAATGGCCATCAACATACGCTCGGCGGCACTGGCATAAACACTGGGGTCAGTCTTACAAAGTTCGAGATATTCCTTGATCGATAATTCTTCTTGCTGGGTGCTGTCATAGCGCTCGCGGTAATGATTAAAAAGGCTCATAACATACCTCTGGTTAGCGATGGGGTTCGCAACTGCTCAGGGTAGATCCCTCCAGCGGACGGCAATCGCAGCTCTTGAGACAACAACTCAAAGCTCTGGTTTAAGCATAGTCCTAAAAATCCTGCCGGGTTATAAATATAAAAAAATTTGCCAGCCCAATGTCAACGTTTTTTCCTACGTGAAAAAGCGTCAATGTTTCTCCCTACATAAGTTGCTTTCAAAAATTGCGCCAATCTTGCGCGCGGGCATCGTGTTGTTTACCAGCCTGAAGGCAGCGCGGGTTGATGTCAAATTAGACCAGCCCGGTTTGTGATTGACGGCAGTTTTACTGATATGACCATTGATCCACAATATCGCAACGTTCATCCGCTGAGGTGGGTAGGGTTCAAGTAAAACAGTAAACCTGGTCGACATTTTCCGGCAAAATCCCGGAGCGGCCTGGCACGGCGTCGGAATTGCTATGATAGTATGCCGACGGCTCACCGGGAGCCAGTAACCAAAGCTGAGATTTTATTCAGCTGAAGCCTCAGCAACACGACAACAATTTATAAAATCCTCTTACTTTTCTGTGCCCTATGCCGTCATGAAAGGAAGTTTTTTCAGTCTTCACGATCTTATCCTGACCCTGACCATCGTCGAATGCTTGTGTATGGCAGTATTGGTCCGCGTATTGCCTGACAAACACGGGCAATCCAGAACGATCATCGGATGCTTTTTCCTTGTCGTTGCGCTGGTATTGGCATCGACCATGATTGTCTGGAATAACGCTTTCGCAGACCTCTCTGTCAATAAAACGCCAGTGATGATATTGATCTACGTCGCCTGCTTATTGTTGCAGGGTCCGTTACTTTATTTTTATATCAAGTCGTTGCGTAGCAAGGGACACCACTGGAACCGCAAGGATTTTTTGCACCTTCTTCCCGTGATAGGCGGCAGTATTATTGCCATTTTCTACGGCATCAATACAGCAGACTGGCGCGGCCTTACTACCCCCGATGAAGGCAAACAGCGCGCCGTTTCTTTTTTATGGGCATTGGTAAAATTCTCTCCCTTCGTTTACGTCATTGCCAGCGCGCGTTTACGTTATCGCATCCATCAACACCTGCGCCGTGGATTTTCCTCCATCTCCGAAGTCGAGTTGCGTCTGGGCGATATTATTCTGATTGGTTTTCTGGTGCATTGGGTCTGGACACTGGGTACTTATTTTGTGGCGGACTGGGTGCACTGGAGCGTGAGCAATGTGCTCGGCGTTATCAATAATTATCTGGTGATTATGTTAATTAATGGCTTGTTTATCAGCGGCTTGCTCAACGCCGAAAAATTATTGCACCCCGAACCTATCGTGGCCGAGAAACCGTCGCGTATCAAAAATCGGGAACACAAGATTGCCACCATTGAAAAAGCCATTCACGTAGATCGCATTTACCTTGAATCCAATTTAAATATTGACCGCTTTGCGGCACGGCTGGGGCTACGCGTGCGCGATGTATCGGCCATTATTAAAACTCATTACGGCACGAATTTTTTTGAATTTATCAATAGCTATCGTATTGAAGAGGTGAAGCGGTTGTTGTTGATGGAAGAACATAAGACGGACAATATTCTGGATATTATCTACCTCGCCGGCTTTAACAGCCTCTCAACCTTTCACCGCTTTTTCAAGCGCCTGGTAGGCGTTACACCGACAGAATATCGCCGCCAGGGCGGAATCATTCACAATGAACTGGAAGCTGCACCAAAAATTTAACCTCTCTATTTGGAACCCCCAATATTGAAATTCGCACAATGCGAGTTTGGCGTTAGGGCGTTTGGTTTCGAAACCCTCAAGTCAGGGACGACTTGAGGGAGCTACAGGGATGTATTCATGCGTTTTCGAAACCAAACGCCCTAACGACAAACGGATTTAGAACCACTATCCAACTTAATTACAGTTATACGACCCACCCAAACCATTCACCGCTTCATACATGGCCGTTAACAAAGAATTGGCGCTATTGGTATCCTGCGACAACTCCCAGGTCATGATACCGCCAGCCTGTGAGCGAGCCAGCTGCGCTTTTTGGCGGATTGTTGGAATGCCATTCCAATAATCCGAACCATTGCTGTCACGGCAGGCATTGGCTGAATTGGAACCAACCAGCGTGTTGTAAGCCGCCCAGCTGGGACGCGCGTAATAAGGAACGCCCAGCACAGCTTTTTCCTTTGGTAAACCACGGCTCAACCAATAATTCAATGAGCTGACGGCATAAGAATAGGGCGAGTGGGTTGAACCGTTGCCGCCGTCGTAAGCCATGAGGTTAAGGAAGTCGATGTAGTTAAAGACTTCGGCCTTCACACCGCCGCCGGTATAACCGGAAGCCACCACCGCTGCGGTGAGCAATTTCCCGCGTGCATGCAGGGCGTTGCTCAGTTGTCCCATCAGCAGTGCGTAATTATCGGCGGAGGCGCCCGGGTCCGGGTATTCCCAATCCATATCCACGCCGTCGAGGTTGTATTGTTCAACCAGGTTGATCAGGTTGTTTACAAAGGCGGTGCGCGTTGACGCATTGGCGGCCAGGGATTCAAATGCACTGTCATTGCCATCATTCCAACCACCGACGGCGATCAACACTTTTACGCCATTGGCGTGGCCTAGGGTGACAATGCTTTGCAGCTTCGATGGACTGGGTACGCCCTGCAAACTGCCGTTGGCATTGGGCAACACAAAGGAGTAATTAATGTGCGTCAGTTTGTCGTATTGGATTGCTGTCGCACTGCCGGACCAGGAGGGCATATAGCCCACGACCTTCATGTTGTCCGTGCTTCCCTGATTGCTGATGGTGTAAGACGCGAGCAGGTTATCAAAACCGACGTTGGCAAGATTTGCTGTATCGCCGGTAAGCGTCACGCTGCTACCGCCTTGATTGGCTTGTGAGCGCAGCACCGCAGAGTAGCCGTTGATCACACGCACCGAGGACACGCGATTGCCCCAACCGCTCGGGACATTTTGCGCTCCCGCACCGCGGCAGAAACTCGCGCCGCCGAAGTTGGTGTTCTCATAGAAACACACCGCACCGGCCTGCACCGTAACCTGATCAAATTGGGCATTACCTAGCGTACCGGCGGCGTGGCTGGTGTGCGCAAGCCCTACATAGGCATTGCTGTTCATGCTGACCGTGGTTGTGCCGACCTGCGTCCAGGTATTGCCATCGAAAGAGCTGAATCCGGTCAGTGTATTGCCGTTACGAGTGAGTTTGACCCAGTAAGGCGTAAACACACCGCCCTGGGAATTGCTGACACTGGTACCGTTCGCGGCGGTGCGTCGCTGGAAGATAGCCCCGTTGCTGCTGGTCATCGCCATCATCGCGTTTTTAGAACCGCCGGTTAAATTCTCGCGCAACATCACACCGGCCTTGGCCCATTCATGGGTGGCGCTGAGCGAGGTAACTTGCGCGATGATCGCGCCGTCGCCATTGAAGGGCTGATAAATAAAATGAAAATTATCCGTGTTATTCCAGATGTCATTGCCGTTCGCGGTGGTGTTGAATACACCGTTGCTAAAACTGGCCGAACCCGGCAAAGGCGAACCCACATCGCCATTGTTCCAGGGCGTGGGCAGGTTACTGTTAGACGAACCGTAAACGGCCATCTCCCAGATCGAATAACCCCAATCATTACCCACACTGCGCGTCGTGCCGTTCATACGCACATAACGGTAACTGCCTGAAACATTCACTGTGTCAGTACGATCCCCAAAACTCCCTCCCGTGCGCGTCGCCAGGGTGATCCAACTGCTGTTGTTATTCGAGCCCTGGATCGTGTAGTTCGCCGCGTTAGCCGCCTCCCAATCAATCACCACCTGCGACAGGTTATAAGCCTGCCCTAAATCAATTGTCAGAAACGCCGGGTCCACCGCATGAGTCGACTCCCAACGCGTCGCCGAATCACCATCCACCGCAAAAGACGCCGACTGAAACTGTGAACTGGCAAAGGTCGCCGCGCCATCCGACAACTTAATCGCAGTTTGTGCAGAAAGTGAAACTGAACACAACATGCCTGCTAAGCAGACTAAAAAAGCAAAAGGCGTCAATCGTACCTGGCCTCGCCAGAGATTCTGGCGTAAATATTTTATCAATGTCATTACAAGCTCCGAATGGTTTGACCGTTGTTATTAAAGGCATCGATTATTGAAAATCATGTCGCTGAACCAACGTGACACAACGACGTAAAGCGCAATAATCAATAAGTGCAGGAATCCCTGAACGCGTTGAAAATGTTTACGTTAACGCAAACTGTTTTTCAGAAGTGCTTTGAAACGACACAACTACGCGCCTGAACTTTCCCGTCCGTAGCATGGAAAAATCCCACGCAAAACTCCTGTCGTTTTGTGGAAAAGGTATTAATTGGGAAAGTTTTTTTAAGAAGATTTACCTGAACGCGCCATGTCAGATTTTCATTGTGACAGGCATCATATTTTTGCGGAGTAGCAGAATCTATTTTTAGCGGGATTGAATGTAAATCAGGTCATGTTGGCACATACGAGTTTGGCGTTAGGCCTTGTGTTTCGAAACCCTCAAGTCAGGGACGACTTGAGGGAGCTACAGGGATGTATGCATGCGTTTTCGAAACACAAGGCCTAATGACAAACGACCTACGAAGTACATCAGCACTTAAACAATAAATCGAGTAAAGCGCCATAGAAATTACTGCATCAACCGATCGCACATCTGCGCCTCATACAACGACTCCGGCACCAACCGCTGCCCACTACGAATATCCACATGCCCCGTCGCCCCAGGGAACGGATAATTAGTCGATAAACTCCCCATACCCGAAATCCCATAATTCTGCGCCGTCGGCGGCTTTTGAATAAAAAACGTAGCCTGACTATTCCACGCTGTCGAATGCGCCGCCGCCCAGCCATGCTGCGTACCCCAATCCCCACGATTGAACAACTTCAGATTAGAGCCAGTGCCAGTGATACTGTCGAACAACATACCGGTCGACCAATAACGATGGCCTTCACTGTCGTTAGTGCCGCTGGTCGTGCAGCGATGCCACACCACGCCCGACGCACTCATGGTGCCGTTGCTGATGAAGTTGTGACGGCCGTTTTCCGCATGGCAACCGGTAAATAAAATCAACTGACTGTAACCATCCACATCAAAATTATAAAAGCGGCTGCCAGTGCGAATGCCTACCGGATTTGTCGCGCTTGCGTCTTTGATCGTCACACGAATTGCACCGGCCGTTTTTACGCCCGCGTAACCGAAATAGCGGGTAGCGACATTGCTAACCCATGAATCTTCCGCGCCGATAACACCGATTGCACTCCATGCGTGGTTTTCATCTTCGCCACCAGCGGTTTCAATATCCACCCGCAGGTTTTCAATACCGGATTCGCGAATCAGGTTACGCCCGCTGACGGCGGCGACACGTGCTTGCGTTAGCGAACGATCCAGATGATTGTAAATCGGTGCATCAAGGGTAATTCGCGAACCGCTAATGCTGGTGATGCGGCGAATATACGGAATATCTTTGGTTCCGGCTGGCCAGGAACCGCTGGTGACGCCACCGCCACCGAGCGCATTGATCCAGGCTTGCGATGATGGATGGGTAATCACAACTTCCTGACCCACACTGAAAATCGCCGCGTTTTGCACATTGAACGATTGCGAGCCTACGGCCACAAAATTGTCGGTCACATTGGTGCTCGCACCGACATCCCAAGGCGAGGAATCATTGGTGCCGACGACCAGTGGCGTGCGTTGGTGCGGATTGTTACCGCGCGCATAAATAATCGTATCAACTGCCGTGTTAGTGCCGCGACCGGAACCGCGCAATACCACGCCACTTTTATTGATGCGCACAATGCCATACACCTCGTAGCGCCCCGGCAATAATTGCAGCGCGCCGCGATGACCATTCGCGTCCAGTGCGCGATTACCGATGGCATCAAGTGCTGCCTGAATACGCGCCGTGTTGTCACCGGATGCCGGGCCGAGCGTGGTGACCACCGGAATTGTGGGCAAGGGATCTTCACCATAGTGATAACCGGCGTAGCTGTAATCCGGGATACGGTTACCTTGCGCGTCGGACGCGTAAGTTAATTGACCGTTGCTGTACCACACGCGCGACGATTGCCAGCCATCGGTTTGAGGATAGCGAGCGCAAAACGCGGGCAGGGCATTAGTCGCGCGCGTGATGGCGTAAGACACCGTCAGGTCATTGAAGCTGACGCTGGCAAGATTCGCCGTGTCATTGTTGAGCGTTACACTGCTGCCGGTTTGATTTGCCTGCGAGCGCAGGGTTACCGAATAGCCGTTAATCACACGCACGGAAGAGATACGATTAGTCCAACCGCTCGGCACATTTTGCGCTTCTGCACTGCGACAAAAACTCGCGCCACCAAAGTTAGCATTTTCGTAAAAACACACCGGACCCGATTGCACCGTTACCTCGTCAAATTGTGCGGTGCCGGTCAGGTTGGCGTCATGGCTGGTGTGAGCTAAACCGGCAAACACATTATCAGCCATGCTGACATTGTCAGCACCGACCTGCACCCAGTCGCTGCCATTGCCTGAGCTGAAGCCAGTCAGTGTATTGCCATTGCGCGTGAGTTTAACCCAGTAAGGTGTAAACACACCGCCTTGGGAATTACTGGTGCTGGTAGCGTCTGCCAGTGTGCGGCGCTGGAAGAGAGAACCATTACTGCTGGTCATTGCCATCATCGCGTTTTTGGAACCACCGGTTAAATTCTCGCGAAACATCACACCGGCTTTGGCCCACGCATGCGTCGGGTCCAGCGAGGTGACTTGCGCGATGATCGCGCCGTCGCCATTAAAAGGCTGGTAAACAAAATGGAAATTATCGGCGGTATTCCAGATGTCATCGCCGCTGGCGCTGGTAATAAAACTGCTGCCGGAATAATTCACACTGCCGGGCAGCGGTGAACCGACATCTGTGTTGCTCCAGATACTGCCAGTCTGCAAATTAACATTACCGATTTGTGCAGTGCCGATCAGTGCCGCATCGTGACTGGTTTGCGCCAGGCCGACCAACACAGTGCTGGTCATAGCGACCGTATCACTGCCAAGCAAGGTCCAGTTGCTACCATCGGGAGAAATATAGCCCGTCAAAGTATTGCCGTTGCGTGCCAGACGCACCCAGTAAGGTGAAGTGATACTGGCTTGCTTGGTGCTCACGGTAATATCACCCGCTGCGTTGCGCCGCTGAAAAGTTGCGCCGTTAGCAACAGTGATCGCGGTATAGGCATTTTTTGCGCCGGCGGCAAGGCTTTCGCGAATCATCACCCCGGCTTTGGCCCAGGGATTAACCGGGCTCAACGCATTGATGCGCGCGGTGATAACACCATCACCATTTAAGGGTTGATAAACGAAGTGAAAATTATCAGCGGTGCTCCAGATATCATTACCGCTGGCGGTGGTATTGAATACGCCACTGTTGTAGCTGGCCGAGCCCGGCAAGGGTGAACCCACATCGCCATTATTCCAGGGTGCGGGCAGGTTACTGTTGGAGGAGCCGTAAACTTCCATCTCCCAAATCGAATAGCCCCAATCATTACCCACACTGCGCGCCGTGCCGTTCATGCGCACATAGCGATAACTGCCAGAGACGTTCACGGTGTCGGTACGCTCACCAAAGGTACCGTTAGTGAGCGTCGCCAGGGTTGTCCAATCACCGTTATTGTTGGAGCCCTCAATAGTGTAGTTAGCCGCGTTGGCCGCCTCCCAATCAATGACAATCTGCGACAAGTTGTAGGCCTGCCCCAAATCAATGGTCAGAAACGCCGGGTCCACCGCGTGGGTCGATTCCCAGCGTGTTGCCGGATCGCCATCCACTGCAAAAGATGCTGGCTGGAATTGTGAGCTGGCGAGGGTTGTTGCGCCGTCAGACAGTTTAATGGCTGTTTGTGCGAAGAGTGGAGCTGATACCAGAGATGTGACGAATAGCAGCTGTGCAATTAATGCGGCCAGTCGTACTTGGCCTCGCCGAGAGAATCGGCGCAATGTTGTTATGGTTTTCATTAAATACTCCGAATGGTTTGACCGTTGTTATAAGTAAAGCCGGAGCCTGCATACACGATAGCGCTTGAGTTACCAGACGCAGCGAATATCTATCGCAGACTGCGGCCTGATCATTCACGAGATGGTTCATGGCTTCCTACTAACTTGCTTGCCTAGACAAAAGTGGGAAGTTTCACCTTCGGTATTTTGTGGGAGTTGAGTGAGGCTCGGGATTTCGGCATCTTGATCACAGGCGGCTCTATGGATAAATGCTATGGTAATAGCGGCTGCCCCATCGCTTGCATCGAGGAAGAATAATAATGAAAGTGAGTTACCTGAATCTGCATGACCTGTTATGGGCGATTACCTGTGTCGAATGCCTCTTGCTGGTCGCTGTCCTGAAAGTCCTTCCGACACGACGTGCCCAGTCGCGCAATCTTTTGTCGCTATTTTTGATACAGGTGGCGGGTGTCCTGGGTACCAATATTTTTATCTGGAATCTGAACTTCCACGCAGCAGGTGTCAACGACTCAATCATCGCTCCGATGATCCTGGCTATTTGCATGTTGTTGCAGGGGCCAACCTTGTATTTCTATCTGCGATCATTAACCGAAGATGTGCAGCTCTTACAGATAAAACATGCCGTTCATTTGATTCCGGCCTTTTTTGTGTCCCTGGTGATTGTGGCTTTCGATATTGACAGCGAAGCCTGGCTGCCCTGGATTGAATTACCTTCTGCCAAAGCGGCGGCCGTCGGCTTTGTGTGGGCAGTGGTGAGATGTTTTCCTTTCTTGTATGTCCTGGCTTGTTTTGTGACGGAGTACCGGGTTCGCCGCAACATCAAGCAACGTTATTCGACGTTTTCACATCTGGATTTGAATTTGTCCTATCTGATTCTGGGCGGTTACTTTATCCATTGGTTCTGGTCGTTCGTCGGCTACTTTATCGGCGATTACATCAGTGGAAATGCAAACGACATGATGGGCATTATTGATAACTACTTGTCAGTATTATTGGTGAATGCGCTCTTTGTCTTCGGGTTGTTGAATTCCCGCCAGGTTATGGCATCGAGTACACCTGAGTCATCGTCCGAAGGCGAACGCCTGGCGGATATTGCTCAGCTCGGGCAAAAAATCCAGGCGGTGGAGCAGGGCATCGAGAAGCACAGGTTATATCTCGACAGCCACATCAACCTTGAACGTTTTGCCGAACAAATTGGTGTGCGTGCCCGCGAAGTATCGGAAATTCTGAATACCCATTATCAGCAGAATTTTTTCGAATTTATTAACTATTACCGCATAGAAGAGGCCAAGCGCTTATTGCGTAGACCTGAAGCGCAGGAATCTATTCTCGATATCGTTTTTCAATCCGGTTTCAACAGCCAGTCGGCATTTCATCGATTCTTCAAACGGCTGGAAGGTATGACGCCAACTGAATATCGCAAACGGGCCGCAGTGCAAAAACAAACGGCTAGACCCGCATGAGATTTCCAAAAACGGCTGCTCCATAAGGAGCAGCCAAAGCCATAAGGCTAACAAGAATTAATTCAGACGGGTGATGCGCAACCAGTTCAGGTTCCAGCCACCGTTGTTAACGTAAATACCAAAGCGATGCGTGCCGGCATTGAGGGTCACCTGATGCGAGATGGTGGTCCAGTTCTGCCAGCCACCGGTAGACGGAATGGTGAGGCTGCCATAAGACGGTGAGCCGCCCGCTTCTTCAAAGATTAATTGACCTCCACCGGTCGGACTGGCTACCCGATACTCAATACGATACAGGCCGGTTTGTGCGACATTGATGGTGTGATTGGTGTAAGACAACCAATCTCCCGCATCAAGCCAGCCTACATTGGCACCGCCGCCAGTATCGCTGGTCATTTCTGTCTGCACACCGCTCATGACCGCAAAGTCTTCGGCCTGAATGGTAGTTGCACCTGCGCTGCTGCTCGATGAGGAAGAGCTGCTGCTGGCGGCGCTTTCGATGCGAAGCCAATTGACGTTGAAACCGCCGCTTCTGGCGCTCAGTGCAATGCGCTGCGTTCCTGCCGACAGTTGCACCACATGTGAAATGGTTTGCCAGTTTTGCCAGCCTCCTGTCGAGGCAATCGCAATGTCACCAAATGTCGGTGTGCCGCCGGCCTGTTCGAGTCCTATCACACCACCCCCATTCAAACTGGCAACACGATAGCTCACCCGATAACTGCCAGTGGCCGGCACAGTAACGGCGTAGGTCATCCAATCACCATTATCGATGTAACCCACATTCTGCCCACCATTGGTATCACTGGTGTTTTCCAGCTGAATGCCCGACATCTCACAGAAGTTTTCCGCCTGGATCGTCGCTGGCACTGCCTGACTGTTACAGGTGGGCGGTGTGGGACCCTGCCAGTTCTGAATGATCGATTTGCTCAGAGCGCCGGAAGCGGTGAGTTGTGAGCTGACCCATCCGCCAGTACCGCTGGCGCCCGGCACCAACGCCGATGCGCCTTCCGCTTTGTCGTTGATCGACCAGTTCGCATGGCTGATATGGTTATTGCGCAAAAACTCCATCCAGGCATTGGTTTCGCTCAAGGCCACACCGCCGTCGCCATTGGCATTGACGGAGCCCCACTCGGTCACGAACAACGCAATACCGCTATTCAGGGCGGACTGCGCTTTGTCACGTAGGTATTGCCCATGAGTACCGGCGTAAAAGTGCAAGGTATAGGCGATGTTATTGCCGTTGATACGGTCGTTGGCCGCCTGGTCTACATCCTGCGACCAGGTGGGTGTACCGACGATAATCAGGTTGTCTGGGTCCACGGCGCGAATGGCATTGATCACGGCAGTGGCGTACGGCTTGATCACACCACTCCAGGAAACCTGCAACGGCTCGTTATAGACTTCATAGATCACGTGATTGTGATGGCCATAGGTTTGTGCCATCTCACGAAAAAAGGCGACGGCCTGATCGCGATACTGTTCCGCATGATGGGAATGCCAGTCGATGATGACGTACATATCATTGGCAATAGCCGCGTCTACCACTGCGCGAACCTTGGCTTTGTTACCCACCGGATCTTCGATATAACCACCGGGATCTTCCACACCCATGGCGGCCCGGACAAGTCGCGAATTCCAGTCATTCTTCAGCCAACTGACAGCACTGGCGTTGTAATACTTTTCGCCGCCCCAGCCGTTGTTACTCCAGAAGAGGCTATTACCAGCGAGACTGCCCGGCTGGCCGCCGATCAGGATGCGATTGCCCTCGACCGATAAGGGCTGCACATCGGCATAGGTTGGCGTTGCGATAAAAAACAGAACAGCGGTGAAGAGGGCAGAAACGAGCGTCAACGAACGGCAAAAAAGAGTTGGAACGCTGACCGATACGTTTGTGATGACGTTTTTATTCATATTGTGATTACCTGTTGTGATGACCTAAAAGGCTTGAGATAACACTCACACCGCCTTTGAATTATCAGAGGTTAGCGGCGCGGACCTGCACAGCCACCCTTCGGTTTTTTATAACAGCATCTGAGTGGGTGTGGCTGCTGGAACCAGTATTCCGACCCCCGCAATTGCCGCCACCTACTTTCAGCACAAGCAGAAAATGGGAATGTATTAATTCATGCATGACTGGATTTGGTCAGCTTTCCAAGCCCATATCGCCAATAATGCAGCGCATCGTTGACACAGGTAGAATGATCGTTCTACCATGCGACCCATGAATGCAGCTTCTACTAATCCGACTATCGAACACTTGCTGGCAGTGACTGAATCGCTCGTCTATAGCGGCGGTATTTGTGCCACCGGCATGGATTTAATTGTCACGACCTCAGGCGTATCACGAAAAACCATCTACAAACACTTCGGTAGCAAAGACGGGTTGATCGCCGAGGCCCTGCGGCGCCGGGATGAGCGATGGATGAAGTGGTTCAGTGAAAACACGCAGCAGGTTTCCGAACCCAAAGAGCGGTTGCTGCACATGTTCACAGTAATGAGCCAATGGTTTCTGACACCGGGCTTTCGCGGCTGTGCCTTTATCAATGCGGCGGGGGAGATTGGCGATCCAGACGACCCCATTCGCCAGGTTGCCCGTGAGCACAAGTTGAAACTGTTGCAGTTCGTCGAGCAACTGGTGCAGGGCTACACCCCAAAAAATGTCCGTGAGCTGGCGGAACAATTACTGATATTAATTGACGGCGCCATCACCCTGGCGCTGGTCGTGGGCGACACCCAGTCGGCGGTGCGTGCAAGCCAGATAGCTCGAACACTGCTTGAGAAATAATGGTTTTATAAATGCGTTGAGGAGAATGCTATGTCCGTTACCGAAACTCGCCCACCTTTGCCTCCCTTTACTCGCGAGAGTGCTATTGAAAAAATCCGCTTGGCGGAAGATGGTTGGAATAGTCGCGATGCAGAGCGAGTGGCCAAGGCATACAGCCTGGATACCCGCTGGCGCAATCGCGCGGAGTTTGTCAGCAATCGCGAAGAAGCACGTCAGTTTCTGGAGCGCAAATGGCGCAAGGAACTGGACTATCGTTTGATCAAAGAGTTGTGGGCATTTACCGATAATCGGATTGCGGTGCGTTATGCCTATGAATGGCATGATGATTCAGGTAACTGGTTTCGCTCTTATGGGAACGAGAATTGGGAGTTCAATGAGGAAGGGTTGATGACGAATCGTTTTTCATCGATCAATGATCTGCCGATTGCAGAGTCGGAGCGCAAGTTTCATTGGCCGCTGGGAAGGCGTCCTGATGAGCATCCAGGGTTGTCGGAATTGGGATTGTAGAATCAGTAGATGGATTGGCGCTTCGAAGACGTTTGCTTTCAGGGCCAGGTTTTGAAAACGCATGCTACGTCCTTGTAGCTCCCTGACCCCTTGGGAATGTTTGTGGGGGTCAGGTGACAGAAGTCTGCTGTTTACGGGGGTTACCAGTTAGTCAATGGGTGTGAGTTCAGTGAATAAATCCTTACCCAATCATATTGTGTCTTCATGGGGTATACATTACCCGCCTTATTACCACCAAATACATTCTGAATGCCGTCGTTAGGAATCCAGAAATTCATCATCAGTTCGGTTAAATCATTGGGGACGGGGGTGTACATGACTTGCGGCGCAACACACGAGGGGTTGCAGTCCAGCCAATCCTGATTGAGTGTTTTTACCAGCGTGCCATCGACAAACCACTTAATGCCAGTTGGCGTCCACTCGATGGCGTACACGCGCCATTGATCAGCAGGGGCGATGTCAATCTTATGCTCCCAAGCGCCCCATTGGCGGGTGCCATTCCAGTCGGCGACATTCACACCATAAATCAGGTTGGCCTGGAATTTATCGGGGCGGCCGCCCTCAAGCTCAACATCAATCTCTTCCCACTCGCGGGGTGAGCCTTCATGCTTGTAAGTAAAGAGTGAGGAGACATAACCCGTAGCAACCGTTCTGGAAGGCGCCTTCATGCGGGTTTCTATACGGCCGTATTTGATGCGCTTACTGGTCACGGTGCGTAATTCACCGCAAGAGTAGTTGTAAGGGGCTTTCTCTGCCTGGTGGTCGTAAGAATAGCTGCCAGGCACATACTCGTTACGCACAACCAGTTCCAGATTGCCGTTAACCACTTGCACGCCCTGAGGCTGGAAGCGGCATATGGATTCGTTACCAACGGCACCATCGCCTTTTTTCCAGATAGCGGCATTGAAATAATCAAAACGCTCATCCAATTTCAAGGTGTAGCCAGGGTAAACGCCGGTGTAACCACTGTATGCCGTGGGTAAATTAGAGTTGGCTGCCACTTCAATCCAGTTAAAGTTCCAATTCGATGATTTTGAAAAAACGCCAAGGTTGTAGGTGCCCGCATTGAGGGTCACAGTTTTGGTGACCGTCGTCCACTGAGTCCAATTGCCCGCAGCAGGTATCACCATATCGCCCAACTGAATGGCTCCGCCGTTCAGGTCAACTGATGCCGTTGCCCCAGTGGGGCTGACGACACGCATTTTGATGGTGTAGCTGCCATTAGAAGGAATCACTAGATTGGGATAAACCAACCATTCATTTGTATCAATCCAGCCAACGTTGTAAGTGCCACCGGCAGGGTCGTTGGTATATTCAATATCGACATTATCGGAGCGATATTGACCGCCCGCGTTGCCTGTCGTTGTGTCGTAGTAATAACTGTAATCTTCCGCTTGAAATACAACGGCGTAGGATTGCAAAGCAAATAGCCCTGCAAACCCTGAGACAAAAAGCTGATGCCAAAACCGTTTGGTAAAGGATGAGAATATGTTGAGCATAATTATTATCCTGTCTGATGTAGTAGTGATCTTCTCAGGCTCATGAACCGCAGCCCTCGAAACAGGCCACGTAACATCATCATAGGTTGATTTTGACGAACACATCGTCGCACTTTTCTTCCTTTTGGAAACTGGGACTAAGTGTTTTGGCTTGAAATGGCTAACTAGTGGTGAGATTCGTTATAAGAGGGCGGTTTCGGCTATAAAAATAGTGTTTTAGTGCGAGGGCTATTTCACTTTTCAACATCGGTACGCTTTTTGCGATAGAGCCCCCAAAGGCCCTTAACCGTCAAGAATCCGTACACTATGGCATTTCCTTCTCTCACTCAACTGCGTAACACCGACCGTAAAGCGGCATGGGGTCAATTGCGTGGGTTGGGGCGTGGCAGCTTGGGTGTTCCTATCCTGCTGCTGATGTTGCTGGCCATGATCATCCTGCCCATGCCGGCCTTCCTGCTGGATTCTTTCTTCACTTTCAACATCGCGCTGTCCATTGTCGTGTTGATGGTGACCATCTATGCCTTGCGCCCGCTGGATTTTGCGGCGTTTCCCACGATTTTGCTGGTGGCGACCTTGTTGCGTCTGTCATTGAACGTGGCATCTACCCGGGTGATTCTGTTGAAGGGGCAGGAGGGTGGTGATGCGGCGGGGAAGGTGATTCAGGCGTTTGGCGAGGTAGTGATCGGCGGTAATTACGCCGTGGGTATTGTGGTGTTCCTGATCCTGATGATCATCAACTTTGTGGTGGTGACCAAGGGCGCCGGGCGGATTTCCGAGGTGAGTGCACGGTTTACCCTGGATGCGATGCCCGGTAAGCAGATGGCGATTGACGCGGATTTGAATGCGGGCCTGATTGATCAGGATGAGGCGCGCACGCGCCGTAAGGACGTCGCGTCAGAGGCGGATTTTTATGGCGCAATGGACGGTGCGAGCAAGTTTGTGCGCGGTGATGCCATCGCGGGTATTTTGATCATGGTGATCACCATCATCGGTGGTTTGGCAATCGGCATGATTCAGCATGATCTGGAGTTCAGCCGGGCGATGGAGATTTATGTGCTGCTGACCATTGGTGATGGTCTGGTGGCTCAAATTCCGTCGCTGTTGTTATCGGTTGCGGCGGCAATTCTGGTTACCCGCGTTAACACCGCCGAAGACATGGGCGCACAGATTACCGGCCAGATGTTCGCGTCACCCAAGGCGTTGGCCATCGCCGCCGCGATCCTGTTTTTGATGGGGTCTATCCCCGGTATGCCGCACATTGCCTTTATGGGGTTAGGGTTGCTGGCGGGGGGCTTGGCGTATTTCATCCATTGGAAGCGCCAGCAACCGACACCGGTAGAAGATAACGCTTTTATTCCCTCCGGCGCCCGTTTGGCCGGGGATGCTGGTAAAGCGCCAGCGACTGGCGGTGCGGCTCCGGCATCGGCACCGCGTCCGGTGGCCTCTCTGCCATCCTCGGCAGAACCGGCAGAAGTAGGTTGGGACGATGTACAGCCGGTGGATGTAATCGGCCTCGAAGTCGGCTATCGCCTGATTCCCATGGTGGATAAAAACCAGGGTGGCGAGTTGCTGGGCCGTATTAAAGGTGTCCGCAAAAAGCTCTCCCAGGAGATGGGTTTCCTGATTCCTACCGTCCATATCCGCGACAACCTGGACCTCTTGCCCAATGGCTACCGCATCAGTTTGATGGGCGTGGCAGTGGCGGAATCCGAGGTCTATCCCGACCGCGATCTGGCGATCAATCCCGGCCAGGTATTTGGCACCCTCGACGGTATCAAAACCAAAGATCCGGCCTTTGGTCTGGAAGCGGTATGGATCAGCGCCGGCCAGAAAGAGCAGGCCCAGACGCTGGGTTACACCGTGGTGGATGCCAGCACGGTGGTGGCGACACACCTCAATCAAATCCTGCAACAACACACTCATGAATTGCTCGGCCACGAAGATGTTCAAAAATTGCTGGACATGCTGGCCAAATCGTCGCCCAAGTTGGTGGAGGAGCTGGTACCCAACACCATCAGCCTGAACGTGCTGCTCAAGGTTCTGCAAAACCTGCTGCGCGAGCGCGTACCGATTCGCGACATCCGTTCCATCGCCGAAGCCTTGGCGGCGGGTGCGGGCAAGAGTCAAGATCCCGCCGCTTTGACGGCCCTGGCGCGCGTGGCACTCGCCCGTCAAATTGTGCAAAACATCGTGGGAGCCGAGCAAAACATACCCGTTGTCACGCTGGAGCCCGCTTTGGAACAGTTATTGCTGAGTACCGTTCAGCAGGCACAAAAAGCCGGCGCCGATGACAGTGCGTTTATCGAGCCGGGGCTGGCAGATCGCTTACAACAGTCGCTGGTAAAAGCAGCGCAGAAGCAGGAAATGGCAGGCAAACCGCTGGTGTTACTGGTTGCTGCGCCCTTGCGGATGATGTTGTCGCGCTTTGTTCGCCATAGTGTGCCGGATATGCGGGTTCTGGCTTACACCGAGATTCCCGACAACAAGCAAATCACCATCGACGCCACCGTCGGTGCTGACAAAAGGTAAGTATTAACGCTCGTTGCGAGCGAGGAGAAGAGTTATGCAAGTCAAACGTTTCGTTGCTGCTGATATGCGCCGTGCGTTAGAGCTGGTCCGCCAGGCCATGGGCCCGGATGCCATTATTCTCTCCAGTAACCGCACCGCTGAGGGCGTGGAAATCCTGACGACCCTGGCCGACGATAGCGGATTGCAACAATTGCAGCAGCCGGCGGCACCCAGCCGCATGGCGCAACAAGAACCCTCACCGGCAATAGCCGAAGATGTCCTTGGTGCGTTTAAAAGTCTCAGCAGCACAGCGCGCGGCCCGGCGTCCGGCAAGACTGGCAAAGAGCTGGCCGATGAAATCGAGCGTGCGCGTCTGCGTATGCTGGCCAGCCGTAATGTCGAAGAATCTGCAAAAGAATTTCTGACCGCCAAACAACCCAAGGTGAATGCAGCCATTCCCCGGCGTGCGCCGGAGGCATCTGCTGTGAATGAAGCGCCTGTGCCAGGCAAACCACGCATGACGGCAGCTGAGCGTTATCCGCTGATTGATGACGAGCCTGTTTATAAAGAGTCTGTCTATAAAGAATCTGTCCATAAAGAGCCTGTGCCCGCCCGCGCACCGAAACTCCAGTCCAATGAGTTATTCACCAAACCTGAGCCGGCGATTAACCAGGAGCAGATCCAACTCTCTGAGTTACAGGCCGAACTGGCCGATATGCGGTTTTTATTGGAACAACAACTGGATCGCATCACTGGTGGAACGCCTGCGCCTCAGGGGTCGCCGGTGTTATCCAGCATTGGTCGTCGGCTGGAGCGCATTGGTTTACCTGCCGAAGCGATTGCCAAGGTGCTGAGTACCTGTAAGCCAACCCGTAAATTAGCTGATGCCTGGTCTGATGCCTTGGCCACTCTGGCTCATCAGATGCCGGTGCTCGGCAAAGACATTGTGGAGCAGGGCGGTGTATTTGCTTTTGTCGGCCCGACCGGGGTGGGCAAGACCACCACCATCGGCAAACTCGCTGCCCGTTATGTTTTGCAACACGGCGCGGATAAAGTCGCACTGGTTACTACCGATACCTACCGCATTGCTGCCCATGATCAACTGCGCTCATTCGGCCGTATCCTGCGGGTGCCCGTGAAAGTGGTGGACGAAAACAATACTCTGGAGCAAGTGCTTCATAGCCTGCGCCATTATTCGCTGGTGCTTATTGATACCGCTGGTTTCCGTCATGGTGACCCGCATTTGAAGGCGCAATTGAAATTATTGGCCGCACAGCCCCAGGTTAAAAGTTATCTGGTGTTGTCCACCAACAGTCAGCAGCAAATGCTCAAGGCGTCTATCCACGCTTACGGCGCGGTCGGTCTGAAAGGTTGCGTGCTGACCAAGCTGGATGAAACTGCAAGTATGGGCGAGGCCTTGGGTGTAATTATGCAGAGCCGCTTACCGGTGGCCTATACTACCGATGGTCAGGATATTCCTCGTGATATCCAGGTCGCTCGCGGGCATCAACTGGTGTCAAAAGCCGCGTCAATGCTGCGTCAGCAGGTGGGCCAAAGAGCGATCCGTCATTAAAAGCCAGTGGCTTTGTGAAAATAAGTAATTAATGCGCCAGATTGAATATTAGTAACTATACTGATGGTCACCTTTACTAATGGCCACCCGTCAAAACAGAGATAGAAGCCTGGAGTTAGTCGACCCATGAGTCAAATGCGACCCGTACAAGTCATCGCGGTATCCGGCGGAAAGGGCGGGGTTGGCAAGAGCAACATTTCTGTCAATCTGGGTATCGCCTTGGCTGAACTGCGTCGCCGGGTCGTCTTGCTAGACGCAGATTTGGGGTTGGCCAACGTCGATGTGCTACTCGGCTTGAAAGCCACCCATACATTGGCCGATGTACTGGCCGGTACTCACAGCCTGCGCGATGTCCTGGTCAGCGGCCCGCATGGGCTCAAGATCGTACCGGCATCATCGGGCGTGCAACATATGGCATCGCTCAGTCCGCGCGAGCACGCGGGATTAATCAACGCCTTTAACGAATTAAGTGATCAGGTGGATGTGTTGGTGATTGATACAGCCGCCGGTATTTCCGATACGGTGGTCAGTTTCGTGCGCGCCGCCAATGAAGTCATCATCGTTGTGTGCGACGAACCTTCCTCTATTACTGATGCCTACGCGCTGATCAAACTGCTGAACAAAGAATATGACATGCAACGCTTCCGGGTCGTCGCTAATATGACGCGCACACCCCAGGAAGGCCAACACATGTTTACCAAACTCAATACGGTGTGCGAAAAATTTCTCGATGTGACCTTGCAGTATCTCGGGAATGTTCCTTTTGATGAAAACGTACGCAAGGCGGTGCAGAAACAAAAAGCCCTGCTGGAATTTGCCCCGACCAGCAAAGCCGCGCTCGCCATTCGCAGCCTGGCCAAAGCGGTGGATCAATGGCCCTTGCCCAGTGCACCTACGGGCAGGCTTGAATTTTTTGTTGAACGTTTGCTGCTTGCTGCCAATGCCCGCAGTGCTTAATCCCGCGATGGGCAGTGATCGAAGGTAATCAGTATGGCCGCAGTCGATGGATTAGCCATGTACGATAAAACGAAGCAACACGCTAATCAGATTTGTGTTGAAGATTATGCGCCCCTGGTCAAGCGAATTGCCTATCACATGATGGTGCGCATGCCGGCCTGTGTGCAGGTTGATGATTTAATTCAGGCGGGCATGATCGGTTTGCTGGAAGCCGCACAAAAATATGATGCGTCGCGCGGTGCGAGTTTTGAAACCTATGCCGGCATCCGAATTCGCGGTGCCATCGTCGATGAGATGCGTCGCGGTGATTGGGCGCCGCGCTCGGTTCACCGCAATTCACGCCTTATTGCCCAAGCTATTCGCACGGTAGAAGCGCGTACCGGTCGCGATGCACGGGACACCGAAGTGGCGGGTGAACTGGGTATTCCTGTCGAAGAGTATTTCGCCATGCTGCAAGACTCCAGTTGCAGCCGCCTGTTCAGCTACGAAGAAACCTTTGGCGAAGAAGACAGCAACATTGATGCGAGTGAATCCAGTAGTGCTTTCGCCAGTCCCCTCGAAGGTATTCAGCGCGATGCGCTAAAGCGCTCGTTGGCGCAGGCGATAACGCAACTGCCTGAGCGCGAACGTCTGGTGTTGGCGCTGTATTACGATGAAGAATTGAATCTGAAAGAAATCGGGCAGGTGTTGGGCGTGAGTGAATCGCGTATCAGCCAGATCCACAGCCAAGCTGCTTTACGCCTGCGCGCGCGCATGGCGGAGTGGCGCAGCAGTGATTGACCGACCGGTGTTTTGCCGGTACTTTGGCGCGCCGTTGTAACGGGGTCGTTGGAGTCATCAATTCGGCTAACAGAAAACCTGTGAAAAACTGGCTACTGCAATAACAGCGACTAGACTAAAAGTAAATGAAATTCCCGCCATGGGTAGACGGAGGTTGCATTGGATAAGAACATGAAAATCCTGATAGTCGATGATTTTTCGACCATGCGACGGATTATCAAAAATCTGCTCAGAGATCTGGGGTTTTCCAACACCCATGAAGCTGATGATGGGGTGACTGCGCTGCCGATGTTGCGGAGTGGCGATTTCGATTTTCTGGTCACCGACTGGAATATGCCCGGTATGACCGGTATCGATTTGCTGCGTGCTGTGCGCGCGGATGAAAAACTGTCTGCGCTGCCGGTATTGATGGTGACGGCCGAGGCCAAACGCGACCAGATCATTGAAGCTGCCCAGGCGGGCGTCAATGGTTATGTGGTCAAACCATTCACTGCCCAGGCACTGAAAGAAAAAATAGAAAAGATCTTCGAGCGTGTCGGGTAATTGACACAACGCAACAGGATTCGAATGACAATGCGAAATAGACAATAAGGCGTTGTAATGGCATCAGAACTTCAGCTGCACCAAAACGAAGAATTCATTTCTGAGTTGAAAGAGTGCGCGAAATTATTGACCGAAAAATTGCAAGGTGATCAATTTGAAGATGCCTCGCAGTTAATCCACGCCATGCTTGAGTCCCGGGACCGACATATTTTTCAATCCGTCGGTCATTTAACCCGCGCATTGCACAATGCAATTGTGAATTTTCATGTGGACGCCGATCTGACGAAAGAGCCGCCGAAGGTGGAATCCTCAGAGATTCGCGATGCCTCTAATCGCCTGAATTACGTTATCGAACTGACCCAGAAAGCGGCCGAAAAAACCATGGATATGGTCGATGAAGCGGCGCCGATTGCGATGAACCTCGGTCAGGAAGCCAGCGTGTTACGCGATCAATGGGCGCGGCTCAAACGACGTGAAATGTCACCGGATGAGTTTCGCACGCTCTATGGCCGGATGGATGATTTCCTGGCGCAGATGGCTATTGGTACCGAGCAATTGGGGCGTAATCTGCAAGAAATTATTCTGGAACAGGGTTTTCAGGATCTTACCGGGCAAGTGCTAAAACGTGTGATCGGTTTGATCAATGAAGTAGAACAGGATCTGGTCAGCCTGGTGCGGATTGCCGGGCAAGTCGAAGAAATTACAGGTTTGGCCGCCGGTGCCGATAACACTGCCCAAGAAGCCTTGATTCAAAAACGTAAAACAGAAGCCGAGGGGCCGCAAATTAATCCGACGCGTGCGGATGTGGTTTCCGGGCAAGATGAAGTTGATGACTTGTTGTCGAGTCTGGGTTTTTAACTTGGGGTACGCAACTCAAGTTGCAGAGGGTTGATGAATGAGTTTTGGTGACGACGAGGACATTCTTCAGGACTTCCTGGTGGAAGCCGGCGAGATTTTAGAGCGCCTCTCGCAACAATTGGTCGACCTGGAACAACGCCCGGACGATAACAATCTATTGAACGCGATCTTTCGCGGTTTTCATACCGTCAAAGGCGGCGCGGGCTTTTTGCAATTAACGCCCATGGTGGATTGCTGCCATGTGACTGAAAATCTTTTCGATATTTTGCGCAACGGCAAACGCAGTGTTACGCCTGAATTGATGGACGTAGTATTGCAGGCGCTGGATGCCGTAAACCAGCAATTCGAATTGGTCTCCCAACGTGAACCCTTGCCCCCGGTCGATCCTGCTTTGATAGCGGCGTTGGAACGTCTGGTATCCTGCCGCGATCTCGCCGAAGCCGATGCACCTGCCGACACGCCTCCTGTTGAGCCCACTGAAACCGACGCGGCTGCACAGGGCGATATTACCGACGAAGAATTTGAAGAATTGCTTAATGCGATTGCCGATGATAACCCCACAGCTAAAACGACAGCGACAGGCACAACTGACGATATCAGTGAAGACGAATTTGAAGCGCTGCTCGACCAGTTACACGGTAAGGGTAAAGGACCGGCCGGTAACAATCAGCCGGCGGCGGTAACCAAACCCGCTACGGTATCATCAAACAATGATGATATTACCGATGATGAATTTGAGGCGTTGCTGGATCAATTGCACGGTAAAGGCAAAGGGCCGGCAGGTGGCAAAGCAGATGCTCCCGCGAACGCGGCACCGACAAACGGCAACACCGCCGCAAAAAAAACCACCGACACAGCACCGGTCGTTTCTGCCACGACAGACAATTCCGATCTGATTTCTGAAGATGAATTTGAGGCGCTGCTCGATCAGTTGCATGGCAAGGGCAAGGCACCCACAGCGCCGGTAGCCAAAACGCCCACGCCCCCCCCTGCGTCGACAAAAGCAACGCCGGCAAGCAACACCACCAAACCGGCAGCGGCACCAAAATCTGAACCGGCTAAAACAGCAAAACCAGCAGCTGTCGCACCAGTGGCAGAAAAAGAATTTGCCGGTACGCCGCCCGCAGTTGAGACCACCGTGCGGGTCGATACCCAGCGTTTGGACGACATCATGAATATGGTGGGTGAATTGGTGCTGGTGCGTAACCGTTTGGTACGCCTGGGTACCGGTTCACAAGATGAAGCCCTGGTCAAAGCCGTTGCCAACCTCGATGTGGTAACCGCCGATTTACAAACATCCGTGATGAAAACCCGGATGCAGCCGATCAAAAAAGTATTCGGCCGTTTTCCGCGTGTGGTACGCGACTTGGCGCGTAGTCTTAAAAAAGAAATCAATCTGGATTTGGTCGGTGAAGAAACCGATCTCGATAAAAACCTTGTGGAAGCGCTTGCTGATCCACTGGTGCATTTGGTGCGCAACTCAGTCGATCACGGTATTGAGTTGCCGGAGATCCGCGAAGCCAGCGGCAAACCGCGTGTGGGCAAGATTGTGTTATCGGCGGAACAGGAAGGCGATCATATCTTGCTGTCGATTACTGACGACGGCGCTGGTATGGACCCCGCGAAATTGCGCAGGATTGCCGTAGAACGAGGCATGTTTGATGAAGACACTGCAAATCGTTTATCGGATACCGAAGCGTTTAATCTGATCTTTGCGCCCGGCTTCTCCACCAAAAAAGAAATTTCTGATGTGTCCGGTCGCGGTGTGGGTATGGACGTGGTGAAAACCAAGATTGCCCAATTAAATGGCTCTGTCGAAATTCAGTCGACGATAGGCAAGGGCACACGTCTGATTATCAAGGTGCCACTGACCCTGGCGATTATGCCGACGTTGATGATTATGTTGGGCCAACAAACCTTTGCCTTGCCGCTGGCCAGTGTAAATGAAATCTTTCACATGGATTTGCGGAAAAGCCATGTGGTGGATGGGCAGGAGTGTATCGCCATTCGCGATCAGGCAATTCCCCTGTTCCACTTGAAACAGTGGTTGGTAAAAGGTACGGAAAGTGTTCGTGTTCAGGCCGAAGCCCATGTGGTGATCGTCAGCGTTGGTACGCGCCGTGTCGGCTTTGTGGTTGATCAACTCATCGGCCAGGAAGAAGTGGTTATCAAGCCGCTGGGTAAAATGTTGCAGGGTACGCCCGGCATGGCCGGCGCTACGATTACCGGCGACGGCACCATTGCCCTGATCCTCGATGTGCCCGGTTTGTTGCGCCGCTATGCACGCGGTACCCATTCCTGGGGACATAATTAAATCCACACATCATCAACTTTTATTGAATGCAACGGATGCTGTTACACAGTATGACGTTGCGGAGTATTGTTCATGCCATTGAGGGTGCTGATTGTCGACGATTCCAATTTCTTCCAACTTCGGTTGAAGGAGATTATTGGTCAGCACCCCGACTTGCAGGTTGTTGGTATTGCCAGCAATGGTCGCGAAGCGGTTGAAAAAGCCGCAGAGTTGCGTCCGGATATCATCACCATGGATTTTGAAATGCCGGTGATGGATGGTGTCACTGCCGTCAAACACATCATGGCTAATCGTCCTGTACCTATCCTGATGTTTTCCTCGTTAACCTATGAAGGTGCGCGCATTACTCTCGATGCGCTCGCGGCAGGGGCGATGGATTTTATTCCCAAGGATTTTGCCGAGGTGTCGCGCAACTCCAGCGCGTTGAAAGAAAAGCTGCACGAACGTTTATTGACATTGGGACGTTCCGCCCATCGCTCCGGAACAAGTTTGCCCAGTACGCCGACGCGTCCACAACCCATCGGGAGTGTTGCACCGGTTGCGCCGATTGCATCACCCAAACCGATAGCGCCGGTGCCGAAAGTTTCCAGCGCGACAGCCGATAATTATCGGTTGAAGAAACCCCCCAAGTTATTGGTGATTGGTGCCTCTACCGGTGGTCCGGTTGCGCTGAGTGAAGTATTGGTTGGCCTGCCGCAAAACTTTCCGTTACCCATCGTGCTGGTTCAGCATATGCCAGAAAATTTTACCAAAGCATTTGCCGAGCGATTAAATCGCCAATGCAAAATTCGCGTGCGCGAAGCGGTGGATGGTGATCTCTTGCAGCCCGGACTTGCCTTGCTTGCACCCGGTGGTAAACAACTGATGTTGGATAAACGCAATGGCGGCTGCGTCAAGATTTTACCCGACGATGATCGCGTTAATTACAAGCCCTCACTGGATATTACCTTCGGCTCTGCCGCCAACACGTATGGCGATAAAGTCCTGGGCGTTGTGTTGACGGGTATGGGGTCTGACGGTTGTAATGGTGCGCGTTTATTGAAACAGGCAGGCTCTTCCATATGGTCACAGGATGAAGCCAGTTGTGTCATTTATGGCATGCCAATGGCGGTGGCCAAAGCGCAGTTAACGGATAAGGTGTTGAGCTTGAAAGACATCGGTCCACGATTGGTACGCGAGGTGATGTAACGTGGACGTGCTCAGTATACTTGGTGTGATCATTGGTTTTGCGGCGTTGATCGGCGGCAATTTTATTGAAGGTGGTTCCATCCAGTCGCTCATCAACGGGCCGGCGGCATTTATTGTTATTGGCGGTACCTTTGGTGCAGCCATGTTGCAAACACCAAAAAACAGCTTGAAGCGTGCCTGGAGAATTTTGCCCTGGGTATTTCGCCCGCCGAATAATCCGTTTAAAGAGGGCATAAGCAAACTGGTACGCTGGGCCCATGCTGCGCGTAAAGAAGGTTTACTTGGATTAGAGCATATTGCCGATTCGGAAAAAGATCGTTTCGCGCGCAAGGGTTTACAGTTGCTGGTCGATGGCAGTGAGCCGGAAGTTATTCGGCGCATCATGGAAGCCGAATTAATTATCGATGAACAGCGCGATCTGGATGCCATCAAGTTTTTTGAAAGCATGGGCGGCTATGCGCCGACGATCGGTATTATCGGCGCGGTGATGGGACTGATTCATGTTATGCGCAACCTGGCAGATCCGGAACAATTGGGGCCGGGTATTGCGGTAGCTTTTGTGGCGACGATTTATGGTGTGGCATTGGCAAATCTTTTATTTATTCCCATCGCCAATAAGTTGCGCATGTGTATCAACGAGCGCTCGCAGTACCGGGAGTTGATGGTCGAAGGCATTATCTCGATTGCTGACGGCGAAAACCCGCGTTCAATTGAACTGAAACTTAATGGCTATTTACACTGAGCTGTCAGCACGGGGCAGGTAAACGGGGCAGGAAAAAATGGTACGCCGCAAACACGCCGAGGTACATGTTAATCAGGAGCGCTGGCTGGTTTCATACGCCGATTTCATTACGCTGTTGTTTGCGTTTTTTGTGGTGATGTATTCCATATCCCAAGTCAACCAGAGTAAATACCGCGTCCTGTCTGAAACCTTTGAACACGCGTTTAATTCGCGCCAGATTACGACCGATACCACATCCAGCAATCCCATCGAGAAAATTATCAATCCTATCCAGGTGGGCGAGCCGGCGTTGAGTCCCGACCCCAGTGCCATTGATGTTGAGCAGGAAAGCGCTGGTGACGCGGCGTCGACGTCATCCGGTCAACTCCAGGAAATATCCGCGTTGGTTAACGAACGCTTTGCCGATTTGATTAACGACGAATTGGTGTCGGTATCCAGCAATGAGTTATGGTTGCAAATCGAACTCAAGGACAGCATTTTATTTGCGTCCGGCGGTACCGATCTCAGTTTGCAAGCCCAGGCAATCTTCGACGAGATCGCCGGTATTCTTAAAGGTTATTCCAACCCGATTCAGGTAGAAGGCTACACCGACAACATTCCTATCAATAACCCGCGTTACCCGAGCAATTGGGAATTGTCCTCCGCCCGCGCCAGCGCCATCGTAAAATTATTAGCGGCGCGCGGTGTAGCGCCGCAACGGCTTTCGGCAGTCGGCTTCGGAGAATTTCAACCGGTAGCAAGCAATGAACACCCGGCTGGCCGCGCACAAAATCGCCGCGTAGCCCTGATGATTGCGCGGCGCAAGATTGAGCGACCGGGCGCGCCTGTTGACCAACAACTTGAACGTGCGCGGGAAATGTCGTCCCCGGCAATTGTCGAACCTTTACGCCGTGTTGTTGAAGAGAAAGACAATCAAGCGGCGCAACAGGGTCTCGATTAATGTTCAGCATTTTTACAAAAGTTGCCGTGATGACTGCATTTAACGGGCAACGGCATAGTCTTTGCTTTGCTGTATGATGAGACGGAAAACGAACAACGATTGACGTTGACGAGGATCATTCAGCTTGCGCGTGTTAACCATAGCCAATCAAAAAGGTGGTGTCGGTAAGACCACAACCACAGTGGCGCTCGGCGGTTTGGCTGCGGAGCAGGGCCATCGTGTGCTTTTGCTGGATCTGGACCCTCATGGCTCGTTAAGCAGTTATTTTCGTCAAGATCCTGACACTATTGAACGCAGTACATTTACGTTATTTCAGGAGCGCAACAATTTATCCTCTGCGCTGGTGAAATCCCTGATTCAATCTACCGAATTTTCCAATATCGATATCCTGCCGTCTGCCACCGCATTGGCTACACTGGAACGCCAGGCAATTGGCCACGATGGGATGGGGCTGGTGCTCTCCCGATCCCTGGCCCAAGTTTACGATGACTATGACTTGGCCGTGATTGATACCCCGCCATTGTTGGGCGTGTTGATGGTCAATGCCCTGGCTGCTTGTCAGCATCTGGTGATTCCGGTGCAAACCGAATTTCTTGCGCTCAAAGGGTTGGAGCGGATGGTGAACACCTTGAATATGATGGGCAAATCCCGCAAGAAAGCGCTCGATTATTCCATTGTTCCAGTGATGTACGACCGTCGTACCCAGGCGTCGGTCACCAGCTTGCGGACGATTCGCAATAACTATCCCGATCAGGTGTGGGCAGGTCACGTTCCCGTCGATACAAAATTCCGTGATGCCAGTAAAGCCGGTATGCCGCCGCATTTATTTGACCCGACGACCCGTGGCGTTGAAGCATATCGCTCGCTCTATAAATGGTTGCAGCAAAAATGGTTCACTGGCGACTCCACGCCCGTAAGTCCTGAGCTGGTACGGCGAGGTGCCTGATGAGCGATAAATATTCGCCTCAGGAGGCGCTGCAACACTATTTTGATGATCTGTTAGCCGGTGAAGAGAATCCGGTAACTCGCTATGCGGACCCGGATCTTGTTCAACAACAAAAACTGGAGAAACTGCTTCAGAGCGCGCGGCCACAGGTTGTCGCTCCTCCTGAACCTGTTCCGATTGCACCTGTTGCTGAAATTCAGGAGTGGGAGATAGAGCCTTCTCCCACGGAGCCCGCGATTTCTGCGGCCCTTGATATTGTGCCGGAACATACTGATCCCGATGTGAGCAGCGGCAGCCCGGAAGAAAGCCACTATACTGTAGAAGAATTGACGTGGGCGGAAAACGGCAGACCTCAGTGGGCGCAGAAAGATTTTGATGTCCTGTTGTTTCAGGTATCCGGATTAACACTGGCCGTACCTTTGATAGCTTTGGGACAAATCCAGCCGCTGACAGATGAATTAACGCCGCTGTTCGGTCAGGCTGACTGGTTTATGGGGTTATTGCCGACCCCGGCCGGCAAGATTCGTACGGTTAATACCGCCAAATTCGTCATGCCCGAACGGTACGATGAGAATTTTCTAAAAACAGCGAAGTATGTAATTTCCATTGATGGTGTGCCTTGGGGATTAGCGGTCGATTCGGTCAATCAACCCATCACCCTCAAGCCCACGGATGTCAAATGGCGCTCCGAGCGCACAAAGCGACCCTGGCTGGCGGGAACGGTTAAGGATCACATGTGCGCTTTGCTGGATATTCCGATGATCGGGCAGTTATTGATTGATGCTGACCGGAATTCAACCAAAGGCCGGCGTTCGATCCGCGCCCACTGACAGGGCTTTGACGAGATGGCTCATGTGAATGGATAGTGGCATAAAAATCTTCATTGGCTATAGTCTATGACAGGTAAGCGCGGCAAGGGGCCGCGATAAGAGGACAACACGATGGCAACCAATACCGTAATTAACAAAAGCACCGACGATCCGGTGCTGCAATGGGTCACCTTTCGGCTCGATGGTGAAACCTATGGCATCAACGTGATGCAAGTGCAGGAAGTCCTGCGTTACTCCGAGATAGCACCAGTGCCCGGCGCGCCTTCTTATGTGCTGGGCATCATCAACTTACGTGGCAATGTCGTGACCGTTATCGACACGCGTCATCGTTTTAATTTGCAAGGTGGTGAAATTACCGACAATACCCGGATCGTGATCATCGAAACCGATAAACACGTGATCGGCATATTGGTGGATAGCGTGGCGGAAGTGGTTTACCTGCGCCAATCAGAGATTGAGATGGCCCCGAATGTGGGTAATGAAGAAAGCGCCAAATTTATCCAGGGTGTATGCCATAAGAATGACGAACTCTTGATCCTGATTGATCTGAACAAGCTGCTCAGTGGCGAAGAATGGTCTGAACTGGAAGATCTGTAATCAGGATGTTCAGGCGTTGGGAGGCATGGGCCGAATGGTGATATCAATAGTCGAAGCAGGATTGATCCTGAGTCTGGTCTTAAGCCTTATTGCGCTCGCGCTGACTTTTTACAATCTTACCCGTTTGCGTAAGCAGGCCGAGGCAGCAGAAAAGCTCTATCAACGTATGTTGCGCGATATCTCCATTGCCAACACCGGTTCGGTCGGCATGGGTCAGCGCTTGCTGGCCATGGAAAAGCGCCTGCAGAGTGAAGCGCAAAAGCCTTCCCAAACGGATTACGTAAAAGACGAGGAGTTCCAACCCTACACAGACGCTGCACAACTCTTCAAGATGGGGTTGAGCAGCGAAGAAGTTGCTCGCCGCTGCGGCCTTTCCCGCGCCGAAGCCTCCCTTATGGAAATGATGCAAAAAGCCTCCCGCTAACCCCGACAAAACAATTCCTGACCACCCCACCAAACCATCCGTCCACAACCCCCGCCAAACCCGCGAGAAGCGGCCTTAAGCGCTTGATCTGCAAGGGTGGATCTGCTAGCCTGCGCCGCTTGCTGGAACATGTGTAAATCGTCAAACATTCACCCATTACTGGCAGTGACATTGAGCGGCTGGCGCCAGCTCTCAGGCCCTCAGTGTCTATCATCAACTGGCCCGTACATCTGGCAGTACGGTAATCGCAGGGTTTGGCCGTTTATAGCCATATAAATAGCGGACTCTGGGTCATTTAATAGGTACATCCATGAGCATGAGCGAAAGTTTTGCTGAGTTATTTGAAGAGAGTTTAAAGACCGTCGATATGGTGCCGGGCACCATCGTAACCGGTGTAGTGATTGACATCGACAAGGACTGGGTGACTGTTCACGCCGGCCTCAAGTCAGAAGGCGTTATCCCCGCCGAGCAGTTCCGCAACGAATTAGGCGAGCTTAACCTGCAAATCGGTGACGAAGTTCAGGTTGCTCTGGAAAGTGTAGAAGACGGTTTCGGTGAAACCCGTCTGTCCCGTGAAAAAGCCAAACGCGCTGAAGCCTGGAAAATCCTCGAAGCTGCACATACTGCTGACGAAGTTATCAAGGGCGTTATCAATGGCAAGGTCAAAGGTGGTTTCACCGTTGACGTGGCCAGCATCCGTGCCTTCCTTCCGGGTTCCTTGGTAGATGTTCGCCCAGTGCGCGAAACAACTCACCTCGAAGGTAAAGAACTGGAATTCAAAGTTATCAAGCTGGACCAAAAGCGTAACAACGTTGTTGTTTCTCGCCGTGCTGTTCTGGAACAAGCTAACTCTGCCGAGCGTGATGAGTTGCTGTCCACCCTGCAAGAAGGTCAAGCGGTTAAAGGTATCGTTAAAAACCTCACCGACTACGGTGCATTCGTGGATCTGGGTGGTGTAGACGGCCTGTTGCACATCACCGACATGGCGTGGAAGCGTATCAAGCATCCAGGCGAGATCGTGAACGTTGGTGACGAGATTGACGTTAAAGTATTGAAATTCGACCGCGAACGTAACCGTGTATCTTTGGGCCTCAAGCAATTGGGCGAAGATCCATGGATTCAAATCACCAAGCGTTACCCGGAAGGCGCACGCGTTAAAGCCAAGGTTACTAACCTGACCGATTACGGCTGTTTCGCTGAGCTGGAAGAGGGCGTTGAAGGTTTGATCCACGTTTCAGAAATGGATTGGACCAATAAGAACATCCACCCATCCAAAGTTGTTCAACTGGGTGATGAAATCGAAGTTATGGTTCTGGACATCGACGAAGAACGTCGTCGTATCTCCCTGGGCCTGAAGCAATGTCAGGAAAACCCATGGGATGCATTTGCCCGTACTTGCGCCAAAGGCGACAAGATCACCGGCAAAATCAAGTCCATCACTGACTTTGGTATCTTCATCGGTCTGGACGGCGGTATCGACGGTCTGGTTCACCTGTCTGACATCTCCTGGCACGAAGCTGGCGAAGAAGCTGTACGCAAGTACAAGAAAGGCGACGAGCTGGAAACTGTTGTGCTGGCCATCGACCCTGAGCGCGAGCGCATTTCCCTGGGTATCAAACAACTGGAAGCCGATCCGTTCTCTGAGTACGTAACCGAGAATGACAAAGGCGCTATCGTTAAAGGTATCGTGAAGGAAGTTGAAGCCAAGGCTGCTGTTATTACCCTGGCGCCGGACGTTGAAGCTGTGTTGAAGGCTTCAGAGCTGAGCCGCGAGAAAGTTGAAGACGCGCGCAATGCACTGAAAGTCGGCGACGAAGTTGAAGCCAAGATTATTGCGGTAGATCGCAAGAATCGCAGCATCAGCCTGTCAGTCAAGTCGAAAGATGTTGATGATGAAAAATCAGCGATCAAAGAGCACAGCAACAAGCAATCTGAACAAGCTTCACCGACCACACTGGGTGACTTGATCAAAGCGCAAATGCAAAGCAAAGAGTAATCTTTGATGACACAATGGCTGCCAAATGGCAGCCATTGTTGTTATATACCCCGCTTATGTAACACCCTATTAATAAAAAACCTTTAATTTTTATAGAGTTAGCGAGATTTTTACGCTATAAAGTAAGTGATTGACCACGCAGTAAGTTTTGCCTGATTTTATCTTCCATAGAGCACAGGCCATGACCAAATCTGAACTTATAGAATATATCACTGAAAAGCAGAACCAACTGCCTATGCGCGATGTTGAGCTGGCAGTCAAATTGTTACTCGAATACATGTCGGACATCCTGGCGTCTGGCGAACGAATTGAAATTCGGGGTTTTGGCAGCTTTTCGCTCCATTACCGCGCGCCGCGAATGGGTCGTAACCCCAAGACGGGCGAATCCGTGATGCTTGAAGGCAAGTATGTTCCGCACTTCAAGCCAGGCAAAGAAATGCGTGATCGTGTTAATGAAAGTATTCAACACTAGGTTTGAATCAGGTTTTCAAAAAACGGCATGCTCCAGGAGTATGCCGTTTTTTTATTTATGACCGTTTGTTATTAACCTCTCTGGCTGTAACTGTTGTGAATTCCACGGAGTAAAATGATGACGCAAGGGCTTGGTTTATCGCTCATATTGCTTCTCGCCGTGGCAGCAGGTTTTTTGCTTGGCTGGCGGTTTAATCAAAAACGCAGTAATGCCTTTAAACAAACCTTTGCCCATAGCTATTACCGCGGCATGAGTTATTTGCTCAATGAGCAAATGGACAACTCCGTTGATAAATTTATTGATTCCCTTGAAGTCACCGGAGAAACACTGGAGATCCATCTGGCACTTGGCAACATGATGCGCAGAAAAGGTGAGGCAGCCAAAGCAATTAAGATCCATCAAAATGTGTTGGAGCGTCGAGGACTTACCAGTAAACAGCACCACGAAGCACAACTGGAGCTTGCCAGGGATTATGTCAGTGCGGGGCTGCTTGATAGGGCGGAGAGCTTGTTTCAGGAATTAATTGAACTGGATTCCTTTTACAAATCGCAAGCGTTGGAACAACTCGTCGAGATCTATCAGGACGAAAAAGAATGGGATAAGGCTATTCAATCAGCCAATATGTTATCCCGCTTAAAAGGCGATAAAGAGCCGCGGGAATTGATCGTGGCGAAAGCCCATTTTTGTTGTGAGCTGGCGCTTCAGGATATCGAAAGAAACGATTTTGAATCGGCAACACAACACCTGCAACAAGCTGTGGCTTTCGATAAAAATTCAGTGCGTGCAAGTTTGATTAACGCCGAGTTGGCTTATCGCAATAGCGACTATGAAACTGCCTTGGCGTTGTTAAAAATGATTCCCCAGCAAGACCCGGAGCGCATTAATATTACACTTCCGTTATTGTGTGATGTGTACGAAAAGCTGGGTGATAGTGACGGACTGCAAGAAACCTTAAAAGAGTGGTTGGAACGTTACCCAACCAACCAACTCGTTATACGGCTTGCCGATAAGATACGCGCGACCCGAGATGACTATGCGGCAGCGGATTTTATTGCGGAGCAATTGAAAAGAAAGCCTTCAATCAAGGCGCTGAACCGTTTGGTGGAATTGCACCTGCTGCATTCCGAAGGTAAAGCGAAAGAAAACTTACAGCTATTGAAACAGTTGGTTGATAAGGTCATCGCCGAAAAACCGGCCTACCACTGTGTAAAATGCGGTTTTTCCGGAGCGCACCTGCATTGGCTTTGCCCTGGATGTAAAACCTGGGGCAGCGTCAAAATCATCAAGGGCGTCGCTGGCGAATAACAGACGAGTCCGGGTTTTGGGTTTTTGGCCCGTTTTTTGTTTGCCCAATGGTTGGCAATCCTTTTTATTATGCAGCGAAGGAGTTTATCCGCATGAAAGTAACAGTATTTGGTATTGGCTACGTAGGGCTTGTACAGGGGGCAGTGCTGGCGGAAGTAGGGCATCAGGTCATGTGTATCGATGTTGATGCCGACAAGGTGGAACGCCTCAAATTGGGTCAAATTCCTATCTTCGAACCCGGTCTGGAATCACTGGTTAAAGAAAACCATGCCGCCGGCCGTTTAAGCTTCACCACAGATGCTGCCGAAGGCGTCAAACACGGCGAAGTCCAATTCATTGCGGTAGGCACCCCCCCGGATGAAGACGGCTCTGCCGATCTTAAATATGTATTGTCGGTTGCTTCAACCATCGCCGAGCATATGGAATCCCATCAAGTCGTTATCGACAAGTCCACCGTGCCGGTCGGCACAGCAGACAAAGTCAAAGCCAGAATTACTGAAGTACTCACCCAGCGTGGCCGCAACGATCTGACCTTCGATGTTGTCTCCAATCCGGAGTTCTTGAAAGAGGGCTCAGCTGTTGCGGATTGTATGCGCCCGGAGCGCATTATTATTGGCACGAGCAGTGAGCACGCCGAAGAAATGATGCGTGAACTCTACGCGCCTTTCAGTCGCAACCATGACAAGGTCATCGTGATGGATGTGCGCAGCGCCGAGCTGACCAAATACGCCGCCAACTGCATGCTGGCCACCAAGATCAGCTTTATGAACGAAATGGCCAACCTCGCAGAAATACTCGGTGCGGATATTGAAGCGGTTCGCCAGGGCATTGGTAGTGATTCGCGCATCGGCTATCACTTTATCTACCCGGGCGTTGGTTACGGTGGCTCCTGCTTCCCCAAAGATGTTCAGGCGTTAATTAAAACCGCAGATCAAATCGACTTTGATGCGAAGGTTTTAAAAGCCGTTGAATCAAGAAACAACGAACAAAAAACGACGCTCTTCAAAAAAATCGACAAACACTTCAATGGCGACCTCAAAGGTAAAACCTTTGCGATCTGGGGCCTTTCCTTCAAGCCCAATACCGACGACATGCGTGAAGCCCCGTCGCGCGTATTGATGGAAGCTCTCTGGAAGGCCGGTGCAAACGTGCAGGCGTATGATCCTGAAGCCATGGAAGAGACTCAGCGCATTTACGGGAATCGTGAAGACTTAACCCTTTGCGGCACCAAAGAGGGCACGTTAAAAGGCGCGGATGCTTTGGTAATTGTGACGGAATGGCAAACTTTCCGTGCACCGGATTTTGATGCAATTAAAAAGATGCTATCAGAGCCGGTTGTGTTTGACGGGCGGAATATGTACGAGCCGAAGCGAATGATTAAAAAAGGTTTTACTTATTATTCGGTAGGCAGGAGTTAATGAAGCTGCTTGTTACGGGGGGAGCCGGCTTTATCGGCTCCGCTGTTGTGCGCCATATTATTACTAATACGCAAGACACCGTTGTTAACGTCGATAAGCTGACCTATGCGGGTAACCTGGAATCGCTGGCGGATGTATCCTCCAGCGATCGTTATTTTTTTGAGCAGGTAGATATCTGTAATAAGGCTGAGTTGGTGCGTGTTTTTAAACACTATCAGCCTGATCGAATTATGCACCTGGCCGCTGAAAGCCATGTTGATCGTTCAATTGACGGCCCGTCTGCATTTATTGAAACCAATATCATTGGTACCTATAACTTGTTGGAAATAGCCAAAGATTATTGGAAGTCTCTTGATGAGACACGCCAGAGCAATTTCCGTTTTCATCACATCTCCACCGATGAAGTGTATGGTGATCTCGAAGGTCCGGGTGACCTGTTTACCGAAGAAACGCCTTATGCACCCAGCTCACCTTATTCAGCAAGCAAAGCCAGTTCGGACCATCTTGTCCGCGCCTGGCGGCGGACTTATGGCTTACCGACACTTGTTACCAATTGTTCAAATAATTATGGCCCCTATCACTTTCCTGAAAAGTTGATTCCGCTGGTCATTCTGAACGCACTGGAAGGCAAGCCGTTACCGGTATATGGCAAAGGCAACCAGATCCGTGATTGGTTATTTGTAGAAGACCATGCACGAGCGCTTTACAAAGTAGTAACAGAAGGTCGGGTGGGTGAGACCTATAATATTGGCGGCCACAACGAAAAACAAAACATTGAAGTGGTTACGATTATTTGTGAACTGCTGAATGAGATGCGCGCCCCAGCTGACAATGGCCTATACATTGAGTCTTATAAAGAACTGATTACCTTTGTCGAGGATCGGCCTGGCCACGACATCCGTTACGCAATTGACGCAAGCAAAATTAAGCGCGAGCTTGGTTGGGTGCCGGAAGAGACATTTGAGTCCGGTATTCGCAAAACGGTTCTGTGGTATCTGGATAATCTCACATGGGCGCACAGGGTGCAGGATGGCAGCTATCAGCGTGGAGCGCCCCAGTATTCACCAACAGAGAAAGCTCAGGACGTTTATGAAGGGCATCATTCTCGCAGGGGGTAGCGGGACTCGGCTATACCCCATTACCAGAGTCATTTCAAAACAGCTGCTACCCATTTACGACAAGCCGATGATTTATTATCCGTTGTCGGTGCTCATGTTGGCTGGGATAAAAGACATACTCATTATCACCACCCTGGAAGACTCCGACTGCTTTCGCCGTTTGCTGGGCAACGGCGATCATTTTGGCATACAGCTCAGCTATGCCGTACAACCCAGCCCGGATGGTCTTGCCCAGGCGTTTATTATTGGGGAAGCGTTTATCGGTACAGACAATGTCTGCCTGGTGCTGGGTGACAATATCTATTACGGCCACGGCCTTACACAATGTTTGCAGGCAGCTGCTGCGCGTAAGAGTGGCGCCACTATTTTCGGTTATCACGTACACGATCCGGAACGTTTCGGTGTGGTGGAGTTCGATGCGCAAATGCGAGTGATTTCAATCGAAGAGAAACCCGCGCACCCGAAGTCCAGTTACGCCGTTACTGGTCTGTATTTTTACGATAATGACGTTATCGATATTGCCAAAGCTATCAAACCTTCCCAGCGCGGCGAACTGGAAATTACCTGTGTTAACAACGCTTATCTTGAGCGCGGCGACTTAAACGTGGAGCTTCTCGGTCGCGGTTATGCCTGGCTTGATACCGGCACGCATCAAAGCTTGCTTGAAGCAGGGCACTTCGTGCAAACCATCGAACATCGACAAGGGTTAAAAGTTGCCTGCCTGGAAGAAATCGCCTTTATGAATAAATGGATCAGTAAAGAACAATTGATCCGCACTGGCGAAGCACTTGCGAAAACCAGCTATGGAAGCTATTTGTTGAGAGTGGCAGAGCAAGCAAAACCATGAAGATTTTAGTCACTGGTGCTAATGGTCAGATAGGCCATTGCTTACAACAGCAGCTTGGTCAGAAAAACTGGGCATTCTCGGCGTTCACGCGCGCCGAGCTAGACATCACAGATCCGCAAGCAGTAAGCCAGATTGTGCAAAGGCTTCGTCCGGACATCATCATCAACGCCGCCGCTTACACGGCTGTAGATAAGGCAGAGCAGGAGCAAGCGCTGGCCTACGCCGTAAATCGCAATGGCCCTACCAACCTTGCCCACGCGGCAAAAGGCGTTAATGCCGCCATCTTCCACATATCCACGGATTATGTATTTTCAGGGGACGCTACAGGTGCGTACACAGAGGATGCGCCTACCAACCCTCAATGCGTGTATGGCCAAAGTAAGCTGGCAGGTGAGTTGGCTGTTACCGCTGTTAACGACAAGCATATTATCTTGCGTACCGCCTGGGTGTTCGGTGAGCACGGGAATAACTTTGTCAAAACCATGATCCGCCTGGGCAAGATAAAGGACGTTCTCAATATTGTGGCCGACCAGGAAGGCAGCCCTACATACGCTGATGATATTGCAAAAGTATTATTGGTCGTAGCGCAGCATTATTCCGAAGGAAAGCCAACACCTTGGGGTACTTACCACTACTCGGGCCAGCCCTATGTAAGTTGGTATGGTTTTGCCAGGGAAGTTTTTACAGAAGTAGAGCAGGCTGGGTTATACGTGAAGCCTGTTCCCCAGCTCAATGCGATTACCACTGCCGAATACCCGACGCCAGCAAAACGTCCTGCCAACTCCAAATTGGATTGCAAAAAAATTGAGCAAGCATTTGGTGTGGCACCCAGCGATTGGCGGTCGGCTTTAAAAAATATCAGCGCTTTTGTCGAGTGAAGGCATTCAATGAACGTTGTCTCTACAGCCATTCCTGATGTAAAAATCTTTGAACCCAAGGTGTTTGGCGACAGCCGTGGTTTCTTTTTAGAGAGTTTTAATCAAAAAGCGTTTGAAGAGGCTACCGGCCTTAAGCGTTACTTCGTGCAGGATAACCATTCAAAATCAAGCCGTGGTGTACTGCGCGGTCTGCACTACCAACTACCTCCCATGGAGCAGGGCAAGTTAGTGAGGGTAATACAGGGTGAGGTTTTTGATGTAGCTGTTGATATACGAAAATCATCGCCAACCTTTGGCCAATGGGTGGGGGTACACCTTTCTGCGGAGAATAAGCGCCAACTGTGGATACCTGAAGGTTTTGCCCACGGTTTTTTAACGCTCAGTGACACGGCTGAATTCTTATATAAAACCACGAATTATTATTCCCCCGAGCACGAAGAAGCGATTGTCTGGAATGATCCTGATTTGAACATTCAATGGCCTCAGGTGGGTGCCGTTATCCTTTCGGCGAAGGATGAAAAGGCAAAGCGATTCAGCGATATCTTGTAAAAGCTTTCTGGTTGAACATTTATCCATTACTTTCAATACACACTTACCCCTCTACAAACTTATTGAAACACCCTTTGCAAAAGGCTACCATGTGCGTTCATCGCATGAACGCACATGGTAGCTATGCTGACTGACGAATACCGTTACAAAATCCTTAAGCTTCTCTCCGAGAATCCGCACATCAGCCAGCGGGAGCTCTCCCGTGAACTGGGCATCAGCTTGGGAAAGGTTAATTACTGCATACACGCCCTGATAGAAAAGGGCATTGTAAAAGCAAGCAACTTTAAAAATAGCCAAAATAAGCAGGCGTATGCTTATTTGTTGACGCCTAAGGGTATAGAGGATAAAGCTAAAGTGACCGCCAGGTTTCTCAACCGCAAACTGGCAGAATATGAAACGCTGCAAACTGAGATTGAAGTTCTGCGACGTGAGGTGCTTATTGTTGATGCTTCTAATGCCGGTTAATTAACGGGCGTATTGCTGAAAAGAGAATCAGTATGAAAATTAATATATCTAGTACTGGTTGTGTTGGTTTGATGCACGGCTGTATCCGCTGTTATAGAGGCTGGCTGAAATAAATTAGTCAGTTCATTAAGCCATAAAAAAGAATATCTGGGCTCATACTTGTTCATGTGACTTGAGCAAAATTTTTTCTTGAAAGTATTGTTAATGCTGAATAATAAATTTTTGAATGAGTACTCAGCCAGAATTTTAAGTGCTGGCCTTAAGCTTGGTGGGTTGGCGGGGAAGCTCGTGTTGATTTTCTTTATGGCAAATTTTCTTGCTCCCGAAGCAGTGGGACTTTATGGGCTGGTTCTGGCTACTGTTACATTTATGACATATGTTGTTGGTTTTGACTACTATAAATATTCTACGAGAGAAGTAATAACCTGTGAAGTTTCTGAAAGATTTCCAGTTATTCGCGATAGTTATGTTTTATATGCCATGATGTTTGTCATTCTTTCTCCGTTAATTGCGTTTTTTTTTAAATATGGAACTCTTCCTTGGAATGTTTTTCCTTGGTTGATAGTTATTCTATTCGTAGAACATTTTAGCCAAGAAGCCAATCGTTTCTTGATAGCTCTTCGAATGCAATTGTTTGCAAGTTTGGTATTTTTTATTAGGTCAGGCTTTTGGGCTATCATAGCGATATTCTTGATGTTTATGTTCAAAGGTATTAGAACGGTTAATTTCGTTTTTTTTGCATGGGCAGTTGGTGGAGGCCTTTCCTGTATATTTTCACTGATTGTAATTTATTCTTTAAAAAAACATTCACATGTTCGACCTATCAATTGGGGTTGGATGAAAAAGGGGGTAATTGTTGCTGCTCCTTTTTTGTTGGCTACGGTTGCACTCAGAAGCACATTAGCTTTTGATAAGTATGCTGTTGATTATATGGGTGGGGCTGAGGTTCTTGCAGCGTATGTATTTTTCTTTGGTGTGTCGAGCACTATTATTTCTATAGTTGACTCTCTGGTTTTTATGTTTGTTTACCCGGATCTTGTTCGCCTTTACAAAGATCGAGAATTTAATCTTTTTAAGGCTGCATATAAAAAAATGTTGTTGCAATGTATTATGGCATCAATTTCTTTAGCGGTGTTTATAGGTATGGCTTTAACCTTTCTGGTGGAAGGTCTGAGTTATGAAAGCTACAGCAATCATATTATATTTTTATACCTTTCGCTTTTGGCGATGATATTGTTTTGCATAAGCATGGTCCCTCATTATGCTTTATATGCCATGAATAGAGACAGGGATATTATAATAAATCATATTTTCGGTTTCTTTGTCTTCTGTTTTTTTGTTGCGATAGTTATCGTATTTGGAAATTTTTATCAAATACCATTAGCGCTTGTTTTTTCGTTTTCTTATATGGCGGTATCGAAATTTCTTATATTAAAGAAAAAAGAATCGCTAGTATTCTAGATAAGAGGTGGGTATGAGGCTTAAGGTTTTTATATGGGGATGCTACTGGCAGGGAAATTTTGGCGATGACCTTATGGCGGTGATTATTGGAAGAAAAATAAAATCTATGGGGCATGACGTGGTTGTCTTCAGATTGCCAGCTGAGTTGGCAATTAAATACGAATTAACATCTGTATCTTCTGCGATAGAGGGGGTTTCGAGTGCTGATGTTGTTGTTTTGGGGGGTGGGGCTTTTCTCAAAGAATCAGTAGGGCTTCTTAGAAGGCTAATTTCAAAAGCTAGTGTAGAAATAGAAAATGAGATATCTGTTCTTGCTAATCTAATTGAGAGCAAAGGAACTCCTGTGATTTCAGTATCTATTGGATCTGATGGAGTTTCTTCTTTTTCTGATGTGGCCCCGAGCAGGAAAAAAATAATAACGAGTAAGAATTTTATAGGTGGTACATACCGACTTCCATCTGATGAGTTGTTTTTTAATCACACATCCGTTTCGGGGCGTATGAAGCACTATCCTGATGTGTTGTTCGGAACATATGAATCTGATGTTTTAAGCAAGCCCGTAGAGAGTAAGTTATCGAGTAAAAAGAGATGTATTGGTGTTAATGTTTCACATAGGCATTCTGACCTTGCAAAAGAGCTGGTTAGATGGTCTAAGAAGGAGGGTGTAGATATTGATTTTGTTCTTACTCATTCTGTCGAAAGCGGTATAAATTCTGAATATGGAAGTAGAGGGGCGTTGGAAGGGAATGTGTTTAGAAATTATGATCCTGTTAAATTTGCTCTCGAATTGGATAAGTACGATGCCATTATTTCGGTTAAGTTACATCTTGGGCTGGTTTCTTTAATGCGAGGCTGTAAATTTTTTACATATAATCCAAGAGGTAAAACACGTAACCAATTAAATGAGATTGGATTGTCCAAGTATTTGGATACGGCTAGCTCGCCAAAAGAGTATGTACAGCAACTGAGTTCTTGGCTTGAGGCTCCATATCAGCTCTCATCTGAAAAGAAAGATATCTTGGTGGAGGGGGCTCTTGCGCAATTTTCATACATTGAACATTTGCTTGGTCTTGTGGGAAAGTCGGGGTAAGTATGCATGCCCATAGAGCGATAATTTATGTTATATAGTGCCGTAGCGGTTATCATAAGCTTTGTCTTGGTTTTTTTTTCATTGCGGCGCAGGCTGATCGGTGCTTCGTTTTTACCGCTATTTTATGGGGCGGTATCCTTATATACGATCATCTCGACACTGATTTTTAGTTTTGGTCAAGATGTTCCTTTTGATTTCTTTAATCGAACTGACGTGATGTATATCAAAGAGTCGGTACGCATATTCTCTTACGCTGCTTTAGTATATTCTGTGGGGCTTTTTTTGGGGGGAGGGCTTTTTGCTCGATCTAATCGATATGTAAGTAGCTTTAAAGTTCCACAACTGGACGTGTTATCAAGGCATGTTGGTAGTACGGGTATGTTTCTATTTAGTCTTTTATCCCCGGTCATATTGATAATGTCATTCGGGTTAGGGGCTATATTCTATCGAAATGAATATGCTCCAGCAGATGTTATCGCTGTAGGAATGGTTATAGCGCGTATTAGCCTGCCGATATGCTCTTTTTCTATAGCGCTTATTGCCAATCCTTTCTTAAGGTCTGCTTCGTTCATAATAAACTATGCGGTGCTTCTAGGTATCACTTCTAGGGCTATCCTGTTTGTAATTTTCTTTCATGGATTAGCTATATTTCTCAAAAGAGGAAAGATTGGGTATGGCTATATTTTAATCGCTTTTGTTTTTGCGATTTTTTCATCTGCTGTAGTGCTCCAGTTTAGAATGTACCCAGAGTTGGGCCTTGTTCCTATGCTCTCATATATTTGGGATGGCGAGTTCGATGTAAGCTTTTTGTTATCAGGTATAAATTATGTGCTTACCTATTCATCGTCTTACCTGGGCTTTATGCTGCAGGAGGTGCATTACGACAGCCGCTTATTTTGGATTGCAGTAAACCCGCTTCCGAGTTCTATGATCGATATTGCAGCTGTAATCGAGTTTTCTAGAGTGAGAGCGAACATCCCATACTCAGCCATAGGGGAAGGGTATTTGATGAGTGGGATGGGATTCTACATTTTCTTTTTGATTTTAGGATTCTATTTCGCCTTTGTGGAACAGTTATCTAAGCCTCTACCATTGATATTTAGATTAGCTATAGTTCTGTTCATGGTTATGGTCGCTTTTATGTCGGCTCAATATAATCTCAGGGGCTCAAGCAGGCTTCTATATTATGTGACGATTATATTTATCATAGGATGGTTCGTTGAGTTGTGTCTTCGTTCTTTGAAAAGGAAGGCAAGGGCAGATTTTCACGCAATGCCAGACCATAGTTCCAGTTCTCGTTAAAATCCTCGTCTGAACAGGCTTTTTTATCATCAATTTAGTTTGCGTGAAACTAGATACTTTGAGGTTTAAACATAGGTGAAAAAAATACTAATGATCGGTCCGGTTCCTCCGCCCTACACAGGGCAGTCTGTTTCCTTTCAAAAATTGAAAGCCAGTTTCTGTGAGCAGTCAACTGATCCTATTCGGGTATATCATGTCAACACAGCTCCAAAGGGTAACGAACATGTTACTGGGCTGGTAAGTGCTTCCAGAATTTTGGAGACATTTAATCTGGTTGTTAGAGTAGTGATGATATTGCTTATGAACAATATCAATTCAATGTACTTAACTAAGGGGTCAACAAAGTTTGGTTTTCTTCGGGATCTAATGATTTTGCTTTGCCGGCAGATATTTTCGAGGAAAACTAGATTTGTTGTTCATTTAAAAGGCGGAAATTACGACACTTTCTACTATTCATGTGGGATGTTACTCAAAGTTTTGGTGAGATTCTTTTTGAGAAAAAGTAGCACAATAGTTGTTCTCGGAAACTCACTGGTTAAAATGTATGACTTCATGCCGTCGCTGAGCTCAAAAATAATGGTTGTAGAGAATGCATTAACATTTGATTGTGATTATGTCTCTTCAGGCTTAGAAAAGAACTCTGTAGTTCAAATTTTGTTTCTTTCAAACTTGATTTATTCCAAAGGTTGTTATCACCTTTTGGATGCTGTCAAGATCCTGTTGGATCGAGGTGTTGCTAACTTTAGATTAACATATGCAGGCCAATTTATGGGGAGCCCTGATGACCCTCCTGACTTTGATATAAAAGAAAATTCGCAGTCGTTCACTGAGAGCATTGCAGGGGAGAACTTGAAGGATTATGTGACTTATGTCGGAGTGGTTTCTGGTGATTTTAAAAAGAATCTGCTTCTCAATTCAAAAGTATTTGTGCTGCCTACACGGTATCACGTTGAAGGACAGCCCGTTTCAATAATCGAGGCGATGGCTTATGGTTGTGCAATAGTGACTACCAAGTATCGATCAATACCAGATATAACGGTTGAGAATGAAAATGCGCTTTATGTTGAGTATGGAAGTCCTGAGAGTATTGCAGACTCACTTGAGACTTTTTTAAAGAATAGTGATTTACTTGAGCAATACTCAAAAGCTTCAAGAAAAATTTACGAAACCAGGTTCAAGTGGGAAATTCACCTGGAAAAGATGAAAAAAGCTATTTTTGGTTTTTAAGGTGAATACTATGAAAAAAGCTCTTATTACCGGTATTACAGGGCAGGATGGCTCATATTTAGCCGAATTTCTTTTAGAAAAAGGCTACGAAGTGCATGGGATAAAGCGTCGCGCTTCACTCTTCAATACACAGCGCGTCGATCATATATATGAAGATCCTCACGTAGAGAACCAACATTTTATTCTGCACTATGGTGATCTGACTGATTCATCCAATCTCACACGCATTATTCAGCAAATTCAGCCAGATGAAATTTACAATCTCGGTGCTCAATCTCACGTAGCAGTAAGCTTTGAGTCACCAGAGTACACTGCAGATGTAGATGCCATGGGAGCGCTGCGAATTTTAGAAGCTATTCGTCTGTTGGGACTAGAGAAGAAAACCCGCTTTTATCAAGCGTCCACTTCTGAACTATATGGTTTAGTGCAAGAAGTTCCACAAAAAGAGACTACACCTTTTTATCCTCGATCACCTTATGCTGTGGCCAAACTGTACTCCTACTGGATTACTGTTAACTACCGTGAATCTTACGGAATGTACGCTTGTAACGGAATTTTGTTTAATCATGAATCTCCTCGTCGTGGTGAAACCTTTGTAACGCGTAAAATTACTCGCGGCTTGGCAAATATCGCCCAAGGTTTAGAGAGTTGTTTGTACATGGGTAATATAGATGCACTTCGTGATTGGGGGCACGCCAAGGATTATGTGCGTATGCAGTGGATGATGTTGCAGCAAGATCAAGCAGAAGACTTTGTTATTGCGACAGGCATGCAGTATTCCGTTCGTCAGTTTATTGAGTGGTCAGCGGCTGAGCTGGGCATTACTCTACGATTCGAAGGCAAGGGCGTTGATGAGGTAGCGGTTGTTGCAGCAGTAATGGGTGACGATGCGCCAGCTGTAAAAGTAGGCGATATTATCGTAAAAATTGATCCACGTTACTTCCGACCGGCAGAGGTAGAGACGCTCTTGGGTGACCCGTCTAAAGCCAAACAAAAATTGGGCTGGGAGCCGCATATTACTGCTCAGGAAATGTGTGCTGAAATGGTAGCGGAAGACCTTAAAACCGCCAAGCGTCACGCACTGCTGAAAAAGCATGGTTATGAGTTGCCTATATCGGTGGAGAGCCGGACATGAGTCAATTGAATCAACCCATTTTCGTTGCGGGCCATCGCGGGATGGTGGGCTCTGCGATTGTTCGCAGGTTAGAATCCTTGGGCTATACCAATATTCTTACTTGCTCGCGTACAGAGCTGGATTTGGTTAGCCAGGCTGACGTCAATACTTTCTTCGAAAGAGAAAAGCCCGCACAAGTATATTTAGCTGCGGCAAAAGTCGGAGGAATTCATGCGAATAATGAATACCCCGCTGACTTTATTTACGAAAATTTAATGATCGAAGCAAATATCATAGGTGCTGCGCATCGATCAGGGGTGCAGCAACTACTCTTTCTAGGATCATCTTGCATTTATCCGAAATTCGCAGATCAACCTATGCGAGAAGATGCGTTGCTTACCGGTGTGCTGGAGTCAACCAATGAACCCTATGCCGTAGCAAAGATCGCGGGAATAAAGCTTTGTGAAAGCTACAACCGCCAGTGTGGTCGCGATTATCGTAGCGTGATGCCCACCAATTTGTATGGGCCTAATGACAACTTTCACCCGGAAAACTCTCACGTAATTCCAGCGTTAATTCGTCGTTTTCACGAGGCAGTAATTACGAGTGCCAGCCAAATCGTGATTTGGGGTAGTGGTACTCCTATGCGTGAATTCTTGCACGTAGATGATATGGCTGCGGCAAGTGTTCATGTTATGAATTTGGATAAGGAAGTTTATCAGGCAAATACTCAACCCATGCTTTCCCATATTAATGTGGGCACAGGTGTAGATTGCACTATCCGTGAGCTTGCCGAAACGATTGCTAGCGTTACTGGTTTTAAAGGCGAACTGGTATTTGATAAGACTAAACCCGATGGTACTCCACGTAAACTGATGGACGTTTCACGATTGAAATCGTTGGGCTGGGAGGCAAGTGTGAATTTAAATGATGGCTTGCGTGGCGCTTATCAGTGGTTCCTCGATAATCAAGATAGCTTTAGGACTTAATTGTGGTCCTGATAGCTTTAATTAGGTAGGTATACCAGAACGGATATATCCATGAAAGTTAGCATCATTACTGTTTGCTTTAACAGTGCAAAGACGATACGAGATACTATTGAGTCTGTTTTGTCTCAAACTCATACAGACATTGAGTACATTATTGTAGATGGGAAATCAAAAGATAGAACATTGGATATTGTTGGTGAGTACGCATCAAGGATTGCCAAAATAATATCTGAGCCGGACAAGGGGATATATGATGCGATGAATAAAGGCATCGCTGCTGCTACCGGCGATATTATCGGGATACTAAATTCCGATGACTTCTACGAAAGCAATGACGCTATTGCTTATTTGGTTGATCAATTTATGCGCCTTCCAAAAACTGATTTAATTTATGGTGATGTTGTTTTCTGCAAGGCAGAAGATACAAAGGCCGTTACTCGTATATATAGGGCCAGCCATTTCAGGTCATGGAAGTTAAGATTTGGTTGGATGCCCCCTCACCCGGCAACTTTCATGAGACGAAGCGCTTATGAATTGGTTGGTGCGTACTCATTAGATTATAAAATATCTGCAGATTACGAAATGTTTGTGCGGATGCTTTATTCGAATAAATTGAATTACCGTTGGATGAACAAGGTCGTTGTAAGAATGCGGCAGGGAGGTGTTAGCACATCGGGAATTAAGAGCAGCTTATTGCTAAATCGTGAGATTGTTAAAGCTTGCAAAGACAATGGCCTATATACAAACTTGGTGTTTGTTCTAACTAAAATTCCCTTCAAGTTTTTGGAGTTTATCAGTCTATCAAGATGGCAAAAAAAATGAGCCAGATTGCAATTACAGGTGCGAATGGTTTTGTAGGAAGCGCCTTGGTAAAAAGATTAAGCGAATCACCAAATTGGTCTGTACTTGCTGTTACGAGGAAACCCTGTGAGATATGGGCTGATTTTTCCAGCATATATTCATTGGTCGTTCCCGATTTTTCAGAGACCAAGCAATTCGAAGAGCATTTCATTGGCGTGGATGTTGTAGTTCACACTGCGGCACGAGTTCATGTGATGAATGATGCTGTTGTGGACCCATTGACCGAATTTCGAAAAATAAATTATTCGAACACATTAACCTTGGCTGCAACAGCGGCTAAATGTGGTGTGAAGAGATTTATATTTATTAGTTCGGTTAAGGTAAACGGTGAAGTGAGTGTGCCTGGTCACCCGCTTACTGAGGCTGACATTGCTGCTCCTCTGGACCCTTATGGAATATCTAAGTATGAGGCTGAGCAAGCCTTGTTTAAGTTAGCAGCAGAGACAGGTATGGAGATTGTCGTTGTAAGGCCGCCTCTGGTATACGGCCCAGGGGTTAAAGCAAATTTTAAGAGTATGATGAACTGGTTGAATAAGAGGATACCATTACCGTTGGGCGCCATTGATAACCGGCGAAGTTTGGTTGGGCTGGATAATCTGGTTGATCTGGTAGTAACCTGCATTAAACATCCTGCGGCGGCAAATCAGGTTTTCTTTGTAAGTGATGGAGAAGATCTATCGACAACAAGTTTGCTTAGGCGTATGGGAGACGCTTTAGGTCGTCCCACGCGCCTGCTTCCAGTTCCTTCTCTCCTTCTTGATGTCTCGGCATTATTGATCGGTAAGAAGCATTTCTCTCAGCGTCTTTGTGGCTCACTTCAAGTCGATATTTCTAAAGCTAAAAAGCTTCTTGGTTGGATGCCGCCGGCATCTGTAGATGAGCAGTTGAAAAAAACTGCAATGGCATTCCTGCTGGATGCGAGGCAATGATGGTTTGGTTTTATTTACTACTTATAGGATTTCTAGCCTTTGCTTTGACGGGCCTACTACGTAAATATGCATTGGCGCGAAGCCTTGTGGATATCCCTAATGCTCGTAGTTCTCACTCTGTCCCCACTCCCCGCGGTGGTGGTGTGGCCATTGTTTTAAGTTTTCTATTTGGAATAGTGGCTTTATGGGCTTTTGATATTTTAGAAAGCGATATGTTTTTCGGGTTGGTTGGTGCTGGAATGATTGTCGCTGTCACAGGCTTCATTGATGACCATGGGCATGTGGCTGCGCGTTGGCGTTTGGTTGCTCACTTTTCTGCTGCATCATGGGGATTGTATTGGCTCGGTGGCTTTCCTGTAATTGAGGTATTTGGGGCGGACTTGGAGCTGGGCTGGTTCGGCCATATTCTTGCTGCAATTTATTTGGTTTGGCTGCTAAATCTTTATAATTTTATGGATGGTATTGATGGTATTGCAGGTATTGAAGCGAGCACGGTTTGTTTTGGAGGCATGGTTTTATTTCTTCTAACTAATAATAGAACTTTAGTCGATCAGTTGCCAATTCTCTCACTATTGGCCGCGACTATCGGTTTCTTGATTTGGAATTTTCCTCCTGCAAAAATATTTATGGGGGATGCAGGTAGCGGTTTCGTTGGAATGCTTCTGGGATTGTTTTCTATAATGGCTGCGCACATTGACCAGGACTTGTTTTGGGGCTGGATTATTCTGCTTGGTGCTTTTATTGTTGATGCTACCGTCACTCTTATTCGTCGGATATTTAAGGGAAAATCCTTTTATGAGGCGCACCGTAGTCACGCATACCAGTACCTGTCACGAAAACTTGGCGCGCATAAACCGGTTTCAATATTATTCGGTGCGATCAATTTATTGATATTGCTGCCTATAGCTGCAATGGTTGCTGTTGGCTTTATTGATGGAGTCCTGGGTGTGATCTTTACCTTCCTACCTCTTGCTTTGGTCGCAATTTGGTTAAAAGCCGGGGATGAGATAGGGCAGATTGCAGAGCTCTAAATTTTTAGATACAGCTTATCTCCCTTTTGTGTACATGAAAGCTCTTATTCTAATCGGATGCATCTGTGTTATTTAATTCATACGAATTCATATTATTCTTTCTGCCTATTACTTTCTTTGTATATTTTTTCTTAAACCAAAGAAGGCTGATCGTTGCAGGAAAAGTCTGGTTGGTTTTAGCTAGTTTGTTTTTCTACAGTTGGTGGAACCCGATCTACTTGCCTTTAATTTTGATCTCCATGGCAATCAACTATGTTGTTGGGACCAGGCTAAGCCTCAGTGTTGAAGGTATGGCTCATGGTCAGACCATGTTGGGCATGAATTGGCTTCTCAGCCGAAAGACAATGCTTGTTTTCGGTTTGGCTTTTAATGTGGGATTGCTCGCTTATTTTAAGTATTTAGATTTTTTTATTGCTAATTTCAACGGAGTATTTGGTGCGGATGTTCCGCTGCAAAATGTAGTATTGCCATTGGCGATTAGCTTTTTTACATTCCAGCAAATTGCTTATTTAGTGGATAGCTATAGGAAAGAGACACAAGAGTACAATGTTGTTAATTATATGCTTTTCATTACATTTTTTCCGCAATTGATCGCTGGCCCCATTGTTCACCACAAAGAAATGATGCCTCAGTTTGCATCTCGCTGGAATCTGATTAAAAGGTATAAGAATATTTCGCTGGGTGCTTTTATATTTTCCATGGGACTTTTTAAGAAGGTTGTGATCGCGGATACGTTTGCTAGGTGGGCCAATAGTGGTTTTGATTCCACGGTACCACTTGGCTTTGTTGAGGCATGGGTAACCAGTCTAAGCTATACGTTTCAGCTTTATTTCGACTTTAGCGGATATACGGATATGGCCATAGGGGCAGCCTTATTATTCAATATTAAGCTTCCTATTAATTTCAACTCCCCATACAAGGCTAAAAGCATTCAGGATTTTTGGCGCAGATGGCATATAACGTTAAGCCGTTTTTTGCGCGACTATGTATATATTCCCCTGGGGGGAAATCGGGGTGGTAGGTGTCGAACCTACTTGAACTTATTTGCCACTTTTCTCGTTGGCGGCCTTTGGCATGGTGCGAGCTGGATGTTTGTAATTTGGGGGGCGTTACATGGTGCGGCTTTAGTCCTTCATCGTTTATGGAATGAACTAGGGTGCAGAATGCATCCGCTGCTTGGCTGGTTTGTGACATTTATGTTCATAAACGTAACTTGGGTTTTCTTTAGGGCGGAAAGCCTTTCTGACGCAACCAAAGTCTTAGGCGGGATGGTTGGTGGCTTAAGTTATGTTGGGCTTTTAAATTTTAAGTTCGTGCTGCCCGTTTATAATTTTCTATTAGCTAATATCCAACTGATTTTTATTTTTGTTGCAATATTCTCCGTGCTTGCTCTTCGAAATTCATCGGAATACTTCCAAAGAGGTGGTGTGAGTTTCCGTCGTATGGTTTTTTCGGGTCTTATGTTTGCTTTTGTTTTTCTGCTCTATTTTCACGAATCGACTTCCGAATCTCAATTTCTTTATTTTAATTTCTAATTATGAAATATTTGGTGACCTTGTTTGTATCATTTGCGGGAGTATTTTTTTCTTGGTTTGCGCTATGGTATTTTTCACTTGGCGGCTATCAAAAAGCTGAGCATTGGCTGCGAGATGTTTATAAAGTTAAAATTCATTCGGCTGAAAAAATTGGTAGAAAAAAAATAATTGTTGCTAGCGGTTCAAATAGCCTGTTTGGAATAAGCTCTGAAGTGATAGCAAAAGAAACCGGGTATCCAATCATTAATATGTCTGGGCATGCTGGGCTGACATTTAATTTCCTGGCTGATCAAATCGAACAAGTGGCTTCGGAAGGAGATATAATAATTATGCCACTGGAATTTGTTTTTTACACAAGAACTGATGATCTGACAGATTGGCAACTTAACAATATGCAGAGTTGGGGTTATGAGCATTTAAAGACTTATGGTGTGTTTGAACTGTTTAAATACTTTAAGAGCACGGATCTTTCTTCTTACTTAGAACGCTCATTTGGCGAAGGGTCTATCGAATATTTGGGTGTGGAAAATGTGAAGAATTATTGTCTTACCGATGAATCAAAGAGTCCAAGGTGGCAGGGATATAACTACAAATCAATGAATTGCTTTGGTGACATACTGGTTGATCGTAAGGCAATACAAAAGATTTTGGATTTTCGAAACGAACGTACGCGAAATTATCTAACTTCTTCAGACATTTCTGATGAGTTTTATAAAGATGCTAAGAGATTTTCAAATAAATTGAATGCTATGGGTGCCAAACTTTATTTTACTTGGCCGGCAACTATTAGAAATGAAAGCTTCAACTTACATAAGTCGGGAAAATCTAGAGAAATGGTTTCCGCGTTGAATAGTAATCTGATAGATAGAGGCTTCGAGGTAATTTGCGACCCCGCAGAATCTAATCTCGAGGTTGAATATTTCTTTAACACGGATTATCACCTGAATAAAAAAGGGGCGGTCTTGCGTTCAATTAGGCTGTCTGATTGTATTAATCTGAATATTTTAGATAAACCTAAAGTAGAACAGAGTGCTGATTTAAGAGCTGAGCAATACTTGCTCACCGGCTCCCAATTGTTCGCCACTAGAGTCTCACACCTTAAAATGCTTAAAGACGCTTTGGGGAAATACAAGCTTAAGTACGGTCAATATCCCAAAAGCCATCTGTGGGATGGATTGCACACGAATTGGGGACAAAGTAAGGTCGATTGGATTGAAGGTTTGGTGCCTGATTTTATCGAAGCCCTTCCTAGGGACCCTCGAAATAATACAAATGGAAGCCAGCAATACATATACAGGTCAAATGGTCTCGACTTCAAGATTCTAGCTCATGGAGTTCGCGAAGATTGTCCAGTGATAAAGCTCAAATACTCGGAGTTAATTGATCCGGTTAGAAACTGCAATGCTTATGGTTTTTGGTCCGACGGCGCTGAAAAATGGTAAAAAATACAGAGGTAAGCTGTGCTTAAGAAAAAGCTGTTGATTTTTGGCGCTGGCGGTTATGGTCATTCTGTTGCTGAAGCGGTTCTTATCAATTCTTTGTTAAATACTGAAGTGCTGGGTTTTGTTGATGATTCATACTCGGAGTGTAAACAAGTTTGGGATCTTCCCGTTGTCGGTGATACGAAAGATTTATTCAGATATCATCGTTTAGGCGCAGATAAAGTCATTGTTGCCATTGGTAATAATACTGTTCGCGCAGAACTTCAGGCTCGACTAATCGATAATGGTTTTGAGCTGGAGACTGTTATTCATCCTCAGGCAATTGTGTCACCTAGTGCAGTTATTGGTGTTGGCTGTACGATTATGGCAGGAGCGATTGTAGGTACTGAATCTCGATTAGGTGAAGGGGTTATAGTAAACGCTGGGGCGGTAGTCGATCATCATTGTCAGGTCGGTGACTTTGGTCACCTCGGTGTGGGTACCACTATGGCTGGAGGCGCACGCCTCGGCGTCGGTGCTTGGCTGCATACAGGAAATTCGCTCGGTTATGGCACTGCGATTGGTGATTGGGTCGTTGTTAAGTAAATCTAGCCTTATACGTATATTCACCGTCTTTATTGTTTTGGAGTCGACGTTGAAAACTTTAATACTTGGCTTGTTGATCACTTTAGTCAGTACATTGGTCGTATCTTGTTCTGATGAAGAAAAGAGCGAAGATCTGCTAGTGGTCCCTAAAACGGCTCAACCTGTTGTTGGCGTGGATGAAACTCAGTTTGCTCGATTGATTGACTTTTACATGATTGTCTATGCATTGGAAAAATATAAACTAAAACACCAGGCCTACCCGATAAGTTCAGATCGAGGCCGGGGATGGGATGGTCTTTACTCTCGTTTCGGGGAGAGCAGAAGTGATTGGATTCCGGGGCTTGTACCAGAGTTTTTGCCTGAGTTGCCAAGAGATCCGAGAATGAATACATCGACGTCAGAGCAATACCTCTATAAATCTGACGGTGCTAATTATAAGCTGCTGGCTCATTCGCCGGACGACTGCCAAGAAGTTCTAAAGGCTTTCCCGAGTCTTATTGATCCAAGACGCAACTGTTGGGCATATGGATATTGGACTCCGAAAGGAGCTACTTGGTAAACAGCAAACACTTAGCCAAATTTCAAATTTCCCATCTGCCATCCCGTTTATTATGTGAATCGTTCTTGTGGTGTTATGACTAGCTCTAATTCGGCGTATTCACAGATACTTAAACCAGCTTTACAGGGCATTCCGGAGAATGGTTGATTCGTGCTACTTAACTGATACAAACCATTATGAATTAATCAATCTTAGCTTTGCCGTTTCCTGTTTTTGCAGCCAAACTGAATCTCCGAGGGCTTCGGTAGATTTGTAGCCTGTCGGAGCGTTGATTAACAATTCTTTTACCTCGTCACATTTATAGGTGTGGCAGGATTTATCCAGTTCATCCAAAAGCAACTTGGTTTCTTTCCAGTTCAAGCATTGTTCTTCGGCTCGCATAATACGCGGATGTCCGGTTCCACTAACGTTATCCCCGATCAATAACTCTTCATATAACTTTTCACCAGGGCGTAATCCGGTATATAAAATTTCAATATCACCATTAGGGTGTTTGTCATCCTTAACTTCCAGGCCTGACAAGTGAATCATCCGCGCGGCCAGATCAATAATTTTTACGGGCTCGCCCATGTCCAACACGAACACATCTCCACCAGTTCCCATTGCACCCGCCTGAATAACCAGCTCAGCCGCTTCAGGAATCGTCATAAAATAACGAATAATATCGGGATGGGTAACGGTAATCGGGCCGCCTTGTTTGATCTGTTGGCGGAAGAGGGGAACAACGGAGCCGGATGAACCAAGTACGTTACCAAAACGTACCATGGTAAAACGTGTTGTACTCTGACGCTGCGCCAAGCCTTGCAGTGCTAATTCGGCCATCCGCTTGGATGCGCCCATAATGTTTGTGGGGCGTACAGCTTTGTCCGTAGAGATCAGCACAAAAGATTCAACCCCGGCTTTAATGGCTGCTTCTGCGCAGTACCAGGTGCCGAATACATTGTTGCGTACGCCTTCTACAATGTTGTGCTCCACCAGTGGGACATGCTTATATGCCGCAGCGTGATATACCGTTTGGACGCCGAAGGCGCGCATGATCGTTTCGAGTCGATTTTCTTTTTGTACGGAGCCCAGCAGGCTGACGAGTTTTAATTCTAATCCTCGCGTAGCAATCTCCTGCTGTAACTCTTGTTCAACACTATACAGGCTATATTCATTCAGCTCGAACAGAACAAGGGTTTTGGGCGATTGCCGCAAAATCTGCCGACACAGCTCGCTACCAATGGAGCCGCCTGCGCCGGTGACCATAACGACTTTGCCGGTAATGCAGGCGTGCATTAAATCCGGGTTGGCTTGTACGGGGTCGCGGCCTAACAAGTCTTCAATCTCAACGTCGCGAATATGCTCAATGCGTGCCTTGCCGCTGAGGATATCGGGTATCGCCGGAACGGTTTGAACGGAGACAGGGAGGGCTTCCAGGCGTTTAATGACTTCGGCGCGTCGTGAGTTAGGTGTACTGCCTAACGCCAGAAGGATTTTGTTGGCGCTGTGGGTGTGCATCAGTGCTTCAATCATGGAGGGATCAAAGACTTTTTTGTTGGCCAATACGGTGCCGTGCAGGGCGGGGTTGTCATCCACAAAAGCCACCACTTTATACGGCGTGGCTTGCAGGGCCAGGGTTAATTGATGGCCGGTGTAACCGGCGCCGTAAACGATAACCGCTTCTTTATTGCCCCGGCTCTGGCGGTTGAGCAGAGCGATCAGGCTTCTCACCAGGAGTCGCGGCGTACCGATTAGTAACAAGGCTGTGGTGATATAGATGAAGGGGACTGAGCGCGGCACCTTGGAAAAGGTAAAGAAGCTGGCCATGGCGAGTACCAGCCCGGAGACGCACACACATCCGACGATGGTTAGCATCGCGGGGAGGGTCATGTAGCGTAGTATGGCCCGGTACATCCCCATCTTGGTAAACAATGCCAGGGTAATGACGATCGTGATGGCAACCGCGGTGAGTTCTTTTTGGGTAACCGGGATACTGAAGGTGCCGAGGCGCATGCAGGTGGCAATATAAAAAGCCAGGGCAATGGCGAAGGTGTCATAGCACAGTGAAATAATCCGTTTGGTAGTGCGAGACGACTCAAACAAAGCTTCCAGCATTGATTACCTCGAAGTATCTGGTGGTCTTGTCAGATCAAGCGCGCTGCTGATGACTTAACCTTGGAAAGACGTTAGCGATGTACAGATGAATAGTGCGGCAAAGTATAAATCAATTCTTGCGCTTTTTCCCGTTGTCGACTATTCATATGGTTTGGTTGAGCGGATTTTCTTTGATCAATAAGCTATAAAAAGATGAAATATTCTCGGTTTTTCCGTAGGCTTACACCCCTCTCGCGGGGCCGCCTGCCAGAGTCATCCAAATTGTCGATCTTATCGAAATACGTATATCTTGTTGCACGTTCAGCGTCTGCTTGAAGGAGACCCCACTTTGAATCATGTTGCCCCTTCCCCCTCGGCCAGCTCGGCTGATCGAATGGATGATGAAATCGACCTGTTAGGTTTAGTGAAAGCAGTGTTGGCAACCTGGAAAATGTGGTTGATAGCGTTGATTGTTGTCACCGCACTCTATGGTGCATTCCAGGCCAGTAAGATTGTGATCTTATCCAATGAGATTACCTACGCCAAACCTATACGTCTGACCTTTCCGGATGCCCATAAGCTGCAATTTCCCAATGGTTCCCCCTTCGCATTTGGTGACATCATCGCACCGGCCGTCGTCCAATTGGCCCACCAGCGCAATCGGTTGGATGAATACGATATGACTGTAGCGGATCTTCAGGGGAGCTTATCGGCCGAGCCCTATGCGCCGACATATCCGGCCATAGTGGAAAAGTATCGCAAGTTGCTGGCCGATAAAAAATTGAGTTTTGAACAGGTTGAAGAAATTCAGGGGCGTATGCAAGCAGAATTGGATCAGGCATCGCGGGGTAGTGTGCTGATCTCAATGCGGCTGGATAAAGCCCAACTGCCGGAAAGTGTTGCGTCCAAGGTGCTGAGTGATATCCCCGCGATTTGGGCTGAACGTGCCATTAAAGACAAAGGTGTGTTGGATCTTAATATCAATTTATCGTCATCGCGCTCGCTCAATATCGATTTAATCCAGAAAGTGGAATACATGATTGTGAGCGACCTGCTTGATGAAAAGTTGGGTTTACTGCGCGAGAACATTTCCAAGTTGTCAGCATTTGAAGGTGTATCTACCATTGCTGATCCCGAAACAGGAATGAAGCTCCCTGATTTAACTAACGCTATTGATGATATGAATCGTTATGTTATTGATGAGCTGATGTCACCAATCCGTTATTTGGGTTTAAGTCGCGATCCACAATTGTCCGTTTATTATTATGAAGACCGGTTAAAAAAACTGAGGATGGAGTTGTCGCTATTGCAAAATCAGGCCTCTCTGGCGAAAGAAGCGTTTGATACTTACCGCAGGGCGGAGCGCGTCACCAGCGGTGGTGGTGAGTCTTCTTCTATGGTGGTTTCCCAGTTGGGTGGTGATACGTTAGACAAATTGATGCAAATGTCCGGTGAGTCAGAGCGGGAGGCTTATAAGCAACGGTTAAACCAGCAATGGCTGGATTTTAATTTGCGGGCAGCGGATGTTAAAAGCCGGATTACCGATGTTGAACTTATTATCATCTCACTGACTGAGGCGGCGAAAAAGCGTAATGGCGGTGAGCGGCAGGAAGCACATCAATTGTACCTGGATCGTGTTAATGAGGCGTTGCCCGGTATTCTCGAACAGCTCACAAGTTACTTCGATGTAACTGAACGTATTTATAACCAGCTCAGCATCGAAGCTGTCGGTGTTCGTGATCGGCTCTACACGCCCATTACAAGTCGCGTGCTGACAGAAAAAGAAGGGCTGGATATCAAGAAAGTGATTCTGGTATGGATTGCGCTGATGTTTTTGACAACGGTAATTGTTGTACCTGTGGTCATGGTTCGCAATGCCATGAAAAAAGCTTCCGTTTAAAGCGGGTAAAAAGGCATAAAAGCCGGTTCACTGAGAGGTGAACCGGCTTTTATGCCTTTACTTTGATGATTGAAGGTGGGTGCGAATACTGTTTTTGATAATAACGATAACCACACCGACTATCCCGCCGATCATCATGCATGCCAACAATATCAGCAGTGTCTTGGGCTGGGAACGTGACAAGGGCTCGGTGGGCGCCTGGATGAACTTGTAGGCTTCAAAAGCGGGTGTGCCGGTTAGATCAATACTTTCTGCCGCGCTTAATTGATTTTGTACGTTGAGTATTGTCGGCTCAATTACCGCCAGGTTGTCCAGTGATTTTAGCTCCTGGATTTTTGCCTCTATCGCTCGGGTGCCGAGATTGATATCAAATTCGTCCTTGGTACCCGGATCAATAATAGGCGTATTGATATTGGCGGCTTTGGCAATAGCCAGGGAATGGGTCAAGCGTTCTATATCACGATTAACTCGATTCCTGGTGTTTGATTCAAGCGTTTTCAATGTTTGTTTAAGCTCAGCAACGCGTTGGTTAGTCATGCTAGTTATGTTGTGCTGGAAATCTTCTGCCACTTTGTTGTTGCTGAACTGGACATATTCCATCAGCAAGGATTGGCTTTCGGTGGCCGTTCCGCCCATAAATGATAGCTCGAACTCATCGGGTGTATTTTTATTGCTGGCCGCAGAGATGTTGGCTGTCCAATTGTTTAATAATGCAGTTTCGTTTTGCGGCTCTTTGACTTGTTGTTGGAATGCGGGGTGGTTCTTAAGAAATTCACGCTTGTTGTCGTTGGAGTTATACAGCGTGATAAAGTGCTTAAAAACCTCTTCGCTGTTGCTGAAGTTTAAATTTTTAATGCGCTCACCAAACTGGTTGCCAAAGGCTGGCTCCAGGCGTCGCGTATAGGCAAGAATTTCCTGATAGCGATTATAGTCCGGCTCGATTACGCGAGCGCTAGACTCCCATTGTTCATCCGAAAGCTTGGCATAACCGAACCCCACTAACATACATAGAAAGGTGACGCCGATAATCCAGTATTTTCCTTCCCACAGGGTAACTGCCAGCTGCCATAAGTCAATTTCGTCGTCATAGCTGGTATGGGGCGTGTGAGGAAAGGGGCGTTCAATATTTGTCATGTGTTTACCAGAGGTTCTTTTATCCATGGACTTCGCCGTCTCGATAAGGTTTAAATTGGCGAATTTTAATCGCGGGGTCTGTTATCAGCCCCACAGATTTATCTATATTCAACAGGATTGGTGCAAGAAGGGGGAATCCTTTTCGCACGCTATGCCGCCCTTGGCTTGGAGTTATGTGTCAGGAACAACGGCTGAGAATGTGTCATTTGGGTTACAGCCATGCAAGGTCGTGCATTCTACCGCCGCCGATAGTTGTATACAACTTTATGATCCATGACACATTTATAAAAAAGTTGTGATTATTGTCCGGCAGAGACTGGTTCGAACGGCACGCGAAAATTAGCAAAAACACTTGTCTGATTTCACCAGCCTTGTTAAAGTTCGCGCCCTGAATTCCTCAGGACTATAGCTCAGTTGGTTAGAGCGCTACCTTGACATGGTAGAGGTCCCCGGTTCGAGTCCGGGTAGTCCTACCACATTCCAGCCTAAAGGCTGATTCAAAACCCTGCCTCGGCGGGGTTTTTTGTTTTCAGTCGCTAGCAAACTCTATCCTCATGCGACATACCCTTGAATTCCCTCCCGCCAGCCCCATCTTCCGCACATGCTTTTATCTGCCAGTTTTGGCAGGTGTTCACTATTGATCGGAATGTTTTTAAGGAGCTTTTTATATGACCGTTGATGCACGCAAAGAAACCCGGGGTTTCCAGACCGAAGCAAAGCAATTACTGCATTTGATGATCCATTCACTTTATTCAAACCGCGAGATTTTCCTGCGGGAACTGGTTTCCAATGCCTCGGATGCGGCCGATAAACTGCGGTTTGAGGCGGTTTCCAACGGGGATCTTTACGAGGGCGATACTGACCTGAAGATCCGCATCAGCTTTGATAAGGAAGCCAAGACCCTGACCATCAGCGATAACGGTATCGGTATGTCGCGCGATGAGGTGGTCGATAACCTCGGGACTATCGCCAAGTCCGGTACCGCGCAGTTCATGCAGAAGCTGAGCGGCGACCAAAAGAAAGATGCGCAGTTGATAGGCCAGTTTGGTGTGGGTTTCTATTCAGCCTTTATCGTGGCTGATCGGGTGGTGGTAACCTCCCGCCGCGCTGGCTCTCCGGCTGGTGAAGGAGTTCGCTGGGAATGTTCCGGTGACGCGGAGTTCAGCGTCGAGACAGTCGAGAAAGCGACCCGTGGTACGACCATTGAGCTGCATCTGAAAAGTGATGCGCTGGAGTTTGCCGATAACTGGCGTTTGCGTTCCATCATTAAAAAGTACTCCGATCACATTGCGATCCCGGTGGTTATGCAGAAACCGGTAGCCATCGATGAGGAAAACAAGGATAAAGAGCCGGAAGATGAGGTGATCAATACGGCGACTGCGCTCTGGACCCGTTCGCGCAGTGATGTTACCGACGAAGAATATAAAGAGTTCTACAAGCATGTCAGCCACGATTTTACCGATCCGCTGACCTGGAGCCACAACCGTGTGGAAGGTAACCTGGATTACACCAGCCTGCTGTATGTTCCGGCCCGTGCATCTTTTGATCTCTATAACCGCGATGCGTCCCGTGGTCTGAAGCTGTATGTTCAGCGCACCTTTATCATGGACGACGCCGAGCAGTTCCTGCCGTTGTATCTGCGCTTTATCAAAGGCGTGGTGGATTCCAATGACCTTTCTCTGAACGTATCGCGCGAGATTCTGCAAAAAGACCCGAATATCGACACCATGCGTTCGGCGCTGACCAAGCGCGTGCTGGATATGCTGGCCAAAATCGCGAAAGAGCCGGAACAGTACACCGGTTTCTGGAAAGAATTTGGGCAGGTGCTTAAAGAAGGTCCGGCGGAAGACTTTGCCAACCGGGAAAAAATCGCCAAGCTGTTGCGCTTCTCCTCTACCCATACGGATAAGCCGGAGCAGGATCAGTCCCTTGAGGATTATGTTGCGCGCATGAAGGAAGGGCAGGAGAAGATCTTCTATATCGCGGCGGAAAACTTCAATACCGCGAAGAGCAGCCCGCACCTGGAGGTATTCCGCAAAAAAGGCATTGAAGTATTGCTGCTGAGTGACCGCATAGACGAGTGGCTGATGAGCCATTTGTCCGAGTTTGACGGCAAGTCCTTCCAGGACGTCGGTAAAGGCGAGCTGGATTTGGGCAAGCTGGATAGCGAAGAAGAAAAGCAGGCCCAGGAAAAAGTAGCCGAGCAATTGAAACCTTTGTTGGAGCGCGTAAAAACTGCGCTTGATGATGAGGTCGCGGAGGTGCGTATCACTCACCGCCTGACTGAATCACCAGCTTGTGTCGTAGTAGCCGAACACGATATGGGTGCGCAGATGCGCCGTATCCTGGAAGCCGCTGGGCAACAATTGCCGGAAACCAAGCCGATTTTTGAACTCAATCCGGAACATCCGTTGGTTAAAAAATTGGAGCAGGAGTCCAACGACACCCGTTTCGCGGATCTGGCCCATGTGCTGTTTGATCAGGCGAATCTGGCTGAAGGTGCGCAGTTGCAGGACCCTGCGGCTTATGTGCAACGCTTGAACAAACTCTTGCTTGAACTAAGTCATTAATCGTTAAATAACGGTCATGCACCCGCGAACTCCGGCCTGACATCTGTCGGCCGGAGATTTGTTTTTTAATGACCTGGAGTCGGCCATGGAATACAAAAAAATTATTTTGCCTGCAGCAAAAAGTATCGCCTTGGTGGCTCACGATAATAAGAAGCAAGATATCGTGGCCTGGTGTAAAAAACATCGGGCTGACTTGGCCGCCCACAAACTCTACGCAACTGGCACGACGGGTTTGATTATTGAAAAAGAAACCGGTTTGCCAATCAATAAACTCATCAGTGGCCCTTTGGGCGGTGACCAGCAGGTGGGTTCGCTGATCACCGAGGGCAAGATAGATTTTCTGGTTTTTTTATGGGACCCCTTCGAGCCCATGCCCCATGATCCCGATGTAAAAGCCTTGTTGCGTATCGCAGCTGTCTGGAATATTCCGATTGCCTGCAACCAGATTTCCGCTGATTTTCTGGTGGCTTCGCCGTTATTTAACAGTGAATGCGAGCGAGGCGTGCCGGATTACGAAAGTTATATGGCCAAACGAGCGGTGTTGCCAACATCTGTTTAAGTCGTATCGGGATTCTAAAAATATGAGCAATAAGCAAGTAGCGTTAGAGCAGGTATATGCGCAGGCGGACTGCCTGTACACCTTGGCAGAAGTAGAGCAGGCGCTGGATAAAATGGCGGTGCAGATCAATCAGGATCTGGCTGACAAATATCCGCTGGTGTTGGGTGTGATGAACGGTGCGTTATCAACCTTGGGCTATCTGCTGCAGCGTTTGCCATTTTTATTGGAGGTGGATTATCTCCATGCTACACGTTACACCGGTCAGCTTGAGGGAAGTGACGTGGTGTGGAAGCGCTACCCTGAAGTCTCCATGAAGGGGCGTCATATTCTCCTGGTTGACGATATCCTTGATCGCGGGATTACCTTGGCTGCTATTGTGCAACACTGTAAGGCCGCCGGCGCAGAGGATGTTCGAATTGCAGTGCTGACAGAAAAGTTACTGACAAATTACACCCCGGCCATCTCGGCTGATTATGTTGCCTTACAAGTCCCTGATCGTTATGTCTTTGGTTATGGGATGGATTACGAAGATCACTGGCGCAACGCTCCCGGAATTTTTGCCTGCGAGTAACCCAGAGCGTTATTTTTTTCAAGAGTTTTGTGTTTATTCTCAATCCTTAAGTGCATTTTTGTCTAAATATCACTTCGTTACTTTTCTTTACTTATAACGAAATAGGCTAAAAACTCTCATTTTTGTCGTTTTACTCTGGACAATAGCTACCAATTCCCGTACAAATACGACCCACGGATGCTGTATTTATGCTCCATAGAAAAACTTTGCTGTTCGATGGCATAGATGCCTTGTTCGAATAGTAAATTGTGGAGACAAAAATATTAAATGGATAGGGACAAGCGAATCGCGAACATAAAAATAAGAGGTCTCAGTATGGCTGGTCGTGAATCAGGCACAGTAAAGTGGTTTAACAACGCACGCGGTTATGGGTTTATCACCCGTGGCGAAGGTAGCGACGATATTTTTGTTCACTACCGTAATATTCGTGCAGATGGCTATCGTTCGCTCACTGAGGGTCAAGCTGTTGAATTTGAGCTGATGCAAGGTGAAAAAGGTTTACAAGCGGAAGATGTTGTTCCGCTTGTTTGATGGTAGTGATTGGTTGATCTGACAATCGAACCACCAGAAAAAACACCGGCAAATGCCGGTGTTTTTTCTGGTGGTTATGTTTTAATTCTACTTTGCTTATGGCGCCGTAACGTCTCCGCTTTGCGCGGGAGGGCTGTACGGCGTGATCTGGATAATCAGGCCGAATAACGGATGATCCAGATAATGCATCTCACTGCTGCGCATGCGGCGTTCCTGCTCCATCAATACAACTCTTTTCGTCAGATACGGCTCACTGAGATTCGATAGTGTTGTCTCGGTAGTCGGTGTATTCAGGTTTGTCCATTGGTCAAAGTCCGACATGTCATTGGTGGGCTCTGTGCGATCAGCGGCCAGTATTTCTGCGCGTAGTTGGCTCGGTGATGGTGGGAGTTGCGGCCATTCGCCGGGTGCCTGTCCATAATTGATTTCAAATTCGCTGAACCACAAATTGGTGCGCAGTTGCAGGTACTGCGCAACACTTAAGGTGATGCTGCCTTCCAGTTCATGGTGATTGCCAAATGCATTGCCGCCTTTGATCAAAATAGCCGGTGCACGTTTTTCACCGCCGATAAATTGCCGCCAGGCTTGATGGGCCAGGATGCGATAGCGCGGATCTCGCTGCAAAGCAGCGGCATGATTGCGTAATTTTTTATCGCTGCCGGGAAGCAAATAAAAAGGATCGCGCAGCAGGTCCACGGCGGCTTGCTGGGCAGAGTCGGCTGGCGTAAGTGAATCGGTTGCGTTGGCAGGGCTGTCCGGATCTTTCAATTCCACCCAGTTCAAGGGATAACCCAATTTGATATTGGTGGGCCAATGCTCCTGGGAATCCGGATTCTGCCGGGCGAACGCAACAATCTCTACCTGATACCAGCGCTGGTTATTGGATTGGGCTTGGCTTAAGGGGCTCAGGCTACTGATAACGGCTATGCCCAATAAGACAAATTGACGCAGTGAGTTGAATGCGATGGGAAACAGATTGTTGGCGCTATCGTTGATCATTTCTTTGCGGTTTCCTTGAGAGGTTTTGTCTTGGGCGTCGTGTCTTGTGCAGTATCCTTTGGCGTTAATCGATCCAATAATTCGTCCACCGTTTGCAGGCGCTTTTCAGTGCTTTCCATATCCAGTGTGAATTTCAGGAAGTTGGCGCCTTCCAGTTTATAAATATGCGGTTGCCTTTGTACCAGTTGGACAATCGTGTAAGGGTCGACATGGGTTTCGCTGGAGAATTCAATGCGTCCGCCACGCGCGCTGGCCTCCAGTTTGGTAATGCCGATATGTTGTGCCTTGATCTTGATCTGCGTTACGCGGAATAGATTCTTCGTTTGTTCTGGCAGAAGGCCGAATCGATCGATCATCTCTACTTGCAGCTCGCGCAAGTTTTCTTCTGTTTCAGCACCAGCCAAACGTTTATACATCACTAACCGCGTGTGTACATCGGGCAGGTAATCGCCCGGGATCAGCGCGGGGATACGCAGGTTTACGTCAATCACATCGTCCGACATATTGAGGCTCGGCTCTTTGCCTTGGCGAATGGCTTTTACAGCGCGATCCAGCATATCCATATAAAGCGAAAAACCAACGGTCTGGATCTGGCCGGACTGTTCTTCGCCCAGTAATTCCCCGGTACCGCGAATTTCCATATCGTAAGTGGCCAGCGTAAATCCTGCGCCGAGATCTTCCGCACTGGCAATGGCTTCCAGGCGTTTAATCGCATCGGCGGTCATGGAGCGTTTATCGGGCGTGAGTAAATATGCATAAGCCTGGTGGTGCGACCGGCCGACGCGACCTCGCAATTGGTGTAACTGCGCAAGGCCGAATTTGTCCGCACGATCAATAACAATGGTGTTGGCGCTGGGTACGTCGATACCGGTTTCGATAATGGTCGTACACAACAGGATGTTAAAGCGTTTGTGGTAGAAGTCCGACATCACCCGTTCCAGGTCGCGTTCACGCATCTGGCCGTGACCGATGCCGATGCGCGCTTCCGGAATGAGCGCTTGTAAATCCCGCGCGACCTTTTCAATGGTTTTTACTTCATTGTGCAGGTAATACACCTGACCGCCGCGCAGAATTTCCCGCAAAATCGCTTCTTTAATGGTGACTTCATCGTATTGCCGCACAAAGGTTTTCACCGACAGCCGGCGCGCTGGCGGTGTGGCAATAATGGATAAATCACGGATGCCGGCCATGGACATATTTAATGTTCGCGGGATCGGTGTGGCGGTCAAGGTGAGAATATCAACTTCAGCACGCAATGCTTTCAGTTGTTCTTTCTGGCGTACCCCGAAACGGTGTTCTTCGTCGATGATCAAGAGCCCGAGGTTTTTGTATTTGATATCTGGCTGTAGCAGTTTATGTGTGCCCACCACAATATCAATCTTGCCTTCAGCCAGACGCTCCTGAACCTCTTCCACTTCTTTGTTGGTGCGAAAGCGCGACAGTACTTCAATGGTAATCGGCCAATCGGCGAAGCGGTCTTTCAATGATTCGTAATGTTGTTGTGCCAGCAGCGTGGTGGGCGCAAGGATAACGACTTGCTTGCCACTGTGAGCGGCAATGAATGCTGCGCGCATAGCGACTTCGGTTTTACCAAACCCGACATCGCCGCATACCAAACGGTCCATAGGCTTGGGCGATAGCATATCGGCAATGACGGCCTCAATGGCACGCTGTTGATCCGGTGTTTCTTCAAAGGGAAAAGCACTGGCAAAGTTATCGTAAGCTATCTTCGGGTCTTCAAACGCGTGGCCCTTGCGTGCGGCGCGGCGCGCGTAAATATCCAGTAATTCAGCAGCGGTATCGCGAATTTGTTCGGCGGCTTTGCGTTTCGCTTTTTGCCAGGTTTCGCTGCCGAGTTTGTGTAGCGGCGCGAGTTCTTCATCGGAGCCACTGTAGCGGCTGATCAAATGAAGGTTGGTGACCGGCACATAGAGTTTTGCTTCGTCGGCATATTCCAGCGTTAAGAATTCATGGGTTTGATCATCGACGGTAATGGTTTCCAAACCGCGATAACGGCCTACGCCATGATCGATATGCACAACCGGCGCACCGGGTTTTAATTCGGTCAGGTTCTTGACGATGAGATCAGCGTTGTCCTGTACCTGCTTACGGCGTCGTTGTTGTTGTACTCGCTCGCCAAATAATTGCGACTCAGAGATCAACGCCAGCGCGGCCTGTGATCCCTGTGCGGTTTGCAATAAGCCCTGTTCGAGCGGTGCAACGGTGATCGCAAGCGTATCGGTTGCGGTGACAAATTCATGCCAGTTGTCGACCACCTTGGGGAGTTTGCGTATCCGCCCCAGTAGTTCCAATAAGGTTTCGCGTCGGCCGGCGGAATCGGCACAGAATAAAACGCGGCCATCAAACTCCATCAGGAAGGCTTGCACGGCGGCCAGCGGATTATCGGATTGCGCGCGAATGGGCAGGCTGGGCGGCAGATTGGTCGAAAAATTGTAGCGGCCTGCCTTCGCTTCTACCGGGGCGGCATCAACAAAAATACGGGAGAAGGGTTTCAATTGCGCAAACAGTTCTTCCATCGGAAGGTAGATATCGCGCGGTGGTAGTATCGGGCGCTGCGGGTCAACGCGGCGGCTTTCGTAACGGCGATACAGCTCAAGCCAAAAGTTTTCTGCGGCTTTCTCAATATCGCCCAAGGCGTAAATACAAGTGGATTCGGGCAGATACTCAAACAGTGTGCTGCATGTATTGAAGAACAGCGGCAAATAATATTCGATACCGGGCGGAGAAATACCCGCATTCACATCCTGATAAACCGGGCAGTCCTTGGAGTTAACGTCGAAGCGTTCATGCCATTGTTGGCGGAAAAACTGGATGCCGTTTTTATCGAGCGGGTATTCCTTGGCAGGCAATAGCTGGATGGTATCGACTTGCTGGATGGTCAGCTGTGTTTCCGGGTCGAAGGTGCGCAAGGTTTCGATTTCATCATCGAACAAGTCAATGCGATAGGGCAGGTCGCTGCCCATGGGATAGATATCAATCAGCGAGCCACGCACGGCAAACTCACCGTGTTCGAAAACTGTGTCAACGCAGTGATAGCCGGCTTTTTCGAGATTGCGGCGCAAGCTGCTGATATCAATTTTCTCGCCGCAGCTGACCATCAGGCTGTTGCCCATCAGGTAATCCTGGGGCATCAACCGTTGGAGCAGGGTGGTGATGGGTGTGACCAGAATCCCTTGTGTTACGCCGGGCAATTTGTACAGCGTGCTTAAACGTTCGGAGATGATGTCCTGGTGCGGTGAGATGGTGTCGTAGGGCAGGGTTTCCCAATCAGCCAGGTGCAGTACCGGTAAGGCGTGCTCGGCACTGGTAAAAAAACGTAATTCATTTTCAATGCGAATGGCGCTGCTGGTGTCAGCCGTCACGACCAGACTCAATCCGGCAAATTGACGTGCGGCGTTGGCAATTGCCAGGGTTTGAGCGCTGCCGTGAAGCTGTCCCCAGAAGTGTCGGTCACCGGGTTTGGCCTGGGGTGGGAGGGCATCGGGCTGGTATAAAGTCATAGTCAACAACGCAAAAATCTGAAAGGCGGCATTGTACCCGTCTTTGTTCGGAGCCTGTACCCGTCCGTGGGGCTGGATGCTGGAATTGAGGAATCTTGCCCGTTCAACAACAGTGAAGGTTCCTGTTGATGAACCTTTTGTGCATAAAAAGGGAGCATCGCTCTGGTCTTTGCCGGTTACGGTCTTTATAATTGCCGCGTTTTTATGGGCCACTAGCTTGTCAGTATGCGGTGTATGCTGGGGGTCACCTTGTGCAGCTCCGGGTCGGTTTAACCGACATTGACATCCTTGGCCTTGTGCCGGCGTATAAGACAGCAGGGTTTTATACCGCCAACCAGGGGACTAACGCGCAGCTTCCGATATCTTCCTAACTCAATCGGGTTCCAGCATTGTTGATGATGTTGGTTGAGCACATGCCGCGCGTTCAATATTCCTCACTATTAAGAGGCTCAGGCTTCGCTGAGCTAACGTTATCCAACGAGTGATTAGGCAGAGTCGTATGATAAAGATCCGTCGGGGATTGGATTTACCTATATCCGGTACGCCCGAGCAGACCATCGTTGATGGTCCCAAGGTCCGCTCTGTTGCTGTTATCGGCTTCGATTACCACGGTATGAAGCCCACTATGGCAGTACAGGCAGGGGACAAGGTCAAGCTCGGACAGCTACTATTTACTGACAAGAAAACAGAAGGTATCAGATACACCGCCCCGGCTGCGGGCACCGTATCGGCCATCAATCGTGGCGAAGGACGTGTGCTGCAATCAGTCGTTATCGATGTTGAAGGTGACGATGCTGAAGCTTTCCCAAGCTACAGTGCTGCTGAGCTGATGAGCTTGTCCGCCGAAACCGTGCGCGACAACCTGAATAACGCAGGATTGTGGGCAGCGCTTCGCACACGCCCGTTCAGCAAAGTTCCCGCGCTCGACAGCAAACCCCATTCCCTCTTTATTACCGCTACTGATACTAATCCCCTTGCAGCGCAGCCGGATCTCATTATCCGGGAGCACGCGGAAGATTTTGTTCACGGTATTACGGTGCTTGCTCACCTCACTGAAGGTAAGGTGTTCCTGTGCAAGGCACCGGGCGCTGATATTCCTGCGCCGAACAACGAGCGGGTGGTAGTGAAAGAGTTTGGTGGTATTCATCCGGCGGGTAATGCCGGCACGCATATTCATTACCTCGATCCGGTCAGCGCCACCAAGACGGTGTGGACTATTGGTTATCAGGACGTTATTGCCGTTGGTAAGTTATTTACGACGGGCAAACTGTTTACTGACCGCGTGGTGTCTTTGGCTGGTCCGCAAGTTGAACAGCCACGTTTGGTGCGTACCCGTTTAGGAGCCAGTCTGGAAGAATTGACCGCCGGACAATTGAAAGCCGGTGTCAGCCGCATCATCTCCGGTTCAGTTTTCGGTGGTCGCACCGCGCGCGGTGCCTTTGCCTTTTTAGGCCGTTACCACAATCAGGTCTCGGTATTGCTGGAAGGTAATGATCGTCCGATGCTGCACTACCTGCGTCCCGGTTTTGGTTTCTTCTCTACCTTGCGCATCTACACCTCAGGTCTGATCAAAGGTAAGAAATTCGGCTTCACCACCACGACCAACGGCAGTGAACGCGCGATGGTGCCGGTGGGCACTTACGAAAAGATCATGCCTCTCGACATCCTGCCGACTCAACTGTTGCGCTCTCTGATCGTCGGTGACACCGAAACGGCTCAGAAACTCGGTGCGCTGGAGTTGGATGAGGAAGATCTGGCGTTGTGTACCTTTGTGTGCCCCGGTAAATATGAATACGGCCCGATCTTGCGTGACAACCTCACCCTTATCGAGAAGGAGGGTTAATAGATGAATTTCCTGCGTAATTTTCTTGATAAGATCGAGCCAAACTTTCACAAAGGCGGCAAACACGAAAAATGGTATGCGCTCTACGAAGCGGTAGATACCATTTTTTATCGCCCTGCGGATGTAACCAAGACCACCTCTCATGTGCGTGATGGTATCGACCTGAAGCGCATCATGATCACCGTTTGGTTGTGTACTTTTCCTGCCATGCTCTACGGCATGTACAACGTTGGCTTCCAGGCCAACACCATTATGGCTGACATGGGCCTGACTGCCGTCGAAGGTTGGCGCGGTGCGTTTATCGGCTTGTTTGCTGGCTATGATGCGCAAAGCATCTGGGATTGCTTCTGGCATGGTGCTGCTTACTTCGTTCCTATTTACTTTGTGGTGTTCGTGGTAGGTGGTTTCTGGGAAGTGCTTTTCGCGATGATCCGTGGCCACGAAGTTAACGAAGGTTTCTTTGTGACCTCTGTGCTTTTCGCCCTGATTTGTCCGCCGGATGTTCCCTTGTGGCAGGCTGCCCTGGGTATCAGCTTCGGCGTGGTGATCGGCAAAGAAGTGTTTGGCGGGACCGGTAAAAACTTCCTTAACCCGGCATTGGCAGGACGTGCATTTCTCTTCTTTGCCTATCCGGCCGAAATGTCCGGTGATGCCGTATGGACTGCCGTAGATGGCTATACCGGTGCAACTGCGCTCTCAATTGCGGCGCAAGACGGTATGGAGGCGCTGAAAGGCGGCCTGACGTGGATGGATGCATTCTTCGGCAACATGCACGGCTCCATCGGTGAAACCTCGACCCTGGCTATCTTTATCGGTGGCGCTGTGTTGTTGTTCATGGGAATTGCTTCCTGGCGCATCGTGTTGGGTGTGATGGTCGGTATGGCGGGCACCGCTCTGTTGTTCAATCTTGTCGGCAACCCGGACACCAATTCAATGATGGCCATGCCCTGGTACTGGCACATGGTGGTTGGTGGTTTCGCGTTCGGCATGATCTTTATGGCGACTGACCCGGTATCGGCTTCAATGACCAACGTGGGCAAACTCTGGTTTGGTGCGCTGATTGGTTTTATGGTGGTCATTATTCGTGTGGTAAACCCGGCCTTCCCGGAAGGTATGATGTTGGCCATTCTGTTTGCCAACCTCTTTGCCCCGCTGATTGACCATTTTGTTGTACAGGCGAACGTTAAGCGGAGATTGGCACGTGTCTAATAATGATTCCATTAAAAAGACGATCATAGTTACCGTACTGCTGTGTATCGTTTGTTCTGTGATTGTGTCTGCTGCTGCCGTTCTGTTACGTCCGGCGCAGGTGGCCAATAAGTCTCTGGATTTCAAACGCAATATTTTATCTGCGGCCGGTTTGCTGGAAGCTGGCAAGAACGTTGACGCTATCTTCAGTGAGCGTGTCGTCACACGTGTTGTCGATTTGAAAACCGGTAAATTTACTGATGCGGTTGATCCTGCGTCTTACGACCAGCGTCGCGCGAGCAAGGACCCAAGTCTTTCGACCAATCTCAGTGCTGATGAGGACATCGCCAAGATTTCCCGTCGCGAAGATTATTCTGTGGTTTATCTGATTCAGGATGAGAATGAGCAACTGCAAAAGATCATCCTGCCGGTAAAAGGTTACGGTTTGTGGTCGACACTTTACGGTTTCCTGGCGCTGGAAGCTGATGCCAATACCGTCGTCGGTCTGGTGTTTTACGAGCACGCTGAAACACCGGGACTGGGTGGTGAAGTAGACAACCCGGTATGGAAAGCGAAATGGGTCGGCAAGGAAGTTTACGATGAAGGTGATGTTGCCATCTCCATTATCAAAGGCTCTGTTGATCCTTCGTCCAGCAATGCTGTACATCAGGTGGATGGTTTGTCAGGTGCAACCCTGACCAGCCGCGGTGTCCATAACTTGTTACATTTCTGGTTGGGTGACAATGGCTACAAGCCTTTCCTGACCAATCTTAAAAACGGGGAGGCTTAAGAGATGAAACTGAAAGAGCTTCTGTTTGATCCGGTATTTAAAAACAATCCGATCGCTTTACAAATTCTGGGTATCTGCTCCGCATTAGCAGTGACCAGTAGTATGAAAGTGACCCTGGTAATGTGTATTGCATTAACCACGGTAACGGCTTTTTCAAACTTCTTTGTATCGTTGGTACGTAACCATGCGCCCAGCAGCATCCGTATCATCGTTCAAATGGTCATCATTGCCTCTCTGGTTATCGTGGTTGACCAGATCCTCAAGGCGGTTGCTTATGATGTTAGTAAGCAGTTGTCAGTGTTCGTGGGTTTGATCATCACCAACTGTATCGTGATGGGCCGTGCAGAAGCATTTGCCATGAAGAACCCGCCGATTCCGAGCTTCTTTGACGGTATCGGTAACGGTTTGGGTTATAGCGCCATGCTGATCGCGCTCGCTGTGGTTCGTGAACTCTTTGGTTCAGGCAAGTTACTGGGCTACGAAATCCTGTCTGTCACCACAGACGGCGGTTGGTACGTCCCCAACGGCTTGCTGTTGCTGCCACCGAGTGCGTTCTTCCTGATTGGTTTATTCATCTGGGCTTTGCGTTCCTGGAAGAAAAATCAGGTTGAAGCCAGCGAGTTCAAAATCGCTCCCAATACCAAACCTCAGGAGGCTTGATCGTGGAATATTATTTAAGCCTTTTTATTCGGGCAGTTTTTATCGAAAACATGGCGTTGGCCTTCTTCCTGGGGATGTGTACTTTTATCGCTATCTCCAAAAAAATCGGCGCTGCTATCGGTTTGGGTATTGCGGTTATCGTTGTACAGACGCTGACCGTACCGCTTAACAATTTGATCTACACCTATGTGCTGGCTAACGGTGCCCTGAGCTGGGCCGGTCTGCCTAACGTGGATTTGAGCTTCCTCGGCCTGATCACCTACATTGGTGTGATTGCGGCGGTAGTACAAATCATGGAGATGGTGTTGGATAAATACGTTCCCGCACTCTACAACGCACTGGGTGTATTTCTGCCGTTGATTACGGTGAACTGCGCCATCATGGGCGGCTCTCTGTTTATGGTGGAACGCGACTACAATTTCGGCGAGAGCATTGTTTATGGTGCAGGCTCTGGCGCCGGTTGGGCTTTGGCCATCGTGGTATTGGCCGGCGTGCGTGAGAAATTGAAATATAGCGATGTGCCGGAAGGTTTGCGTGGCCTGGGTATCACCTTCATTACTGTGGGTTTGATGTCTCTGGGCTTTATGTCATTCGGCGGCATCGATCTGTAATCAGCGGGGTATAACCACACATGAACATAGAAATTACATTGGGTGTTGTCATGTTCACGGTCATCGTGCTCGCGCTGGTGGCCGTTATCCTGATTGCACGATCCAAATTGGTCAGCAGTGGCGATGTCACTATTGATATCAATGGCGAGAAAACCTTGACCGTACCGGCGGGTGGCAAATTATTGCAAACTTTGTCCGGTGCCGGTTTGTTCCTGCCGTCTGCCTGTGGTGGTGGCGGTACTTGTGCGCAGTGTAAATGTATTGTGGTGTCTGGCGGTGGCTCTATGCTGCCGACCGAAGAAAGCCACTTTACCAAACGCGATGCGCGCGAAGGTTGGCGCTTGTCCTGCCAAACGCCTGTTAAACAGGATATGGTTATTGAAGTACCGGAAGACGTCTTTGGTGTAAAACAATGGGAGTGTACCGTTGAGTCCAATCCCAATGTGGCAACCTTCATTAAAGAACTGACTTTGCGTCTGCCGGAAGGTGAGAACGTTGACTTCCGCGCGGGTGGTTATGTGCAGTTGGAGTGTCCACCGCACCATGTGAAATATTCTGATTTCTCTATCGAATCGCAATTCCGTGGTGACTGGGAGCGTTTTGGTTTCTTTAACCTGGAATCAAAAGTGACTGAGCCGGTGATCCGCGCCTACTCGATGGCGAACTATCCGGATGAGAAGGGTATTGTAAAATTCAATATCCGTATTGCAACGCCGCCGCCCAAGTCACAAGGCATTCCGCCAGGCATCATGTCTTCTTATGTGTTCAGCTTGAAGCCAGGCGACAAGATCAGAGTATACGGTCCCTTCGGTGAGTTCTTCGCCAAGGACACAGACAATGAAATGGTCTTTATTGGTGGTGGTGCCGGTATGGCGCCTATGCGCTCGCACATTTTTGATCAGCTGCGTCGTATCAAGACCAAGCGTAAGATGACCTTCTGGTACGGTGCTCGTTCTCTGCGCGAACTCTTCTACAAAGAAGAGTACGATCAGTTGCAAGAAGAGAATGAAAACTTCAACTGGTATGTGGCCTTGTCTGACCCACAACCGGAAGATAACTGGAGTGGATTAACAGGTTTTATTCACAACGTACTTTATGAAAATTACCTGAAGGACCATCCGGCACCGGAAGATTGTGAGTTCTACATGTGTGGCCCACCAATGATGAACGCCGCGGTGATCAAGCTCTTGAAGAGCCTGGGTGTAGAAGACGAAAACATTATGTTGGATGACTTTGGTGGTTAAGATCAGTTTGTTTAAGTTCTTTTTGCCAAACTGCGAAACGAGGTCAGCATTGCTGACCTCGTTTTTGTTTTTTGGTGTGGTGTTATTAAGCGGTTGTGGTCAGGCAGAAAGGGATTCGCTACGTTTTGCCGGCGAAACCATGGGGACCACCTATCACATTACGCTGGTTGCTGATGAAGATGGAGTACTTCCGATAGACGCGGCAAGCATACAAAAAGCGGTTGACCTTGAACTGCAAAAAATTAATCAGCACATGTCCACTTACATCCCTGATTCCGAGTTAATGTTATTTAATTCGGCCAGCGCGGGTGAGTGGTACACATTATCGAAGCCGCTGGAAGATGTGCTGCGGTTGAGCCAGCAAATCAGTGAGCGCAGTGACGGTGCGTTTGATATTACGGTCGGGCCCTTGGTGAACCTGTGGGGGTTCGGTCCGGGCAAGCATGAAGATGATGTCCCGGATGCGGCAGCCATAACTGAGGCCAAGGCTGTAATGGGGTATCACCAGCTTGAATTAACTGATGGACAAGCGCGTAAGTTGACCGATATCAAGCTGGACCTGTCAGCCATCGCAAAAGGCTATGGTGTCGACTGGATTGCCGATTACATCGCACGCCAGGGCATCAAGCATTACATGGTTGAGATTGGTGGTGAAATTCGGGTCAAGGGTACAAATCCCAAAGGGTTGCCATGGCGTATTGCGATAGAGCAGCCGTCCATGATGCAGCAGAGCGTGCACAAAGCGATTTCATTGACCGATGCTGGTATGGCAACCTCGGGTGACTATCGCAATTATTTTGAGCAGGATGGCAAACGCTACTCGCATACCATCGATCCGCAAACCGGCTACCCCATTACGCATCGCTTGGCGTCTGTAACGGTTATCGCCGATACTTCAGCAGAAGCGGACGGCTGGGCTACAGCGATTAACGTGCTCGGTCCGGAGCGCGGCATGGAGGTGGCCAATCGCGAGAAATTAGCGGTTTATATGATTGTCAAAGAGGATGAGGGTTTTAGTGACCGTTATTCGACGGCTTTTGAACCTTATCGATGAATTACCGAGGTAAAGATTATGGGTACATTATTAGTAACGCTGGTATTCATGTTGGTTGTCGTTGCCCTGATGTCCGTGGGCGTTATCTTCGGTCGTAAGCCGATCACCGGCTCCTGTGGCGGCGTGGGCAAGGCCTTGGGCGAAAAAGAATATGTATGTGATATTTGCGGTGGCGATGAAAGCAAATGTGAAGAAAAACAACAGACCGCTGGTAATACAGAAAAGTCCTTGGCTTACGAAGTGACAACTGGCAAAAAATAATCATAAGTCGGTGCTTGGGGTGATTAGTCGGTTATTCGGTTCAAGAGGAAATTAAAGTGGCTGACCATGTTTACGATGTCTTGGTAATCGGTTCGGGGCCCTCGGGCGAAAGTGCAGCAATCACCGCGGCCAAAGCCGGTAAGCGTGTGGGTGTGGTAGAAAATCGGCCGGTGGTGGGTGGAAATTGCGCTCATAAAGGCACGATTCCTTCAAAATCCCTGCGTCACGTTGTCAAACAAATTATTCATTACAAATCCAGTAATCTCTTTCGCGAAATTGGTGATAGCCGTCGTCTGACCTATCCGCGTATTCTGCAATCCGCCCGGCAAGTGATTCCCAAGCAAGTCGAATTACACACGAATTTTTATGTGCGTAATCGGGTGACTTTACACATGGGTCGCGCCGCTTTTGTCGATAACCATACCGTCACGGTTGATCTGCTGGACGGTGCACGCGAAACCATCACTGCCGGCAGTGTGGTGATTGCGACTGGCTCGCGTCCCTATCGTCCGGCGGATATCAACTTTGATCATCCGCGTGTTTATGACAGCGATACGATTCTCGAAATGCAACACACGCCACGGCATCTGATTATTTATGGTGCTGGTGTCATCGGGTGCGAATACGCCTCGATATTTTCCGGTATGGGTGTGCGGGTTGACCTGATTAATAACCGTGATCGTTTGTTGTCATTTCTTGACGATGAAATCTCCGATGCCTTGAGTTATCACTTGCGCGACAGCGGTGTGACCGTGCGTCACAGCGAAGAATATGAAGCGATTGATGCGCGCGATAGCAGCGTCACATTGCATTTGAAATCCGGCAAACGTTTAAAAGCGGATGCGATTCTCTGGTGTAACGGCCGCAGCGGTAATACCGATAACCTGAATCTCGCGGCTGTCGGTTTGCAGGCGGATCATCGCGGCAATCTGAAGGTTGACGACTGCTATCGCACCGCAGTTGACAATATTTATGCGGTGGGAGATGTCATTGGCTGGCCCAGCCTGGCCAGTGCATCTTTCGGGCAAGGCCGATCAGTATCCGGCGGCATTATCGGTGGAGATTGTCCTCTGGTTGAAGATGTACCCACGGGTATTTATACCTTGCCTGAGATTAGCTCGGTAGGTAAAACCGAAACGGAATTAACTGCCGCAAGAGTGCCTTATGAAGTCGGGCGAGCGTTATTCAAAAATACCGCACGCGGCCAGATCAGTGGTGAAGATGTGGGCATGCTCAAGTTGCTATTCCACGTCGATACCATGGAAATTTTAGGTGTGCATTGTTTTGGGGCCGAGGCTGCCGAGATTGTTCATATCGGTCAGGCGATCATGCGGCAGAAAGGCGAGGGCAACAGCATCCGTTATTTCCTCAATACCACCTTTAATTACCCGACCATGGCGGAGGCTTATCGTATTGCGGCATTGGATGGTATCAACCGAATCAATCGTCGCTAATCGATAATCCGGAATAGAAAAAGCCGCGCAGGCATTCAACCGCGCGGCTTTTTTATTTGGGGATCAATTTCCTTGCGGGCGGTGTTTGGCCACGCTGTGGATCACATGGTCATACTCGAAGTACACCACAAAATCCGCATACTCCCAGGACGTAATCGGTGGATCGCCGACCGGACCTTGCTTGCTGATCGGCTCACCGAATTGTGCTTCAACGCTGGCTTTGTTGATCCCGGTACGCGGTTTGCTGATGTCGGCCTGCTGGCCTATGGGCACGCGCACAGTCTCGGCAAAGGTTGGCAGGGTGATCAGGGCCGAGCAAGAGAGGAGGATGATCAGTAATGTTTTTTTCATGGGCTTATCCTGCTAGATCAGTATTGTTGTTTAAGTCGGCGCTCGGCCATTTGGGCGCGCATGATCTGTTGGCCGATCAATTGTTGTTGTGAATCGTTGATCCGGTGAAATTTTGCCGCAATTTGGTAGTCGCCAGCGCTACTCAGTTCACAGCGTATCACTTTGGCAAATAAAATCAGCCCGGCATAAGAGGGTAAAAACGTAAGCCGCATCGCGATAAAACCCTGTTGCGGAATCGGTTGTTCGCACCCGAAAGCAATGCCGCCTTCACTCAGGTTGACCTGCCGTGTAATGCGGGTCAGGGCGGCGGGTTTGTGTTCCGCCATCAGGCGTTGGGTGAGCAGTTCGATCTTGCGGTTGATGTTATGCAGGTATTCGCCGAGCGCGCGATTACTGTCCTTGATCTGGTACAAGAGTTGCGCTGCGTCACTGTCGATCTTTTTCAGTTCTGCGTACAACTTGATGTCGGCGGCATCCTGATAAAGACTTTCCGGCTCACTGGTATTAGCGGTTTTTTCATCCACTTCTTTATATTCCAGTGCAATGCTTTCATCGATGCGAAAAAAACTGCGGCGTTCAGACATATTCATGATCCCGGTAACCAGCTTTCAATAAGATAGCACATCAACCCGCCGCTGCCGTGGTGATTGTGTGTCGGCCGCTTGTGCTCCCTCGGGCATTAGGTTTAAATGCGCTCCATGCTGAAAAACATCCCTTTCTATATTGGTTTACGTTATACCCGCGCAAAACGTCGCAACCAATTCATTTCCTTTGTCAGCGCCTTTTCGCTCCTGGGTATGGCCCTGGGTGTGATGGCATTGATTATTGTACTGTCGGTCATGAACGGTTTTGATCGCGAGATGAAGCAGCGTATCCTCAGTGTCATCCCCCACGGTTTTATTGATCAGCAACCGCAGATGCAGGATTGGCAAGCAGTGGCCCGGCAGGTTGAGCAGCATCCCGAGGTGGTGGCGACCGCGCCTTATATCGGCGGCTTTGCCCTGATCAGTTATGACCGGGGCGTTGAGAGCATTCAACTACAGGGTATATTGCCGGAAGCGGAAAACCGCGTCTCTGTTCTTGAACAACATATGATTGTCGGTTCGAGTACGGACTTGCGACCCGGTGAGTTCGGTATTGTCATGGGCCGTTTGCTGGCGCGCTCTTTGGGCATTGCGCCCGGTGACAAGGTGAACCTCACGTTATCGGATATCAACATTACACCAGCCGGTGTATTTCCACGCACGCGACCCTTTACCCTGGTGGGCGTGTTTGAAGTGGGAGCCCAGGTAGACCAGACCCTGGCGATGATCCATATCGACGATGCCAAGCGGTTGTTTCGCTATCAGGGCGTGCAAGGCTTGCATGTGAAGGTGACTGATATCTATCGCGCTGGTCCGGTGATGGGTGAACTGGCCGGTGACTTTGGGGACAGCTATACCGTCAAAGATTGGAGCCAGACCCAGGGCAGCCTGTTCCAGGCGGTGAAGATGGAAAAGATCGTCATCGCCGCTTTGCTGTGCATCATCATTGCTGTGGCGGCGTTTAATATTGTGTCCAGTCTGGTGTTGATGGTAGCCGACAAGCGTTCAGATATTGCGGTCTTGCGCACGCTCGGACTGAATGCCCGTCAGGTGATGGCCATCTTCGTGGTGCAGGGCAGTGCGGTGGGTGTGGCGGGTACGCTCATTGGTGCGCTCATTGGCTGCGTGGTGGCCCAAACGCTCAACCGCATCATGAACTTCTTCGAAGCCCTGTTTGGCTGGCAAATCTTTAATCCTGAGGTATTTTTTATCACCCAGCTTCCCTCGGTATTGATGTGGCAGGACGTAGCCTTTATCTGCGGTCTGGCATTGACCCTGAGTGTGGTTGCGACCTTGTATCCCGCGTATCGCGCCGCGAAGATCGAACCGGCAGAGGCCTTGCGTTATGAGTAATGAACAGGCGGTCTTGACCTGCTATCAGGTCCACAAGAATTATTCCCAGGGACCACAACAGGTGAGTGTGCTCAATGGGGTAAACCTGCAAATTCATGCTGGTGAACGGGTGGCGATTGTCGGCGCATCCGGCTCGGGCAAATCCACGCTGTTGAATATCCTCGGCGGACTCGATGTACCGGACGAGGGTGAGGTCACGGTTGCCGGTGAGCAGCTGTCGCGGATGAGTGCCGATCAACGGGGGCGCCTGCGTAATCGCGCCCTCGGCTTTGTGTACCAGTTTCATCACCTGCTGCCGGAGTTTACCGCGCTGGAAAATGTGGCTATGCCCTTGTTTATCGGCAGGCAAGCCACAGTGGTAGCCAAAGAGCGCGCAGCGGCCATGTTGGCGCGAGTCGGATTGGCCCAGCGGGTTCAGCACAAACCCTCGGAATTATCCGGCGGTGAACGTCAGCGGGTGGCTATCGCGCGCGCGCTGGTAACCAATCCGGCCTGTGTACTGATGGATGAGCCCACCGGCAATCTGGATTCCCATGCGGCCGACAGCATCCAGCAATTGATGTTGGAGCTGAACCAGACGATCGGCACCAGCTTTGTGGTGGTGACTCACGACCAGCGTCTGGCGGCACGTATGGATCGTACCCTGACGCTTTCCGACGGCATGCTGGTGTAACCGTGCTGAATAAACTCACTTTCCTTGTCGGTGCGCGCTACGGTATTTCTCGCCGTCACAGCCAGTTGGTTTCGTTTATCTCTTCGTTGTCCATCGCCAGCCTGGTGATTGGGGTGGCCTTGCTGGTGCTGGTCATGTCGATCATGAACGGTTTTGATCGCGAGTTGCGCGAGCGCATTCTGGGCATCATGCCCCAGGCGACCATCTACCAACATTACGGGATTCAAGACCCCCAGCCACTGATTGAGGAATTGGTAGCGCATCCGCAGGTAAGAGCGGCGGCGCCTTTTGTACAATTGCAGGGGCTTCTTGCCCATCAAAAACGTGTATCGCCGGTCAACCTGTTTGGTATTGATCCGCAGCAAGAGGCGCAGTTGTCGTCGTTGAAGGATTACCTGCCTGAACAGGGTTTTGACCAACTCACTGAGTCCGACCAAGGCATACTGATTGGTCGCGGCATCGCCGATAAATTGCAGGTACAACCGGGCGACTCCGTGAGCTTGATCATTCCGCGTACCGGGAGCGGCAATCCCACGCCCAATATTCGTATGCTGAAAGTATTGGCGGTGTTCGACAGCGGTACTGAGATTGACCATGGACTGGCATTGATGGGGCTGGAGCAGGCGTCGGCCTTGTCCGAATTTCCCGGTGCAGTGACCGGCATCCGCCTGCAAGTGGATGATTTATTCGATGCGCCGCGCGTGGTGCGCCAATTGGTTAACGACTTGCCGCCCGGTTTTTATGGTTCCGACTGGACCCGCACCCAGGGCAATCTCTACGAAGCGATTCATATGTCGAAGAATCTGGTGGAGATGTTGCTGTTTCTGATCATCGCCATTGCGGCCTTTAATCTGGTTTCGACGCTGATCATGGTGGTGGTGGATAAACAGGGTGATATCGCCATCCTGAGAACGCTGGGCGCGTCTACGGGCGAGATCATCGGCATTTTTATGGTGCAGGGCGGTTTGATCGGTTTGATCGGTACATCGCTGGGGGTTGCGCTGGGTGTGTTGCTGTCACTGTGTGTGACGGACGTGGTGCAATGGCTTGAGCGGGTCTTTAATGTTCGCTTCCTGGAGTCTGATGTCTATCCCATCAGTTATTTGCCGTCGGACCTGCAATGGCCGGATGTGGCCCGGATTGCGTTTACGGCCTTGGTAATCAGTTTCTTTGCCGCGCTTTACCCCGCCTGGCGTGCCAGCCGCATACAGCCCGCCGAAGCCCTGCGTTACGAATAAACGTTTATTCCTTCTCCAGCGCCTCAGGTGATACAGCTTTGGGGCGCTTCTTCCGCTTGTTCCAGCCTTTCACCACATGCCAGCGCCAGAAAATCTGGATAGCGATATAGCCCAGGGCGCCGAAGATCAAACCGCACAGCAGCGATCCCACGATCAAGGGTTTCCAGATAAAGACAAATTCATTGGCGAGCCACTCCCAGGATAACTCCAGCGAAACAGAGATCGGCGGCACACCCAGCAGCCAGCGCCCCAGTTGGTAGGTGGCGAAGAAAATCGCCGGCATGGTGAGCGGATTGGTCAGCCACACCAGAGCCACCGAGATCGGCAGGTTGCACCGCATCAACAGTGCCGCCAGGGCTGCCACCGGCATCTGGCCGGGGATGGGAATAAAGGCAATGAAGATACCGACAAAAAAAGCCACGGATACAGAATGGCGATTCAAGTGAAACAGGTTAGGGTCGTGTAACAGGTCACCCAGAAAATGCAGCGACGGGTTATCTTTAACCTTGGCGGCAGAGGGAAGGTAACGTCTGAATAACTTACGTGCCATTGGCGCCTGTTGTGTTAGTTGCGGGGCAAGGCTGCGTGACAGCCGATTGAGGCGCGCATTATGCATTGAAACTCTGACAGACACTATGCACACACGTCGCTCTGAAAGCTGAATCGATCCAAGGTTCCGCCTGTGGCGTCCCGTTCATTATTGTCGTGGATACCTGCTTGCCATCAGTAGTGTGTAGTGCATAATCACGCCGTCGCACGGATTTTGTTTTTCAAGGATGTTTCATGCCCGTTTATCTCCTCGCCCTTGTCGGCGGTGTTCTCAGTGTTGGTTTTCTGCCCCGGTTACCGCCGCTTCCTTGGCTGTTCCTTATCCTGCCGTTAGTGCTCGTCGCACTTCGTTTTTCCACATTCAGGGTTATCCTGGCTGTCGCGCTCGGTGGTGCATGGGGTGTTATCTACGGTCACGGCATACTCGCCAATCAATTGTCCGAAGATCTGGTGAGCAGAGATGTGGTGGTGTCCGGACGGGTGGTGGATTTACCGGTGAGCGATGATCGTCGCCAACGGTTCATCCTGAACGTTGATACCGCACATTTTGCCGATGACATACACAGTGACATCGAGAACTTTCCGCGCAATATCCAACTGAGCTGGTATGCAAAAGAGCCCGTTGCGGTGCGCAGTGGTGAGCGCTGGCAATGGCAGGTCCGCCTGAAACGGCCGCGCGGCTTTGTTAACCCCGGTGGGTTTGATTATCAGGTCTGGCTGATGCGCCGGGGCATAGGTGGCGTAGGTTACGTTCGCGAAAGTGATTTCACACAGCGGTTAGCACCTCCGGATAGTTGGGATATTGGTGCCCGCCGACAGGATTTGCGCGACTGGTTATTGATGAGTTCCGATAGTCCCCAGCGGGCGGTCCTTCTGGCACTTCTGATTGGCGACCGATCAATGATGGACGCCGAACAATGGCGCCAGATGCAATTGACCGGTGTAAACCACCTGGTCGCCATTTCCGGCTTGCATGTGGGCTTCCTGGCGGTGGTCGGCTTTTTTCTCGGCAGCCTGGTAGGGCGGTGCATTAATCTGGTTTACCACCCTTGTCCGGCCTTTGTGCCAGGTTATCTCGGCGCAATGGCGTTGGCGCTAATCTACAGCGCACTGGCCGGTTTTACCCTGCCGACACAACGCGCATTGATCATGATTCTGTTGGTGCAGCTGGTTTTTCTGTGGCGGCGTTCTTACCGAATCAGCCATGTCTTCAGTCTTGCCTTGCTGGGCGTAGTGATCAGTGATCCTTTAGCTGCCTATGACATGGGGTTCTGGTTATCTTTTGGCGCGGTGGCCGTACTGTTGTTTTGTTTCGCTGGTCGTACTGGCAGGCAAGACGCCGCATCCTTCATCGCCTGGGCAAAAGGGCTTATTCGCAGTCAATGGGTGATCTTTATCGGCCTGTTTTTGCCCTTGGGGATTTTGCTTAACAGCGTTTCTCTCCTGGCACCGGTAGCGAATCTGATTGCCATCCCCTTGGTAACCACAGCGGTAGTGCCGACCTTGCTGCTGGCTGCGGTTGTCCATAACGTGTCTCCCGCGTTAAGCCAGTTGTTGCTGTATGTGGCGGATTATGGATTGCGCGGTTTGGACAAATGGCTGCAAACCCTGCTTGATATCGCCGGCACGCGCTTGAATCCCGTGATCAGTCTCGACGGATGGGCATTGGTAATTGCGATTATCGGTGTCGTCTTGCTCTTGTTGCCGCGCGGGATTGCCGGCCGTTGGCTGGGTTTTCCCGCATTATTAACGGCACTGATATTGCCGATAAAAACACCGCCGCCACTGACAGTTACCGTTCTGGATGTCGGCCAAGGCTTGGCGGTGGTCGTGGAGACACCGGATCGCCGCCTGATCTACGACGCAGGCCCGGCTTACAGTGACAAGTTCGAAGCGGGCGGGGCGATTGTGGTGCCTTACCTTCGCCAGCGCGGTATTTCCCAAGTCGACAAATTGATCGTCAGCCATCACGACATGGATCACTCCGGCGGCGTGCAAGGCATTATGAAAAATTTGGCGATACAAGAAGTCGTGGCGGGAGAGCCGATAAAAGCAAAGGCCTTGCTGAACAACCATGTGCCGATCCATAACTGTCACGGGTATGAGAACTGGCAATGGAATCAGGTGCGCTTCAGCTTTTTGCCGACCGCAGAGATCTTTCGTGGGGCGTCAGGTAACGCGAATAATCACTCCTGTGTATTGTTGATTGAGTACGCTGGACAAAGGATTTTATTCCCCGGTGATATTGAAGGTCGGGTTGAAAATCAATTGGTTAATCACGGCCATTTGCCGGAGGCACTTACACTGGTGGTTGCATCCCACCACGGCAGCCGCAGTTCATCCACCTCGCTGTTCGTCCGTCATGCTCGGCCCAAGTTTGTGGTCTACAGCGCGGGCTATCGCAGTCAGCATGGGCATCCCCACAAGGAGGTCGTTGCGCGCTATGCGGCTCAAGGCAGTCGCGCCTTCAATACTGCCGAGGGGGGCGCTCTGGTATTTTCCTGGCATGAGGGGATGCTTCAACCCGTACGGCAACAGCGTCGTTATCAGCCGCGTTATTGGTTTGATTAAGCTTTGTTCAACCGCCTGATCGGCCGCACGCGAAAGTCGTGAAAAAAGAACCCCGGCATGGTTTTCTTCGTTGCTTATGGTAATGTACCGCCCCGAAAAACCTGCATTGGGTGTAGCCCTGCTCGAAGAGGAAGATGACGTGTTAGAAATCATTATGTCTGGCGGTTGGTTGATGATCCCCATCATTATTTGCTCAGTTGCTGTCATTGCCATTTGCATTGAACGCTACTGGACATTGAATCCGGCCAAGATTGCACCGCGTCATTTACTCGCCCAGGTGTGGAGTTGGATCAAGAACAACCAGGTCGATGCAACGAAATTGCGCGAACTGAAACAATCGTCCATGTTGGGTCAGATTTTGGCGGCAGGTCTGAGTAACTCGCGCCACGGCCGTGAAGTGATGAAAGACAGTATTCAGGAAGCCGCCACCCAGGTTGTACACGAACTGGAGCGTTATATCAGCGTGCTTGGTACCATCGCCAATATCGCGCCCTTATTAGGATTGCTCGGTACCGTTATCGGCATGATCCAGGTGTTCAATGCCATCATGATCCAGGGCACCGGTAACACCGAAGTGCTGGCCGGTGGTATTTCCGTTGCGTTGGTTACTACTGCCGCCGGTTTGATCGTGGCGATTCCGGCCATGATTTTTCATCGTTTCTTTTTGCGTCGCATCGATTCCATCGTGGTCACCATGGAAGAGGAAGCCATCAAACTGGTGGATGCCTTGCACAGCGACCGTCGTGTTGACGTTAAAGTGGTTTAATCCTTGAATCCATTGAGCCCGAGGATGACGCCATGAAATTCCGTCGCCAGCCGAGAGAAGAAGAGGGTGTTAATCTCACGCCCTTGATTGATGTGGTCTTTATTTTGTTGTTGTTTTTTATGGTATCGACCACCTTTACCAAAGAAACCCATTTGAGTGTGGATTTGCCGGAAGCCGTGGGTGAGGCCAGCACCGAAACCCAGGAGCAGCTTGATGTTGTCATCAGTGCGCAAGGGCATTTTTCCGTGAACGGCCACAGTCTGGTTAATAATAAAGTTGAAACCCTGAAGTCCGCGCTGGAAAAATTATCCCAGGGCAACACCAAGCTGCCATTGAGTATTACAGCCGACGCTAACACGCCGCATCAGTTTGTGGTAACCGCGATGGACGCCGCCGGACAAATGGGGTTTGTTCATCTCAGTATTACGTCGCGTCAACCCGACCCGGAGACGGAATAGTTTTTTTGCCGCACAGGTAATCACGTGTCTCAACGATCACACAACCTTTGGCTTGATGCCTGGTACGGCAAGCGCACATGGATCTTTGTGCTCTTGCCCTTGATGTGGTTGTTTCGTCTTGTCGCCAGCCTTCGCCGTTTTTATCTCCGCCGCTTTGCTCAACAAACTCTATCCGTTCCGGTCATTGTCGTCGGCAATATTTCGGTGGGTGGTACCGGCAAAACGCCTTTGCTAATCGCTTTGGTAAAACACCTGCAACGTCAGGGATTTACTCCCGGCGTTGTCAGCCGTGGCTATGGCGGGCAAGCCACACGTTATCCATTGCTGTTAAATGCAGATACACGGGTTGAAGAAAGTGGCGATGAGCCGCTGAGTATTTTTCAACAAACCGGTTGCGCCGTTTGTGTAGATGCGGATCGCGTCAGCGGCGCGCGTGAACTTGAACGCATCGGTTGTGACATTGTGTTGAGTGACGATGGTCTGCAACATTACCGTTTGGGTCGTGCGATGGAAATTGTTGTCGTTGATGGTCAACGCGGCCTCGGCAATGGTTTTTGTCTGCCGGTCGGCCCCTTGCGCGAACCAGCCTCTCGGTTACGCTCGGCGGACTTTGTGGTGGTCAACAGTGCAGTGCAATCGCTGTCATTGCCGGTCGCGAAAACCTACGCTATGCAGATTATTCCGCAAGCGTGGCACGCGTTAGCAGATAATCAAACTTATCCGGCAGATCATTTTCCTGCGTACACTTCCCATGAAAAACGCGTAAATGCCGTGGCGGGAATTGGTAATCCCCGGCGCTTTTATCGAACATTAATGGAGTTGGGTTTACAACCCGTTGAGCACGACTTTCCCGATCATCATGCGTACCAAAAAAGCAACTTCGCTTTTGCAGAACCGTTGCCAGTTGTGATGACTGCCAAAGATGCCGTGAAGTGTCAGCACTTTGCCGAAAGCGATTGGTTTTACCTCGCCGTTGGTGCGGAATTAACGGACTGTTTCTGGCATGATTTTGACGTTAAGATGGCGGCATTAAAGCCCTAACCAGGATTTTTCCATGAGTTTTTATGTTGTGATTCCCGCACGCTATGCGTCGACGCGCTTGCCAGCTAAGCCGCTCAAAGAAATAGCCGGTAAACCGATGATTCAACACGTTTATGAACGCGCCTGTGAAAGCGCCGCGCGTGAAGTGATTATCGCCACCGATGACGTGCGTATAGAAGCAGCGGTTAAAGCATTTGGCGCACGCGTATGCATGACATCTCCAGCACATAATTCCGGTACTGATCGTTTGCAGGAAGTGACACAACAACTCGCATTGCGCGATGACGATATCGTGGTGAATGTACAGGGTGATGAGCCATTGATTCCGCCAGCAGTGATCAATCAGGTTGCCGCCAACCTGGCGAACTCACCCAATGCCAGCGTTGCCACGTTAAGTGAGCCGATTCATTCGCTGGAGGATTTCCGTAATTCCAATATTGTAAAAGTGGTGGCGGATAAAACCGGCCGGGCATTGTATTTCAGTCGCGCTTCTATCCCTTGGCCGCGCGATCATTTTGCTACCCCTGATGTTAAAGGGTTACCCGATAATTTTCCTTGCCAGCGTCATATCGGTATTTACGCGTATCGCGTGGCGCTGCTCAACCGTTTTGTCGGTTGGCCGCAAGCACCGTTGGAACACATAGAATCACTGGAGCAATTGCGTGTATTGTGGCAAGGCGAAACAATTCACGTCGCTGAAGCCTGCGCGGCAGTGCCGGGTGGCGTGGATACCGAAGCGGACTTGCAACGGGTCAAACAATTGCTGGAGTCCTGAAGTCATGAATACCAAAGTGCTTTTCGTTTGCCTGGGTAACATCTGCCGCTCGCCGACAGCAGAAGGCATATTCAGAAAGGTGATTACCGATGCCGGTATGCACGATCACATTGTGATTGATTCAGCTGGCACCGGCGGTTGGCATATCGGTAAAGCACCGGATGCTCGCGCCATCAGTGCCGCAAAAAATCGCGGTTACAATTTGTCGAGCCTGCGTGCGCGTCAGGTTTGTATTGCTGATTTTGACGAGTTCGATTTTATTCTCGCCATGGATCACGCCAACCTCAGCGATCTGAAAGTCATGGTGCCGCATCACTATCAAGGTCACCTGGGGTTGTTTCTGGATTTTGCGCAAAATTTCCAGCACCGCGAAGTGCCCGATCCTTATTACGGAGAAGCCGCCGGTTTTGATCTGGTGCTGGATTTAATCGAAGATGCCTCCGCCGGTTTATTACACCAACTGCAACAGCGCCGCCGCGCCTGACGGGATACCTGTGCCGCTTTTTCTACCGAATTTTGATTTGCAGCATCTCAACACACTGGGCGTCCCGGTGAAGGCGCAATTTTATGTCAGCGTTACGAGTGAAGAAGAATTACTCGAAGCTCTGCGCTATGCCAGAAACGAAAAGCTGCCGCTGTTTATACTCGGCGGTGGCAGTAATATTGTGTTATGCGATGACCTTCCCGGGTTGGTTGTTCATATTCGCTTGCAAGGCAAAACCCTGGTGGCGGAAGACAATGAATTTGTTTGGTTGCGCGTAGCCGCCGGCGAAAATTGGCATGAATTGGTGGAATACTGCCTGGATTTTCATTATTGGGGTTTGGAGAATTTATCGCTGATTCCCGGCAGTGTGGGCGCAGCGCCGATTCAGAATATCGGTGCGTATGGTGTTGAGCTGAAAGATGTCTTTGAAGAATTAACAGCAATTGATATCCGTTCCGGCCTGCCGGTAACCTTTACCAGGGATTCCTGCGAATTCGGTTATCGCGACAGTATTTTCAAAGGTCGATTGCGTGATCAATATCTTATAACGGCTGTGACCTTCAAGTTGCACAAGCAACCGCACCTGGTGTTGTCCTATCCCGCTTTACGCGAAGCTTTGGCTGCACATGCTGATGACGCAATTACGCCTCGGCAAGTTAGCCAGGTAATCTGTGAGATCCGTCGTAATAAATTGCCTGACCCGGCGCAGATACCCAATGTAGGAAGTTTTTTTAAGAACCCTGTTATTCCCGCAACACAATATGAATCGCTGCGTGCGAACCACCCACAACTGGTGGCGTATCCAGTGGATGACCAACAGGTGAAACTGGCGGCAGCCTGGCTTATTGATAACGCCGGTTGGCGCGGTCAGGTATGCGGGCCGGTAGCGGTACATGGGCAGCAGGCATTGGTGTTAACCAACCCCGGCCATGCAAAAGGGCATGAAGTAGTGGCCCTGGCGGAAAAAATTCAACTATCGGTGTTTGAAAAATACGGTGTGGCCCTGGAGCCGGAACCGCGTTTTTATCCCTGATGTTAAAGTTCACATGCAGTGATAACCATCGCCGCCAACACCCAATAATAAAAATTCATTGCGTGCGCTATATCGACAAGCGCCTAATAGCTTATGACTTCAGCTCGGCAAACATCATTATTTGACTCCGCGCCTCGGGAACAACTGCTATCGCTCGATGGAGATGTCTACCTGTTTACGCAATGGTTACCCGCGACACTGGCTGACGCTTACTTCCATGAGCTGCTGGAAACTCTTGCATGGCAGCAGTCACGCATTCACATCCACGGTCAAGAGCATGCCATTCCACGGCTTAACGCCTGGTATGGCGATCCCGGATGTCGTTATGGTTATTCCGGTACCCGGTTTGAGCCATTGCCCTGGACGGAAACGCTGACCCATATCAAGGAGAGATTGACCGCCACTTTGGGGGTCGCTTTCAACAGTATGCTCGCCAATCGCTATCGCGGTGGACGGGACAGCGTGGCCTGGCACAGTGATGATGAGCCGGAACTGGGGCGCAACCCGGTGATAGCCTCAGTCAGCTTGGGGGCGACGCGACGCTTTACCCTCAAGCACAAGTCGCGCAGAGATATCCGCCCCCTGGCGGTGGACTTGACCCATGGTTCTCTATTAGTGATGAGCGGGCCGACCCAACATCATTGGCTACACCAGGTTGCGAAAACAACCCGGATTGTTGGTGAACGAATTAACTTAACTTTTCGATATATTTATCAATAAGTTGCCATTGGTTTTTCATCTGAAATATTCAATATGCACCCCGGTAATTTCGGCAGGGCGCATGGGATAGTGCTACTTTATTGACAGGTAGTGGCGCTTTGCGATGGCAGACTCTACAATCTGCCGCAAGCTGTCTTTACGTTTAATAACAAAGGTGTAACTCCGGTTCGACCGGATTGGGGGTTTGGTTTGACAAAGATACTTGTTGTCGATGATCACGATTTAGTGCGGATGGGAATTGTGCGCATGCTGGCAGACGTGAATGGATATCAAGTAGTCGGAGAGGCCAAAAGTGGGGAAGAGGCAGTTGCCAAAGCGCGGACATTAGTGCCGGACGTGGTATTGATGGACGTTAAGATGCCCGGCATGGGCGGTCTGGAAGCAACGAAAAAGTTATTGGCGATTAACCCCGGTATGAAGATCATTGCCGTCACTGCCTGTGATGACAATCTTTATCCGACACGTCTGATGCAGGCGGGAGCTGTGGGTTATGTCACCAAGGGTGCTGAATTTACCGAGATAACCGACGCCATCAACAAGGTGATTCGCGGCGATCTTTACATGAGCAACAGCATAGCCCAGCAGCTGGCGCTCAAAAATTTCAGCGGCAACAACAGCCAGGAATCGCCCTTCGAAAAACTGTCCCAACGCGAACTGCAAACGGCGATGCTCATTGCCAATGGTCAGAAAGTAAATGATATCGCGACCACGTTTTGTGTCAGTCCCAAAACCGTTAACAGCTATCGTTATCGGATCTTTGAGAAACTGAATATCAACAGCGATGTCGAATTGACGCTCCTGGCGGTCAAGCACAACTTTCTCGACCCTGAAGCCGTGGTGTAATCGGCCGATTCTATTGTCTGGTGGGCAATCGCAACATTGCCCACGTTAATTATTTGTCTCCAAAAACTGCATGGTTACTGACAGCAATAACGCAGCGCCCGCTGAAACCTTTGATTCCGCTCGCTTCCTCGCCAACGTCACCCAACAGCCCGGTATTTACCAGATGTTTGGTGAAGATGGGGCTATCCTGTATGTCGGTAAAGCCAAGAATCTCAAAGCACGCCTCGCCAGCTACTTCCGCAAATCCGGCTTGAGTGTGAAAACCCTCGCGCTGGTGGCGAAGATTCGCCATATCGAAGTTACCGTGACCGCCAGTGAAACCGAAGCCCTGATTCTCGAACAAAACCTCATCAAGTCTAATCGGCCGCCCTATAACATCCTGCTGCGAGACGATAAATCCTATCCGTATATTTTTATCTCCAGCGGCGAAGATTTTCCACGAATCAGTTTCCATCGCGGTGCCAAGAAAAAGCGCGGTGAGTACTTTGGGCCTTATCCCAATGTTGGCGCCGTGCGCGACAGCCTGAATTTTTTGCAAAAAACCTTTCGCGTGCGCCAGTGCGAAGACAGTGTCTTTAGAAATCGCTCACGACCGTGCCTTCAATATCAGATCAAACGTTGTACGGCTCCCTGTGTAGACTTCATCAACCCCGACGAATACGCCAACGATTTACGTCACACGCGCATGTTCCTGACGGGCAACAGCGATAAGCTGATGCGCGAATTGGCGGATCAAATGGACGCGGCGTCGCAAGGGTTGGAATTTGAAAAAGCCGCGAATTTCCGCGACCAGATCATGGCGTTGCGCAACATCCAGACCCAGCAAGTCATGGAAGAAGGCAAGGGCGATGTCGATGTGATTGCGGCGGAGATGCAAGGGCTGGTGATCTGCGTACACGTATTATTCATTCGCCAGGGGCGGATTCTGGGCAGCCGCAGTTTTTATCCGCAAGCCGGGTTGACCGAATCGCCGGCGGAAGTCCTCACGCAATTTTTACCGCAGTTTTATCTCGCCAGTGAAGGGCGTGAGATTCCGCGTGAAATTATCACGAGTCACGCGATTGAGGAGGCTGACTTGCTGTGCTCCGCCTTGCAGCAAGCCACGGGTCGGCAGGTATTGTTGACCAGCAGCGTGCGCAGCCACCGCGCCCAATGGCTACAAATGGCAGCCACCGCCGCGCAGCAAAACCTGACCAGTCATCTCAACAGCAAAAAGAATTCCCAGGACCGTTTTCTGGCATTACAGGACGCCTTGGAGCTGGACGAAATGCCCCAGCGCCTGGAGTGTTTCGACATCAGCCACAGCAGCGGCGAATTGACCGTTGCCTCCTGCGTTGTGTTTGATACCAACGGACCGCTGAAGTCGGACTATCGTCGTTTTAACATCGACGGTATTACACCCGGCGATGACTATGCGGCAATGGAGCAGGCGCTACAGCGGCGTTATACACGCCTACAGAAAGGCGAGGGCAAGCTGCCCGACATTCTGCTGATTGACGGCGGTAAAGGACAGCTCGCCAAAGCCGTGGCCGTGCTCGCGGAGCTTGGCGTGAATGACGTATTGATGATCGGCGTTGCCAAAGGCACAACCCGTAAGGCCGGTTTTGAAACCTTATTCAATGCTCGGACCGGCGCCGAGATTGTCATGCCCGGCGATTCGCCGGCGCTGCATCTGATCCAGCATATCCGCGATGAAGCGCACCGGTTTGCCATCACTGGCCACAAGCAACGGCGCGACAAAAAGCGCAAAACCTCCACCCTGGAGGATGTGCCGGGTATTGGGGCGGGGCGGCGGCGCGAGCTGCTGCGGCATTTTGGTGGCCTACCTGAAATTCGCAAGGCCAGTGTCAGCGATCTGGCCAAGGTGCAAGGCATCAGCCAGCGCCTGGCGGAAGAGATTTACTCCTTTTTCCATAATGACTAGCCATGTAGTATGATCGCCACCTTGTATTGATCGGCGCCGCCAGCGCGCCGGCCAGTTGCGGTAAGGCAAATCGGCATTGCCTATTTTGAGAGAAGTGTTCATTACATGACCCTGGCTAACCAACTCACACTCCTGCGTATTGTCCTGATTCCCCTGTTTGTTGTGGTTTTTTATCTGCCCTTCAAATGGGCGCATTTTGCTTCTGCCATGATCTTCAGCGTCGCTGCGATCACGGATTGGCTGGATGGTTACGTGGCCCGCAAGTACAACCAAAGCACCCCGTTCGGCGCCTTTCTCGACCCGGTTGCCGATAAGCTGATGGTGGCCATTGCGTTGCTGTTATTGGTAGGGCTGCATCACGAATCCGCCTGGTTTGCAGCGGCAGCAGCGGTGATTGTGGGGCGTGAGATCGTTATCTCGGCCTTGCGCGAATGGATGGCAGAACTGGGCCAGCGTGCCAGTGTAGCCGTCTCTTATATCGGCAAGATCAAGACCACCTTGCAGATGACGGCGATTATCGTCCTGTTGATGGACCTGCCGTTCCTGATGCTGATTGGGTATGTTGCACTGGCAGGTGCCGCCGTCCTGACGCTCTGGTCGATGGTGCTCTACCTGCGTGCAGCCTGGCCGTTTTTGTTGCCGGGTGTGAATAACAAGTAAAACCAGAGATGCTGTAAGAGGGGCGTTTAATTACTAGCCAGCCGCAAGAATCTCGCGTTAAGCCCCAGAAAACACTAGGATTTTTAAAACGATTCCGCTAGAATTCCGGCCCTCAATCGGCGCGATAGCAAAGCGGTTATGCTCTGGATTGCAAATCCAGCTAGTCCGGTTCGACTCCGGATCGCGCCTCCACTTTTCTTTTACCCGCCGAGGTAAAAGCACTCTGCCCGAGTGGTGAAATCGGTAGACACAACAGATTTAAAATCTGTCGATCGCAAGGTCGTGCCGGTTCAAGTCCGGCCTCGGGCACCATGTTCAAATTCCACACCATCCCAAAACGTCCAGAACTCGCTAAAATGCGGGTTTTTTATGCTTTTTGGTCTATGGGGTCCATGGGCCACTGTTATCCTTAACTAACGTATTCATTTGCCGAGTGAATTTTCACGAATATCAGCTAGTCCCTCTACTTCCAATTCTTTTTCAAAAATTAATTCCAATAAAAGCGAGTTTGGATGCCGCCGTAGGGTTAGGTCTTCTGGCTGTTCACCCTGGCTTCTGGCGGCATTTTCGTACGCCGTAACAGCTGATTCGCGCTGGCCTGCATAACGATTTGATTGTCGTTCTTCGGGCGAAAGTGAATCTAGATATTCAACGTACTTTAAATAGTACATTTTTAAGTCGGGAGGGGATTGTTTTGCATATTTAGTAAATGCAGCGAACTCACGTTCGGTGATGGCATTTTGAATGGTGCCACTTTCTTCTGGAGAGAGTGAATCATCTTCCAGTTTGGAAGCTAAATTCTCCGGAAACTCAACAGTGTTTTTAAATACTTGTTCAAATAGCTGCTGTCCCTTCGATCTTACGAAATCGGCTGTCGCGGTCATAGCTTGCTCTGCTTTCAGCGCGTCTCTTGCCTCCTGAGACAGATAGACATAATCCGCTTTGGCGCTGTTGATGGTTGCTGAGGTTTCATCGGATTCGGCCGTCTTTGATGTTACAGGTAGGCCTGCCTTCTGTGTGTAAAGGTGAACGGGTAGGGCTGTTTGAAGGTTTTTAATCATAACGGTGTCCTGCTATGCGTAGAGCGATGATTTGGTTGATACAAATTGTGTCTTGAATAAGCATCGTGTAGCTGCTGTCCTGGTATGTACATATATAGACTACCGCCAGTGTTGACATCATCAGGTAACAGTACCGATGACTGGCCGCGTCATGTATCTTGAAAAACTTGGCTCTTGAGCGATCAGTTTAACTGCGAGGTTGCGGCCATTTTTATAAGCTACGCATAAGTATCTAACTTTATCAAACCAGATTTGATCTGGTAATCCATGGGTAACGAGTGGTTAAATTCCATTATGGCTTTAAATATTTCTGCGTCTGTAGAGCCCTGAAATTTCATATCCTTATATATACCCACTCTCTGCTCTGTTACTTTCGCGGCGTCGCTATCAAACTGAGTTGATTGGCTGGTCCAGGCGCGCCAAGCTTCTGCATCGTTGAGTGGCGGAGCATCATTCAGATTTACCAGGAGCTTATCTGGAATAAATGCGGCATCTTTTGCCATGGTTGTTGCGAATGCCGGATCAGTCTCAACATCTGGAATGAAATGATCCCAACCATGACGCTGAGTGATGCTAGTAGCGCTGCTGTTGGCGGTTGCTTGGTTTGTAGAGCTGAGGGTGCTCGCATTTGTGGTGGGCTTAAACTGCAACGCGGTAACAATCATATTGGTTGCGCTGGTAATGTCGGACATATACACCTCCGTTATGTGTCTTTATGGAAATGCAGGGAATATGCCATCGTTAATTCGATTAGATTTAGATGGAATGTGTGTCAGAGGAAGGCGAGATCTAGCCGCTGAGGCGGCAAATTCCTGCCGTCTCGGCGGTCGCTAGCCGTTGGTGCGAACATAAAGAAAATTGCCTACACAGTTTTCAACACTACAAAGGCGGCCAATTGGCCATTGCTGTCCCATAGTTTATCGTGATGGTTACGTATTTATTATTGGTGTTTGCCCATCACAGCGCTAAAGCTGGATGGGCAGTTCAACGGATCATGAGGGTAATTCAGTTAAATTTATTTGAGCGTAGGAGTGTAAAAAGCATCCTGTTGCCGGACCCTTCGAATTATAAAAAAGCGAGCCTCAAATGAGGCTCGCCTTATGATTAAAACTATGGGACAGCATGGCCTCCAGATTCATTTTCCGGCGTTTGCTTGAGTGTGGCGGCGGTGAGCCACTGAATAATTGCATCTATCTTTAGGCGGAATTGTCTGATTGGAAAGCTAAGGTAATTCGGGCGATCCGAGATGCTGTATCCTGTAACGTCCTCAACAAGCGGCGTGACTGCCGAAGGAAACAAAGATGCAAACTATCGATCTGCAATACCAATTGGTAAATCAATCTGACACCGAATATGATTTGTTTGTGTCGTATATCTTCGGGGGATGGATTTACCGATTGGTTTTTAAGAATCACCCCAGTAAATGTATTAGATATTCCCAAACGCCAACCGCAAACAAAGATGGTGCAATAGCGAAGGGAAACCGGGTTGCTGCCAGTATTATGGAGACGGGTGTGCATGGAAGTCGAAGGGTGTTCTGTTAACATCACGCCACCATTTGTTGCTGATTAATGCTGTAGTTTTCCCGCACGATGGCCTCTGCCAACGGTGGGCAAACGCTATTGCCGCAAAGCGCGACTTGTTTGTATTTGGGTATTGGGTTGCCTTAAGCGTCGCGATCAATTATGTAGTCGCGCGGGAAGCCTTGGGCGGCGAACAATTCGTGTGGCTCAGACATGCCATTCTGTTATCGACGATTTGATATTGCTGCCCATACACTGTTATCAAACCGATCTTGCGCAGTAAAGGTGTGCAAAGGTTCGTGCAAAAAGTCGTCGAGTGCTTCGTTTGGAGTTTGGGGTCGTAATACTTCGTTAGGTGTGGCATCACCACGCAAAACTCTATTTTTGTCGTGATGAGTGGTCGGCCCCGTCACCACCATAGTCTTGCTGGCCAATCCGGACGATAAAAGGCTTAGGGTTATCAATGATGAATCGCTGAATGGCTCGCACAATTCTGCGCTACAACAGGGGTAGATTTCTTAAGTATCTTTTTAAACTTTGTTTTAATGAATTCAATTTCTCTTTGAGCTTGCGTTTCCTTTTTAAACTGATTTGATAAATCATTGCACACAACCGAAACGAACGACAGTAGCGCGTCCTCAGTAAAATCATTTTTCCATGCATCGAAGTAGACGGTAGGGTAGTTATATTTAAGCTGCTCACAAAATCTTTTCAAGAACCACGTTTTTCAATGTCCCCATTCGGAATTGATATTCAATACAAAAGAGGTATCTTTAGCGACGGATCGATATACATTTTCAATATACCGTTGAAGGAAAATAGCTTCTTCTTTTCTGCTAAGAAGGTCGCCCTCCCAGACGTCATCGATTTCTTTCATTGTTTATTCCTTTAACCATTCTTTCTACCGTGTCGCCCAGGCACGATCACCCGGTTTGTAAGCGAGCGCACCGTCATACCGGCCGGGAATAGGGACGTGACGCAAAACCTGGGTGCCGCCGACTTCGGAGGTGAAGAAGCCGAACAGGGTGAGTTGTTTGATCATGGTGAAGTAGTGAATGCCGCCGTTAAGAACGGTCGCGCGCGCGTCCTGGTCAAGTTGGTTGATATAGGCGGTGCGCTCTGCCGGTGTTAACGCCATAAAGCTGCGACCATAGGTTTTGCGGCAGTCCGCTTCCAGCGTGAGCAAACCTTTGTGAAAGATGGCGCGCTCGTCGAGCGTGTAACAGTCGGTCACGTATACATTCATGAATTCGCCAACTTTTGCATCTTTGGCGCCCGGGGTGTCGGTGCGCGGCAAGATGGTTTCCGCAATTTCGTCCAGCAACGCAATATTTTCCCTGGAAAAATTGGCCGGTGCTGGCGCGGTGGTGGCGCAGCCGCTGAGGAGTGCGGTGCTGCCGATCATGGCGGTGCCCGTGGCGGCGGTAATCAGGGCAAGGAGTTCGCGGCGGTTCATTTCAGATTCCCCTTTTTCAATTCTTTCACGGCGTGATCTGCTGCGCGTGCGGTGAGTGCCATGTAGGTCAGTGATGGGTTCACACAGGATGCGGAGGTCATGGCCGCGCCGTCGGTAACAAACACGTTGGGTGCGTCCCACACCTGGTTAAAGCCATTGAGTACGGAGGTTTTGGGATCGCGTCCCATGCGTGCGGTGCCCATTTCGTGAATGCCCATACCTGGGGCGTAGCCCCAGTCGCTGCCGCCTACGTTTTTGACGCCCGCTGCTTCAAGCATGTCTACCGCGTCTTGCAGCATGTCTTTGCGCATGGCCAGTTCGTTTTCACGGATTTCCACATCCATCGCCAATACGGGTAGCCCCCATTTATCTTTAACGCTTCGATCCAGGTAGATGCGGTTGTCGTGGTGCGGCAGCATTTCACCGAAGGCCGTCATGCCGATGGTCCAGGCGCCCGGTTCAGCGAGGGCATTTTTCAGGTTGGCGCCTATGCCCAACTCGGCGATATTGCGATCCCAGCCTTCGCGGCTTGCGGCACCCTGGTAACCAAAGCCGCGCAGGTAGTTGCGCTTTTCATCACCCAGATTACGGAAGCGGGGGATGTAGAAACCAGCCGGGCGACGGCCGTAGTAGTACTTGTCGTCAAAGCCTTCCACTACACCGCCTGCGCCGACGCGGAAGTGGTGATCCATGACGTTGTGGCCCAGTTCACCGCTGCTGCTGCCCAAACCATTGGGCCAGATATCGGTGGCGGAATTCATCAGAATCCAGGTGGAGTTAAAGCTGGAGGCGTTGAGGAAAATTACATTGGCGGTAAATTCATAAGTTTGGTTCGTTTCCGCATCGATCACCTCTACGCCGCGTGCACGCTTTTTGTCTTTGTCGTAAAGCACCTGACTGACAATAGAAAAGGGACGCAAGGTGAGGTTGCCGGTTTTCATGGCGGCGGGCAGGGTGGATGACTGGGTACTGAAGTAGGCGCCAAAGGGGCAGCCGAGCCAGCACTTGTTGCGATATTGGCAGTTCACCCGCCCTTGCTCCGGCTTGGGTTCGGTGATGTTGGCCGTGCGGCTGTTGATCATTAATCGCTTGCCGCCATAGACCTTTTTAATTCTGGCAGCGACATCTTTTTCCACGATGTTGAGTTCAATGGGCGGTAAAAACTGGCCGTCAGGCAAGTGGTCCAGGCCTTCGCGCGTGCCCGCAATACCGGCATAGCGCTCTACATAGTCGTACCAGGGCGCCATGTCGTCGTAGCGAATTGGCCAGTCAACAGCGATGCCTTCGCGCAGGTTGGCTTCAAAATCCCGCTGGCTTAAACGGTAGCTTTGGCGGCCCCATAACAATGAACGGCCACCCACATGGTAGCCGCGGTACCAGTCAAAGCGTTTTTTCTCGACGTAGGGGTTTTCCTGCTCGTTGGCCCACATGCCCTGGGTTTCTTCATTGAGCACGAAGTCGCGTTGCAGTACGGGGTGCTTTTCTTTCATTTCCTGGGTGGGGCGACCGCGGTGCTCATAATCCCAGGGTTCTTTGGTGGCGTTTACATAGTCCTTGATGTGCTCAATATTGCGGCCTCGTTCGAGCAGCAGGACTTTCAGCCCTTTTTCGGTGAGTTCTTTAGCGGCCCAGCCGCCACTGATGCCGGAGCCAACGACGATGGCGTCAAAATGTTGTGTAGACATGGCAATACTCTTCAAGTGGATCAAACATCGCAAATGCGAATAGCGGCCTGCAAGGATTCAATTTTCTCTGCCGTGGTAGCGCGGTTGGGCATGAATTCCTGCGCGACATAACCGGTAAAACCTGTTGCCTGAATGGCGCGTGCTATGGCCGGGTAGTACAGCTCCTGGGTGTCATCTATCTCGTTGCGTCCTGGCACACCGGCGGTGTGGTAGTGACCAAAATATTGATGATGATTCTGAATAGTGCGAATGATGTCGCCTTCGCTGATCTGCATGTGGTAGATGTCGTACAGCAGCTTGAAATTGGGCGAGTCCAGGCGTTTGCACAGTTCAATACCCCAAGCGGAGTTATCGGCAAAATAATCGGGATGATCGACCTTACTGTTGAACAGTTCCATCTGTAACACCACACCGCGCTTTTCAGCTTGCGCGAGGATTTTTTTCAGCCCTTTGGTGGCCTGTTTCAGGCCCGCTTCCGGATCTGTACCGCGCTTGTTGCCACTAAAACAAATCAGGTTTTTGTAACCCGCATCGGCGACCAGATCGATGTGTTCGCGATAGCGCTCAACGAGGGGTTGATGAAAGCGGCTATCGCCCCAGCCATCCTCCAGATTCAGCTCGGCGCCATTACACATAGAGGAATCCACACCGTGCTGTTTGAGGATATGCCACTCTTTGGGGCCGACCAGGTCAATGGCGGAAAAGCCCAGGCGCTGGACGACCAGAGAAAGCTCTTCCAATGTCAGGAAATTGAAGGTCCAGCGCGCGACCGAGTGGCGAATATTGCCTTTCAGAGCTGCGTCACTCGCATTCCCGGTGGTTGGGTTGGTTGATGGCACTTCTGCACCCAGTGCCGCAAGGCTGGACAGCCCCAATGCACCGGCAACAGCGCCGCGCAACAGGGCACGGCGGTCTACTGAATCACTCATGGTTGTTGGCCTTACGTTGTTGTTATTGGATGTTGTTACAGACGCTCTCCGCCGTTGAGGCTAAAGATTAGCGTGCTACCTATTACTTGGCCACGAGATCTACGGATCTTTACAAGTTTTTAACAACGTCTACAGTTCTTATTAGATGCCTGAAAAATTTGATTCATTCGCGGGATTCATAGTTAGCATTTCTTTTTCCGATTTGAACCGGCACGCCTGAATCTTCGATTGGGCGGATTAATTAAATCAGGATTCTCATGGTGATGATGAATTGATCCAGATCAATTCACATCGCCTGCAATTTGTTAGCCTGTGAGAAGCAATCGGTTTGATATCGATGGACAAACCCATTAATTCCCGCGTGAAGCTACTATGCCACCCTCCATATCGCACGTTAATCTGCCCCTGATCTGGAATCCTGATGTGATCAGCCACTATGATTTGGCGGGTCCACGTTACACTTCATATCCGACAGCGCCTCAATTCAACGATACATTTTCCACGACGGATCTTGCTGCTGCAGTGGACCGCAGTAATGCCAGCCAACGGCCGCTGTCGCTTTATGTTCACATTCCCTTTTGTGACACCCTCTGTTTCTACTGCGGATGTAATAAGGTGGTGACTCACAACAAAAGTCGTGCTGAACCTTATTTGCAGCGTGTCGAAAAAGAAATGGCCATGCAGGCGCAGTGGTTCGATACGGAGCGTCGGGTAAAACAATTGCATTGGGGTGGTGGTACGCCGACATTTATCAGCGATGAAGAGATGACCTGGTTGATGGCCGCCACGCGCCGCTATTTTAAACTTGCTGATGATGACTCTGGTGAATACGCCATTGAAATCCATCCCGGTCGTGTTAGTGCGAATACCATGGATCATCTGCGTAAACTGGGCTTCAATCGCGTCAGTATGGGCGTGCAGGATTTTGATGTTCGGGTGCAAAAAGCAGTGAATCGGTATAACACTGTGGAAGATGTAAGCGCGCTGGTCGACGCGTTACGCGCGCAGCAATATCACTCCATCAGTATGGATTTGATCTACGGTTTGCCTTTGCAAACAGAACAAAGTTTTTCAACAACCTTGAACAAGGTCATTGATTTATCCCCGGACCGTTTATCCTTATTTAATTATGCCCATCTGCCGCATTTATTCAAAAGCCAGGCGTTAATTCGAGAGGCAGAGCTGCCTTCGCCACAACAAAAACTCGATATTTTGCAGATGTCCATTGAACGATTACAGAACGCTGGTTATGTGTATGTGGGAATGGATCATTTTGCCAAGCCGGATGATAGTCTGGTTCGGGCTCAGCGGGCAGGGGCGTTGCAGCGTAATTTCCAGGGCTATTCCACGCACGGTGAGTGTGATCTTTTGGCTTTTGGCGTGTCGTCGATCAGTGCGTTCGGTGGTGTGTATGTGCAAAATGCCAAGCTGGTTGAGTTGTACCAGCAATTAATTGATGCGGGAAAACCTGCTTCTGTGCGTGGCTTTGTCCTGAGTGATGAGGATCATTTGCGGCAGTTCGTGATTAACCAACTGATCTGTCATTTCCATCTTGAGTTTGCCGATGTTCAACAACGTTTTCATATTAATCCGGTAAACCATTTTGCCGACGAACTGGCAGAACTTTCACCGATGGTGGAAGATGGTTTGTTGAGCATAAGCAGTGAAGGTATTCAGGTGCACAACTCGGGGCGGTTGCTGATTCGTCGAGTCTGTATGGTATTTGACGAATATCTGAAGAAAAATACCGAGATACGTTACTCCAGGGTTATCTGATGTGGCCAGCAAAAATTTACAGTTGTTTACCCTTTTGTGGAACTCTACTGATTGCCAACTGATCGTATTTAGGGAATCCTCACGGGCGAAATTCCCCTCTCGTTTGTGTAACCTCAGCGGAGATTAATCCATGAAGATGAAATACCTGATGACCCCTGTTTTACTCACTGTCCTGGCCATGCAGGCTGCAGCTGATGATTGCAGTGTAACTATCGATAGCACTGACACCATGAAATTCGATCAAAGCGAGATCGTGATTGATAAATCCTGTAAGGAGTTCACCGTCAACCTTACGCATTCCGGCAAACTGGCAAAAAATATCATGGGGCACAATGTCGTGATCACCAAAACGGCTGATGCGCGCGCGGTGGCCAGCGATGCTATCGGAGCGGGTTTGGAGAACAACTACGTAAAACCCGGCGATGAGCGCGTTATTGCGTTTACCGACATCATCGGCGGCGGTGAAAAGACCTCAATGACCTTCAGCGTGAATAAATTGCAGGCAGGTGAAGACTACACTTTCTTCTGCTCCTTTCCAGGTCATATCAGTTTGATGCAAGGCTCGGTGTCATTGGGTTCCTGATTGTTTTCAGACGCTAACGGGCCGGCGGTTCTTGCTGCTGGCTTTGTTATAAGTATGAGGTATGAGATATCGCGCAAGGAATTTTGGCGCGATACTCCGCTTGAATAGGGTTTGGCGGCTATTTGAATAAATAGTTAGTTGAAAATTGAAGCATTCCAAAAGTCCTGAACTATCCTGTAACTGAGGTACCAAGCTGTCATTGACAGTTCGGTATCGGTGCATGGATTTTTACCACCACAGGGCTTTATCGGATGAGAAAGAACCTCCCCATAACGGCTAATGAGCGCCGTTTCCCTTCTCACGTCAAATTGATCTCCGTCACGGATACCCAAGGCACGATCCTGGACTGCAACCGGGAGTTTGTTGAGGTGAGCGGTTTCAGTCGCGAAGAACTTATAGGACAGCCCCATAACATTGTCCGGCACCCTGAAATGCCGCCGGATGCATTCAAGATCATGTGGGAGCATTTAAAAGCCGGCAAACCCTGGATGGGTTTGGTAAAAAACCGCTGCAAGAACGGGGATTATTATTGGGTGGATGCCTATGTGACTCCCGTTACCCAGAATGGAAAAGTTGTAGGCTACGAATCAGTTCGTTCCTGCCCGAAAGCAGAGGACGTCGCGCGGGCGTCAAAACTTTACCCTTCGCTGCTGGAGGGTAAAGGCTATTCTGTGGGCCCTAAAATATCTGCTGAAAATATCCTGCTGGTTGCGGGCTTTCTCGTTTCACTGATTGCCTTTATTGTCGGATACCGAAGCTTGGCTGGTATTGTGTTGGTGGCTACTACCATTGCGTATGCCGTATGGAGTTCGATCAGCAGGAAACAGATGTTTGCTTCGCTGAACGAGATGCTGTCCAAAGCCTTTTCTCACGATTTGGCTACCGTGACCTATACCGACTCCACTGGTGTTCTGGGTAAGGTCAAGGTTGCTATCCTCAGTCAGGAAGCGCATTTGGGTGCAGTCATTACCCGCATCGAGCACGCGGCATCGGCCGTATCAGTTGAGTCTGACAAGGGCGAAGCGCTGACGACCCTGATGGTGGAAAAAGTAGAGCGCCAGCAAGCGGAAACTATTCAGGTTTCGGCAGCGATGAACCAGATGACTACTACCATCAGTGAGGTATCCCGGCACGTTTCGGATACTGCCCAGCATGCTGATGAGGCCAGCCAACTTGCCAATCACGGTAATCAATTGGCGTTAAGTGCGAGTATGTCTATTGATGAGCTGCGCAAAACCGTTCATCGCATCAGTGAGTCGGTGACTGGTGTTGCGCAGCAAACGCAAAATATTTCCCAGGCTGCACAAATCATTGAACAGATTGCAGACCAGACGAATTTACTAGCGCTTAATGCGGCAATCGAAGCAGCACGAGCTGGTGATCAAGGGCGCGGGTTTGCCGTAGTCGCCGACGAAGTCAGACATTTAGCCCGTCGCACCCAGGACTCTACCAAAGAAATTTACAACATCGTTTCAGCACTCAAGACTGAGGCTTCATCAGCAGTCCAGGTAGCGGAAAAAGGGCTGGAAGATGCAGAGCAGGGCGCCGTTAAGGTAAGTGAGAGTACTAAAGCTCTGAACGGTATTAATGAAGCTGTTAATCAAATTGCCCAGATGTCGACCCAAATGGCGACTGCTGTCGATCAACAGGCTCATGTTGTGGAAGACGTAAACCGGCAAATCAGTAATATCTCTGATCTTGTGAATGAAAGCGAAGATGCAGTCAACAACACCGCAATGTCCATCAGTCAATTAAAGTCTGTGTCCAATGAACTGCATGAGTTAGTGGTTCGATTTAAGCGTAAATAATGGGGTGCCTGAGTTCATGACAAGGAAGTTGATGTGCTCAGCGTTCAAGCCAATCTCTAGCACTTTAACTACTCCATATTAAAGTAATATTTCAATTCCCCTGTCCGCCAGATAATTTTTAAAAAAATCCAATACTTCCTGAAAATAATTCAATTCCTCAAAAATTAATGTCGCCAAGGCATTCGTTTCACGTCATTGCATAGGTTGTCGTTTTATTTATCCATCGGTACATCACCTGCGTGGACTTACTCTTTGTTAGCTGAAGAGGCAGCGACGGCTTCACTCCATTTTAAATTAAAGCGTTCTGGGGATTACGATGCTAAACGTAAAACGAAAGTTATTGGGGAGCCTGATAGGTGCTCTCATGGTGACGCAGGCCAATGCTGCGGCGATAAAGCTGGATATTCTTGTGGATGGTAAACCTGCAGAAAATGTCCGTGTTCTGCTTGACGGGCGTGAGGTAGGACATCTTGCTGTAAAAGAGGGTATTTGGCTTGAGAATATTGGGAGTGGTGTTCATCAACTGGAAATCGGTCTTGGGAGTGAGACGATTCCAGTAAATTTTTCTGTGGATGAGACTGAAGCGGCTTTTATTGCGGTTGTGAGCGATTCCAATCAAGCAAAACCCTTTACCTCCGTACAACATGTAGCGCTTGAAGATGTTCAGGTTGAGCAGCAAGTTAATGGAAAAAAAGTTGCCACCATAAAAACAGGAGCCTCCCCCGATCTGGCGACAGGCCTTATCAAAGGTATGCTCACCAGTAATAACAAACGGATGCCTGTCCGCAATGCGAATATAACGATTGTGGAGACTGGCGATACTGTTCGCTCGGATCGCTATGGCACCTTTGAGTTGGATTTAATGCCCGGTGTCTATCAATTGCGGATTGAACATCCGGACTTTCAAAGCCGATTGCTCGGTGGCGTGCGGGTGCTACCTAAATTAGAACTTGCTGTGGATGTAGATCTCTCCGCGAACAAAATTGATGGGGTTGAAAATACCACGATCAACACCGGCCCTGTGCTCGAAGAAATGCTTATCGTTGCAACCTATCGGCCCAATAATCCGATTGATTTTGAACGAATGTCTTCGTCGGTGTTAGACAGTATCGACTTCGCCCAGAGCGCTCGCTTTGATGACAGCATGATCAGCGGTGCAATCAAGCGCGTCGTGGGTGTGAGTCTGGAAGACGACCGCTACGCCATTGTGCGCGGTATGAAAAGCCGCTACCAGTCAACCTATTTTGATGGTGTGATCCTGCCAAGCACTGATCCAGGGCGTCGTGATCTGCCGTTGGATATTTTTCCTGCAACTATCATGAAAGGCTTGTCCTTGCAAAAAACCGCATCGGCTGATGTTCCCGGCAATGCAACAGCAGGCCATATTGATATGAGCACCAAGGAAGTTCCGGATGAGCCGTTCTTCAAAATATCTTATTCATTTGGCTATGGTGATGCACATACCGATGACGCCATTATGGTGGATGGTGGTAACAGGGATTTTCTGGGTTATGACGATGGCTTTCGCGATCTGCCCGATGAAGCAAAGGCGATGAAAGATTTTTATCTAATAAGTACCGGTGATCAGGTATCACCTGAGCAAAAAGAATCACTTGGTGAATCTTTTAACCATTATGGGATTTATAAAGGCGAGCCATTGGGTGATGTATCTTTCAGTCTAAGCGGAGGGCAGTCTTGGGATGTAGGATCTCAGAAAGTCGGTGTAATTGGTGCCTTTCGCTATGGTAATAAGTGGAGTAACAATGAAAAAACACAATACCATTTTAATCTGGTTACCCCTCCCAGTGGTGATGGAGTAATAAGTGATGAGAAAGAGGTGTACCTGGACTCAGGAAACGTTACTCATGATACCGACAATGTCGTTGATGTAAGTGGCATGTTAAATATGGTTTGGGAGCTGAATGAGGATCATTCATTCGGGTTGAATAATATCCTCATGCGGCACACCACAAATTCTGCTGAATCGAGGTATTCGTATCTTGTAAGAAGGAATGTAGATGAAGATGGTATGCCTGCTGGTACACCAGACACCTGGGATTATATCGAGCGATCCAAATCTGATTTTATTGATTGGATCGAAGAGGAGTTAATCAGTAATCAGGTATGGGGTAAGGATCGTTTTGATTTATTCGATAATCAGGGAAGTTCTGCCTTTTTTGGTGATCTGGACGTTGATTGGCGAATTATGCAGGCACAATCAGAGTATGACCGGCCGGACGCTAAAATGTATTCCTGGGTGGGCAACAGGGACTATGACAGTTTGGAGTTTCAAGCGTCGACAAGCGGTACAAACTATTCTCTTTGGGAAAACATGGAAGAAGAAAACTCCGGGTATCGTCTGGATTTAAGTTTGCCGATTAGCGAAAGCAATCCAATATCTGCCGTGTTGAAATCCGGTTTATATATATTAGAACGTGAGCGTAATGGTTATAGGTATAACTGGCGTTACACTGGGGGCGAAAATTTACCGCAGGAAGTGTTGGAGAGTCCAGACCCAGCAATCGTTCTTTCTCCAGAATATATCGTCGGTGGATTGTCGCAAAATGGTTTTACCATCTCGTCGGGAGGAATTGCGCCAGAAGATGATTTTGGCATTGACCGTGGTTCTCACTACCTTGTTGAGCAAAACTCGGACGCGTATTATTTTCTGGCAGATATAAACATCAAGGAAAAAATGAGGATCAATATCGGTGCTCGTTATGAAGCACTTGATATTAGCGCAGACCAATACACTTATAGTCCAGAGCCTTTATTCGATTTACTGGATGAAGACAAAGTTCTCCCTTCGATAACACTGACGTATCTATTTAATGATGCCTGGCAGCTTCGAGCGGCTTATTCACAGACGGTTAGTTGGCCGGAAGTTTTTGAAGTCTTGCCTCGCCGATTTCGTGATATTGAGAACTTAACCACTTATCTCGGAAATCCTGATCTTAGACCGGCTGATATTGATAATTATGATTTCAGGTTGGAGTGGTACCCCTCCGATACAGAGTCGGTGACGTTTGCTCTTTTCCATAAAGAGCTTAAGGATGCGATCGAAAATGTATTTGATAGCTTAGGTGACGATTATGATTACTACACATTCAGTAATGTTGAGTCTGCTGAAGTAAGTGGTTGGGAAGTTGATATGCGTAGGGAGTTTACTTTTGGGCAAGATGACGACCATGGATTATTTGTTCAGTTTAACTATACCGACATTGTGTCTGAAGTTAATCTGCCAGAAGACAATAAAGAATATGATCGCAATCGTCCGCTGCAAGGGCAGCCGGATTATATCGTTAACCTCCAGATAGGTTACGACCATATTGATACCAATCAAGAATTAACCTTAGTGTTCAATCGTAAAGGTGAAGAGTTGACAGTGGTGACACCCGCTGTGGGTCAAAATGTCAGTAACGTATACGCCGAACCATTTGATGATCTCAAACTAATTTATACCAAAAGATTTCTTAATGATCTGTCTTTTTCCTTATCCGCTGAAAATATTCTGGATGATAAAAAATCGCAAGTATTTGAATTTGAAGACGTTCCTTTTTTGAGCTACGAACCAGGTATGCGGTTCAAGCTAACGGCAGATTACCGATTTTAAATAGCACGGCATTAAACCTTTGGCGCATACAAGTGCCGCTGACATTTATCAATTGTAAAGGTGTGACTATGAACATCCCAAAATCTTGTATGGCTTCGGAGTTATACATGGGCAAGTCTTTCAAACGGAACCTACTGGGGCTAAGTATGACGCTGCTGTTGGCAGCATGTGGCGGGGGTGATGTTTCCAATGAGCTGGCGCAAGACCCGCCTTTCGATGTTTCGTTAGAGCAGTGCGAATTGCCTACCGTTGGAGTTGTTGGAACGCCGACGGAAGCTGTGATAATCAACGGTGTTGAAACCCAGGCTTGCCTTCTTGACACAGAACTTCCCGAGAACGTTTTGGATATCCGTTTGAAGACATCCCATCAATACCAACCTCTGGCCTGGGTGCTGGATGGCACATACGAAATAGGCGAAAGCAAACGCTACGCGACATTGGCTGAACTTGAAGAGGAGCCAGTTACTCGCCTCGGCGGCGACAACGTAAACTTATATGCCCGAGAAAATACCTTGGTCATCGTTCACCGCAACGGTGTCGTCAATTCCAATACCACTATCCGCTCAATTGATGATGATCAAGTCGGTGGTGGAGAGTGGGGTGGCGTTGTTGTGAATGCCTGGGGCTACCACCCGGACTGCCCGGCCGATACAAGCGCCGATAAGTTATGCAATATTGAAGGTCCTTGGGGTTATTACGGTGGTTTATCGAAAGAGGAAAGCGAAAACTACCTGCTGGAATCAACGCGTAGCCCAATGGGCTTCCAAGGCGCTGTCGCCGAAGCGGGTGGGACTGTCTCAGGCAAGCCTCAACCAGAGGCTGCCGTTGTGATCAATGCGCCTCTACAATCGCAAATCAATTTCCCCAGTGGGGTCTTCTATAGCGGAACCCATGGTCTTGAGTTGAATGGTGGTAATGGCCGTGTGTCCAGTGTGGCGATGGAGAATGCTGGTCACGCTATGGTCTGGAAAAATGGGTTTAGTGGTTCTATTGCCGACAGCATTATTTTTCATTCCAGTGCAGATTACGCGGCGCTTAAAGGTGAACTTGGCGATGCGGATTCGAACGTAATTGAGCTTACAAATATCACACTGGTTGATAAAGGCTTAACGGCGGGTACGGCCATTGAATTGTCAGGTGGCCATCAGCTTTCTAATGTCGTGATTCAGGGATTTAACTCGTGCTTGCAAGCTGACGCTTCGGCTACTGATACACAAATCAGCAACAGTGTCTTTTTCTGTGGGCAATCGGGAGCGCCGGCTGCAGATGGTATTAATTACGCGGCCCAGATTATTGCAAGCGCCACCAATTATTATGAAGATGATCCTGATTTAACGCCCATGCTAGCGCTCGGAGATCCATCCATTGTATTGACCGACGGTTTTCCTGGTGGTGCGTCAGGTAATGTGAGAGTCGTGGCGGGATACGAATTCGGGCTTTATTACGATGCCTGTTTTGGTGTGGGCACACTGCTGGATGAAACCGTCCAATTCGGTTCGGCAACCTACCAGATTTGTGAATTGGGCGGTGTGATCACTAACAATTTTACCTTTGATGATGATATTAACGATGTGCTTATCGCATGGGCGCTTAAAGGTAACGTCACCTTTGGAGAAAGTTTTTCTGGCTTAAGCCAGGAGCAGCAACTGGAACAGTTAAGTTCACCACAAAAACTGGTCATAAATGGCCAATCAAAAATTGTTGCGCGGGAAGGTGCATCACTAGTGGTAAATCCCGGTGTGACGTTGCGCGTACGCGGCTCGCGTAATTCCCCAGCCACTATTTCCTCGATAGATACAGGATTGGATGGTGCTGGCGAATGGGGCGGAATTACCATTAACGGCATCGCGGACACCTGTAACACATCAGCATTGTGCGAGTTAGCGCAACAGTCGTTGGTAGACGTCAGTTATCTACGCATAATGGAAGCTGGAGCAAACTCACCAGCGTTGACACTCAATCAGGTGAATGCAGCCAGTCAAATAAATCATCTGGATATTACCGGCTCTGCGGCGGGCGGTTTAGCGATTACCGGCGGTGCCATTAATATAAAAAATCTGGTTATGGCCGATGTTGTCGGGGACCAGATCAATTGGAGTCAAGGCTACACCGGCACGCTTCAGTATGCGGTCTTGCAAGCAAGTGATAACAGCAAAGGGCACGCCCTGCGCGGCCAGAACAATACTGCAGATCATGATGCCAGCCCACGCTCGCGTCCGGTATTTGCAAATATCACCATGGTGGGCGGTGATGAAAGTCAAAGCGCTATCTTACTGGAGCAAGGTTCGGGACTGTTGCTTTATAACTCAGTAGTGACTGGCTTTCCCTCTTGTCTTGACATTGACGACCCCGCAACTGCCGCATTGCAATCCAGTGCGCCGCAAGGTATTCATTTCGGCAATGTTGTGCTTGATTGCGCGGCGACACTCGCCAGTGATGCAGAAGATGCCGGTGAGGATTATGGCTTTTACACCCAACAATCCAGCGGGGTTTATGAAGTACCAGCGGTACTGGATAGCCAATTCATTGCAGCGGGAGGAGATGTACCCGCAGGCATTATTATTGATGCCGCGTTGTTAGGCCAGGCTGCATCATATTTGGAATTAACCAGTGATTATATGGGTGCGGTTAGAGATTCCAACGATACCTGGTTCGCCGGGTGGAGTGATTCTGTCTTTGTAGAATTGGCAGCAGAATGTGATTACAAAGGTGTGTTGGAAGATACCGCAGATTTTTCTTTTACCTATACTCAATTTTCCAATGAGTTGGGTGGCAACATTACGTTGCATCACAAGGTGTGCAGTTTGCGCGGCACGGTGACGGAAGATTTTCATTTAACGAATTACACCGGAACAGATCGCGAGGCTATTGAAGCTGGACGTCGCAAGGCGGGGGCTTATAACAATACACTTACCACGGAAGAAAATCTGCTCACGCCACTCCCGACAGTTTGGTTGCTTAACGGCATGGTACACATCGGTGAAGGCCACCTGGAATTGACCGATCTGGCGCAAGTGCAAGCCATGAAAGATGATCCGGTGGTGTTGACAATTGACCCCGCCACCATTGTGATGTCTACCGCCAACGGCGGTTTACATATCACGCGAGGTGGAGCGCTCGATTTGCAAGGTGGACCGCATTATGCCGCCTTGCGTGATCTCAACGAGACTGGCCCGGTCAACTTTATCGGCCGGCAGGGCGGCTCCCTTTTTTCTCAGCATTCTTTAGATGTCATCGGCTCTACGGCGGTCGCACCGATTACCTCCGCAGGTCAAGATTGGGTGGGGCTGATTGTTGATGGCTTTGGGCGTAACAACCAATGCCCTGAGGCGGACACCGCTGAAGCTGGCAGCCAGATCTGTAATATCAAAGGTGAGTACGGCTATCACGGTGGTTACGACAACAGTCACGCCAACCTTTTAATAAAGCACTTAAATATGGGCGGTGGCAGACTCGAACTCAACAGTGTGGGGCAGGGCGGCTCGATAGAGTTTATGAAGTTCTTCACGAGCAATGGTACTGTGCAGTATGAGAAAGTTCGATTCGATGGTGGCGCAGTGAATATTGGTCACATGCAGTTGTTAAACACAGAACCAACAGCTGAAGGCGCTGTAATTTCCTGGAACCACGGTTATCAAGGTACGCTTCACCACTTGTTCATACAAGGTTTTATGTCCATTGAGCCTGACTCGGCCCCGTTGATTGCTGGCTATAACGGGGCATCAGGAGAAGAAGACCGCTTGCCTCGCTCCAAGCCCACTTTGTCGAACATTTCGATAGACTACACAGATTTTGTTACATGGGGCATGGGGCAAGTGGAACGAGCAGCGATACAGCTCGTCGATGGCTCAGGCCTATATTTATACAACTCTGTCATTGGAGCCAGTACGAGTTATACCCAATGGGGTGCGTACTCTCCTTTCTATTGTTTCACCACGGATGAGACCAGTGCAGCTTTGGTGGGGACCGATATCGTCTTTGGACAGGTGGCTAGCTCTTGTACTCACCTTGCAGATGACCTGGAATTTGATGCTGCCGTCGCGTTGGACGAAAAATCTTCCATACTCACCTTTGCTGATTATGTTTTTTCGTCAACTAGTTATCAAGTATTCCCCAGTTTATATCAGGACATAGAAGCACTGAAAATTATTACTGGTTGGGGAGCTGCGTTTATGCCTCGCGAAGCTATTGCGTCTGTAGGTGGAAAACCTTTAGATTATTCGTCCTCCACTACTGTCGATGCTGATTTTATTCAGCAAACTGATTATTTGGGTAGTCAGGATTACTTGTTGCTGCAGGAGCATGGAGGTGTCATTAGCGATTAACTCGCTATATATAAAGATTACTTTTTGATAGCGCGCTGATTAAAATCCAGCTAGTGAAAGCTAGCTGGATTTTTTTATAAGTATAGAAATTACAATGAAAAATAAACCGAAATAAGTTCGTATAGTAATATCCTACACAATATCATTTTTATCCCAGTAACCATTGGATCATTCCAAAAATGATTAAATACTTATTCTATTGTTCATAAATCGTAAAACACGATGAATTTTTTGAAACGATTTTTTTAGTATGACCGTTAGATTAATTATTAATCGTTTCTGTTTTGGTTGTAAGTCTTTCGCTCGCCATAAGAGTCTAAGCCCAGCGGGCCTTTGAAGCGAATTTGTCATACACCAAGGTCAGTATAAATTTGTCTGGTCAAGGCCGGATGCAGCAGCTTGGTTTTTGTGTTGATTTACTAATTAATATTCGAACTCGCTGCTGATAAATGTTGTTAACTTATCGCCCGGAATAATCAGGTTACGATCGTCAAAAAAAAATAAATTGGCTGAACGTAATCTGGTTGTTAATACACCGGGATTCCTGTTTAACGAATGGAGTTTGTTATGAAAAAGTTAATGTTATCTGCTGGTTTTTTAGCTATGGCTCTGGGTGCTTCATTTTCTAATGCAGCTGTGGTTACTCTGGGGTTGCATCCTGCTTGTAATGGAAACGGAACGTTGATTAATCCTGCGTATCCTTGGAATGGTAGTACCTACCGTTATTGCCAATTGCCTAGCAATATTGCGGTGGGTAATAATACCATTGAGCTGCCTGTAACTGTGCCCTTCGCTGGTTCAACCACGCCCATCTTGTGGGTACTTCCTCAGGTTGTTACAGTTGGTAATGGACAATCAGCTACAGCTACTCCTGCCGGCGTAGACAAAACAGAAATCGTGATCGGAGCTGGCGCAAAGGTTGCTGGTGCAATCGAAAACTCTGCTTTGGTAATGACGCGCGGAACTAAATTGACTGCAAACGGTTGGGATGAGGTAGAGCAAGTTATCAAGCCAATTATTTTCTCATCTTTAGATAACGGCTTTTCCGGTCAAGGTGAATGGGGTGGTGTAATTCTGTCTGGCTTCGGTGTCAGCAACCAGTGTAACAGTGGTTATGTAAGTGCTAATTGCACCATGGAAGGCATCAGTGCTGGTACCTACTACTTTGGCGGTGGTGCTGATACCAACATGAGTAGTGGTACTTTGAATTATGTGGTTATCACCGAAGGTGGCAGTGTGGTTGATGTGGACACCGATGGTGATCCGGACCCAAACAGCAACAGCGGCGACGAAATTAACGGTTTGACTCTCTATGCCGTTAACGATACTACCTCCATCAACAATGTTCACATCCATGACAATCTGGATGATGGTATTGAATTCTTTGGTGGCGATGTCGATGTCAGTAACTTGTGGCTAACCTGCCATAAAGATGACAGCGTTGACTGGGATCATGGCTATACCGGTAATCTCCAAAATGTTCAAATTATCCAGAAGAGTGGTGCAGACCATGCCTTTGAGCTGGCTAGCAACCCGAATGATCCGGATGCACCACCGCGTGCACATGGTACCGTTACCAATGCATCGGTAACCTTGCTTTCCGGTACAGCCGACTCTCCCTTTAGCTTTAAAGAAGGTACAGATGCAAGTCTGAGCAATGTGGTTATCTCCGGTTACAGTGGTATTGCCTGTAACGTTGCCGGTACTTACCATCAAGTAACGACATCTGATTTTTCTCTGATTGAGTATGGCTGCTCCAACTCTACCGGTTTGCTTCCTGCGTCTAATACCTCAGCTACCGGTTTCACATCAGCGTCATTCTGGACCACAGCTCAAGGCAACCCAGGTTGTAATTAATTTATAGCCCTGGAATATAAGATAACGGAATTCACACGGTGGTAGTTTTGCGCAGGCCGAGCCTGCGCTTTTTATTTCTAGCGACACATATCTGTAACCTTGTGTTGAGAAGATGTTAGCTTCGTAATTTTCGAATGTTTTAGCGCGATCGGATTGATGTGATCATGTATCGAAATATCCGTTTTCGCTGGCTGCTATTACTCGTGCTAATCATCGGTGGTGAAGCTGTCAGCGCCGAACCCTGTGTCCCTCCCGCAAAATCCATGTCTTTTCCTGCAAGTGATCTTGTGAAAGCACTTGAGCAGCTTTCCGATACATTTTCTTATCATCTTGTCATTGATCCCACGCAGGTGGAGCCGTCTCGAATCGCCGCTTTGGCAGGTTGTGAAACACTTGATTTATGGATCAAGGCTTTGCTTGCAAATACGGGGTTATCGTACCGGCTTATCGGGGATACGCTGGTGGTCTTCAAGCCTCGCTCTATCGTTGCGCCCATGCCGCTAATTCCACACTCGGATTCTGTAAACACAATGTCGCAAAGTGATTCAGAAGTTCTCGTGTATGGCCATATGCGTCAATCAGAGCAAGCGGCTTCTCCGCAAAACCATTATCGCGGCGAGCCTGACGTGGTGATCAAATACGATGATGTTGTCATGATGGGGATTACTGATCTTGCGTCTGCATTGGAGATGGCCTCTGGCGTAAAGTTGGAGCAGGAACGTTACATGATTATTCGCGGCATGAAAGGGCGCTATCAGGCGGTCAGGATTAATGGTGGTGTTATTCCCGGGCTGGGGCCATCGCATACCAGTGTGCCGATGGATATATTTCCCGTCAGTATTTTAAATCATGTTGACCTGCGTAAATCGGTTTATGCGGATGCGCCAGGAAACTCAACGGCGGGCATGGTTAATATTGAGACTCTGCGAATACCGGATCGGAGTTTTGCAAACGCGATGATCGGGGTTGGCTATCACGAAGGCGTCACACGGCAGGACAGCATCAGGAGCTACCAAGGTGATTCAGATTGGCTGGGGCGTGACGATGGTGCGAGAGCGTTGCCGGATATTCTGCGGGAAAGCGCCACGCAAGGTGGAGTGTCATCCCTTGCGGCTCATAGGCGTAAAGCGGCGGGTGAGTCAGTCCCCGGTCTCTTTGGCATTTACAAGGGGGAAACGGGAGACAATCTTTTTTTAAATCTGAATGGCGCGCACTCATGGCAGGCTGATGATATTAAGTGGGGAGTTACGGGATCAATAGGGTATAAGAACATGTGGCAAAACCTTGATCTGGATTCCCAACTCTATGGGCGCAGTCTGGATGAAGAGCAGCCGATTCTTTATCCCTCTCGGACATCGAAACATGAACGGGTAGAAAATACGATTGATGTGAATGCTCTGGTTGCTGGCGGTTTGAGTGTTTTGGATACCCATCATCTGGGAACGAATATTTTATGGCTGCGCCAGTCGACAAGCTACACCGAACGGATTGAGTCAGCGCTACTGAATACACTTGGGAGTGAATCCGGGCAGTATCAACAACGAAGCTTATTCCATTGGACCGAACTCGAATTATTATTTCAACAGGTTTATGGAAAGCATGAAATATCCTACTTCGATGAGCTTTCTTTTCTATGGCAATTATCATCCGCACAATCTGAATTTTATCAACCCTATAACATGTCTTATCGCTACAATCGATTGGAGTCTCGGTCCTATCAAGCCGGACTGGGTTTTGATCAGTTACAGATAAAATGGCTCGATATGAGAGAAGATAGCCTGAATAGCAGTGGCCAATTTATAAAACATTTTGACAATCAATATGGAGCGGGTGAGGTAAAGCTGGGTTTTGAGCAGCTGCGCAGTTTGCGGGATGGTAGTAATTTGCTGTTTTCTTTTGAAGAAGTTGGAAATATCACCGATAACCGAGCGCTGCTGGAGCAGCCCGATCCTTCGGTCATATTTTCTCCTTCGTATATCGTGGGAGATGTGTTATCAGATGGTTTCCTATTGGTTGATCAAGTTTTGCCGCAGGAGAGTGATCAGGGGTTAAGTGGTCGTTTCTATGCAGCACGCAATAAAAATAAAGCGCTTTATTTTTTGAGTGACATCACATTGTGGGGCAGATTACAACTTGTTCAAGGTATAAGGCAGGAATACAACAAGGTAGAAGCGGATTTGTGGGATTATGCACCGGAATCCAAGGTTAGCCTGCATGACGAACACCGTCTTCTGCCGTCCTTTTCTGCGGAGTACAGTATAGGGAAACGACAAGCTATTCGCATCGGATATAGCAAAACGGTGGCGTGGCCAGGCATGAGCGAGCTGCTTCCCTTGCACTATGAAGAGATAGACACGCGTATATTGATCCGGGGCAATGAAACGCTAGAACCCTCCGATATTAGTAACATCGATATGCATTGGTCATACAGTGAGGAAGGTTTGCTTAACCTGCATGTATTGCTGTTTCATAAAGACATTGAGAATGCGATTGAAGGTGTTTTTCTGGACCCTGGTGTGCCGGGGGCAACATTTAACAGTTACACATTTAAAAATGCTCCTCAGGCCAGAGTGTTTGGTTATGAGATTGAAATGGATATCAATGTTCTGGAAATGAGCGCTCATGAACTAAACGTTAGCGGTAGCTATGCCCGTTTGTACTCTCGTGTTTCTGTGGATAGTTTTGCTGATAATGAAAAGCGGGCTCTACAGGGACAGCCAAGCTACATCACGGGGCTGGGGCTGCGTTACCAAAACGGAGAGAAGGATGTTGGTGCATCGCTTTTTTATAAACGTTCAGGTGAAGAACTTTACATTGTGAGTGGCACACTGGATGTGCCATCTGTGTATCAGACGCCGATAGATAGCCTGCATCTTTCTGTTCATAGGAAAATTTTTGAGAATGCTTCCGTTACCTTTTCGGTGGATAATCTTCTTGGCAAAGATTATCGCTACCGTCAAGGAAGCAGCACCTATTTGAATTATCATAAGGAGCCGGAATTTGCTCTTCGTTTATCAGCGACTTTCTAGGCTATTCATATTCGCAGTAGCAGTGTTATTAATAAGCGCTTTTTAAGACGATGTGATTATTGTTATGCGTAATCGTCAGACCGTGAAGAGCCTCCAGAATCTGGATATTTTTTTCCATTTCCTTCAGCTCAAAGCTTCCTGTAACCAACAATTTTCCGGTAGTGAGATCACCACTTTTTAATTCTGTTTGTGAGAACCGATTGAGTTTAACAAGCAGTTCAGATAACGGCATTTTCTCCACCGAAATCCAGCCATCCTTCCAGCCTTTGTAACTGTCAGGGTCAAATGTAGTGACGTCGCTGCTGAGTCCTGCCGCCACTGTTACGCGCTCTCCAGCGGATATAATCCTTTGTTGCTGTAGATCTTTCAGTGGGCTTATGGCTACTTTCCCTTCAAAGACGGAAAGCTCTGTAATATCTCCGCGTTGGTCAACATTAAAGATGGTTCCGAGGGCTTCCATCCTGGCTTGGCTGGTTTCTACCACAAAGGGACGATGGATATCTTTTTTCACAGAAAACTGGGCTTCACCCTGCCGTAGTTGGAGGCGCCGCTCTTTCTCGGAAAAATGAACATCAAGCCTGGTTCTAGCGCTCAAGTCAGCAATGCTGCCGTCAAAAAGCTGCTTATGTTGTACTTCGTGCACAGCAGTTTCAAATACTTGTGTATCAATACTGGCTTCCTGGGTAGATGAAAATCGTATGACGCCGATTACAAGAAAGCAAACAAGAATACATGCGGCCGAAAGTGAATAAGATAAACGCAATGTTAATGATGGGCCAGATGCTTTATCTTCTTTATGATCAGACTCGTTTTCAACCATTGTTAATGCTTTTGTGAATTGTGGGTCATTCCAGATGCCTCTAACGAACGCATCTTTCTCTCGACGATTAGCATTTTCCGAAAGCCAGCGATCATAATTGCCGTTCGGCAAATGACTGTCTATGCGAAGCACATCTTCATAGATACGTTTTTCTTCGCTGGGAGTAAGATTGTTGTGGTTAGGCATGGCTTTTTTTCTCGGAGCGTATATAGGCTGTATGCTTGTGTTTTTCCATCATGTCTTCGAGTGTGCGAAGTATGCGATTCAATTGCTTTTCGACAGCTTTGGGAGTCATATTCAGTTCATTGGCTATTTCTGAGTAAGATTTTGCATGTAATTTACGCATGATGACAATCTTACGCGTAACTGCGGGTAAGCTATTCAGGCATTCGATAAATAATGCCAGGCGTTGTTGGGCCTCGACATGTTCATCGGGGAGCGGACGGTGGCACAGTAGGTCTTCTGAAAGAGGCTCAGATACATCACCTTTTCGTTGGCCTCGGTATATGTCATTAATAATATTTGATGTCGTGCGATACAGATATCCAACAGGGTCGGTTAATGTATTCCCTGAACGCAACTGTTTGGTTGTTCTTGTGATAGCTTCTTGATAGATATCTTCAATGTCACCGTTGTCGTTTATTCTTTTTTTGATGTAGCCCAACAACTTTGGTTTCTCATCGCAAAGTCGTTGAAATGTGTACTCTAATGCGGGTTCATGAGAGTTCATTCTATGCACCGACCTCTGATAGGTATATAGCGAGCGAGGCACGGAAGCTACTACATTTTTAATGACATTTTCTACCTTCCTGGCCATTATTTCTGATGTTTTCTGCGGGTTAAAAATTAATCACGTCATGGGAAAAGTTCCATTGTCATAAAAATTTCATCAAAATGACAAATCAAGCGCAACAAAAATGAAACGAACGCCGTTTACCTTGCCGTTGCGTTTCTATTTCCAGTCAGGAACCTGGATATTAACAGGCACTGGGAAGGAGTCTTCTCTTGTTTAACAAGAAGTAGAAATAGCTGAGCATTCATTTTTACTAACTGCGATGAATAAGAGGTAGGCAAGTTGAAAATCAACACCACAAATACCATCAAGTTAAACAAGAATAACTTGAGTCTGGCAATCGGCAGAACAATCATGGGCGCCGCATTGGCGACTGGTTCCTTCCAGGTCATGGCACAGGCACCGAGCGAGTCTCAACCATTCCTTGAGGAAATCGTTGTTACCGGTGGCTACGCAAAAAGTCTTGAGCAAGCTATCGACATTAAGCGTTCTTCCGTTGGGTTTTCTGATTCAATCGTTGCTACCGACATCGCTGACTTCCCCGAACAAAACCTGGCAGAAGCTCTGCAACGTATGCCGGGCGTTACCATTGAGCGTAATAAAGGTTTGGGCAGCCGCGTTAATGTGCGCAGTTTGCCAAGCGAATTCACCCATGTGTCTATCAACGATCTGGCGACGGCGTCAGGCAGTGGCGGTCGCGATGTTGAGTTCGATATTTTCGCCTCTGAAATTATTCAAAGTGTAACCGTACAAAAATCCCCTACCGCCGCCGATGAAGAAGGTGGGATCGCGGGTTCGGTTCTGATTTCTACGGCACGCCCGTTTGATTACAACGAGCCAAAGTTTGTGGTGTCTGCCGAGGCTGCACATAATTCAATCTCCGAAGAGGTTGATCCGAAAGTGTCTTTCCTGGCCAGCAATACCTTTGGTAACTGGGGTGCGCTGGTGTCTTTCTCGGCGTCTGAGCGTACTAACAGAACCGATTCGAATTCCGGTATTAACTTCCGTCCGCTGTCACGTTGGACTGAAAAAACCGGTTCATCACAATGGCAATCTGATCAAACCATTGAAGTACTCGAACGCGATACCGGTGTGGTGATTACCGATCCGTTTGATACAGAACAAACTAACCGGGTGGTATTCCACGATAAAGTGGGTGACCGTGCTTATTTGAATGAGCAGGAAAAATGGGGAGCGACGACCTCATTACAATTTCAACCCAGCGGCAGTTTCAGCCTGACCTTCGATGCCATGCTCGGTGGCTACGACAATACCGAAGACGAATACGATGCGGCGGCTTACACAGCATCCAGTATTAGCGCGTTGGAAACCGTGCATGAATTCGACAGCACAACGTTGGCTGAGCACGGTATTGTTGTACTGCGCGATGTGTCTTATGCGGCCACTCAACACGAATTTCTGAGCAAAGAAAACGTCCATAAAACCGACTACACCCAGTACAGCTTGAGCATGGATTGGGAAATTGCCGGCTGGATTATTGAAGGCTTGGTCGGCTACTCAGGCGCAGAAAAAACTTCCGATACCAGCAACCTGAAGCATGTTGCATTTGCACCTTCGCGCTCACGTTTTACGTCAACCGGTGGTGTAACCGTCGTTAGCGACAATCCGGACAGTATCGACATGTATAACTCGCCCGAGAGTTATCTGTTCGATTCGTATGAAGTAAACCTGGAGGAGATCCAGGACGATAAATCGGCAGCACAGCTGGATTTCATCAAGCCGCTGCAACTGGATTTCCTGCCGGTATTAGACCAGGTGCAATTCGGTGTGCGCTACACGGATAAATCCAAAGAGCGTAATCGTGGAACAACCAATGTAAGGGGCCCGGAGGAAGGTGATACTTCCTGGCGCAATGAGCGCACCTTGCAGGACAGCGAATTAACACCGATTTCCGATCTGGTTCCCGGTGGTGAATATTTGTCTGAGTCATCAAACAGCCCGAGCTGGTCGCAAGTTTCCAACAACTACGCGCGCAACGAATTCCGTTACGATGGTTTCGGTGTGGATTTTGCGGATAGCGAATACTATCGTGTCGACGAAGAAGTGGTGAGCCTTTACGCCATGGCCGATTTCAAATTTGATATCGCCGACATGCCAGTGTTGATCAATGCAGGTGTGCGTTCAGTAGATACATCGGTACTGTCTTTCGGTTATCACCAGGTGCAGAATTCAGACGGTTCTACCGGTTATACACCGACACCAATCTCCAAAGAAGGTAGTTATACCGACGTGTTGCCCAGCCTCAATATGACCATGGAGCTGACCGATACGCTGTTGCTCCGTGCTGCGGCATCCGAGACATTAATGCGCCCGGCCTTGGGTGATATCGCCTATAAGCGCACCGTCAGCGTCAACGATTTCAAATACTACGATGGCAACCCGGATCTGAAACCCACCTACGCTGATCAGTGGGAAATCGGCCTGGAATGGTACATGGATGAAGGCGTGCTCTTTGCCGCATCGTATTTTGAAAAAGAAATTGAAGGTGTTGTGCGTGAGTCACTGACTGGTATCGTCGAAGACGTGATCAAATACAATGCCAACGGCACCGTTGATGGTACCTATGATTTCGAGATCTATCAGAAGGTTAATGCGGAAGGTGCCTACGATGTGTCCGGTGTTGAATTGATCGCGCAATTCCCCTTGAACATCATTCACGAGTCTCTGGAAGGTTTTGGTATCAATGCTAACCTCACCATGCTGGACAATTCACTGACCGGTGAATCTGATCTGGATATTCCGGCACCACCGGAAGGTTTGGCTGATGAAACCTATAACCTGACAGCCTACTACGAGAACGAGAAGTTCGACGCACGTGTTTCCTATAACTACAAAGACAAGTATGTGGAATATATCGCGAGCGATATGTATCCGGTCTACCGTGATGCTTATGGTCAGTTTGATATGGCTTTGGGGTATCAGGTTACTGACAACGTGAAGGTAACCTTGGAAGGTATCAATATCACGGATGAAGAAACTTCTGCTTACACGATTGATCCGTCTTTCCCGAGTATGTACGAGTTCTCCGGTCGTCGTATCAGCCTCGGTGTAAGAGCTGATTTCTAATATCTTCCGTAGTTTCCAGGCAATAGACAGGATGCCCGCAATGGGCATCCTTGTTTAGCTCAGCGACCACTATTTGTGTAATTCACGCCACTTCCACTCGCGAATATCCGGCATATCTTCTCCGTGTTCTTCAATATAACGCTTATGTTCCCTAAGCTTGTCGTTGATCATTTTCCTGACGCTGTCTATATCGTAACCATAATGTGATATGCGCTCTATGACTGCGCGTAGCAGGTGAAAACGATCCAGTTTATTCATCACCACCATATCAAAGGGCGTGGTAGTGGTACCTTCTTCCTGAAAGCCATGAACATGAAAATTCTGGTGATTGTTCCGGCGATAAGTCAGCCGATGAATAAGGGCAGGGTAGCCATGGTAAGCGAAGATGACCGGTTTATTGCGCGTAAAAAAGTAATCGAAATCTTCGTTGCTCAAGCCGTGGGGATGCTCACTTGGTGACTGAAGTTTCATCAGATCCACGACATTAATCAGGCGCACCTTTATATGGGGCAAATGGGTGTGAAGTAGCTGCACCGTAGCCAATGCTTCTATTGTGGGCACATCGCCGGCGCAAGCAATAACCACGTCCGGCTCCTGATCACCATCGGTGCTGGCCCATTTCCAGACGCCGATACCGGCCGCGCAGTGATCAATAGCCGCATCAATGTCAAGCCATTGCGGCTGTAAATTTTTGCCGGCGACAATAACGTTGATGTAATTGCGGCTGCGTAAGCAATGGTCGGTAACAGAGAGCAATGTGTTGGCATCCGGCGGCAAATAGATGCGAATAACTTCGGCTTTTTTGTTAACAACATGGTCAATAAACCCCGGGTCTTGGTGGCTGGTACCATTGTGATCTTGTCGCCAGACATGGGAAGACAATAAGTAATTTAATGAGGCCACCGAGCGGCGCCAGGAAAGATGATTGGCGACTTTTAACCACTTGGCATGTTGATTGACCATAGAGTCGACAATATGAATAAAGGCTTCATAGCAGGATAAAAACCCGTGGCGGCCGGTGAGGAGGTATCCTTCAAGCCAGCCCTGGCATTGATGCTCACTTAACACCTCCATCACGCGCCCATCGGTAGCGAGTTTATCATCGCCGCTAATGGTTTCTGCCATCCAGGTGCGCGCCGTAACGTCCAACACATCCTGCCAGCGATTTGAATTATTTTCGTCGGGGCTGAAAAGTCTAAAATTTTTAGTCGGCAGGTTCCGGGTCATCACATCAGCTAAAAATTTTCCCATAACGCGCGTTGCTTCGGCATCGACTGCGCCAGGTGCAGTGATGCTCAACGCATGCTGTCGATAATCCGGCATGACTAAATCCTGTAACAGAATGCCGCCGTTAGCATGAGGGTTTGCTCCCATGCGTCGGTTACCGGAAGGCGCCAGCTCGGCTAATTCCGGAACCAGTTTTCCATCCGCATCAAACAATTCGTCCGGACGGTAACTTTGCAACCAGCGATCAAGAATTGCCAAATGTTCCGGGTTATCCATATGGCTCACAGGCACTTGATGAGAACGAAAGGTGTCTTCAACCGGCTTTCCATCCACCTGATCAGGTCCGGTCCAGCCTTTGGGCGAGCGCAGGATAATCATGGGCCAACACGGTCTTTTGGTGACGCCTTGTATACGCGCGTTGTGCTGAATCTGGTGTATTTCTTTCACCACACGATCCAGTGTCGCCGCCATTTTTTGATGCATGGTCTCTGGTTCGTCACCCTCGACAAAGTAGGGTTTGTAACCGTAACCGACAAAGAGTGCTGTCAATTCATCGTGGGGAATTCGCGCGAGAAATGTGGGATTGGCAATTTTATAGCCATTCAAATGCAGGATAGGTAAAACAGCTCCATCTTTTGCCGGATTAAGAAATTTATTGGAGTGCCAGCTGGTTGCCAATGGTCCTGTCTCCGCTTCGCCATCGCCCACGACACAGGTCACAATTAAATCCGGATTATCAAAGGCGGCCCCGAACGCATGGGATAACGAATAACCTAATTCACCGCCTTCGTGAATGGAGCCGGGAATATCCGGCGCAACATGGCTGGGAATACCGCCGGGAAATGAAAACTGTTTGAATAGGCGCTGCAGTCCAGCTTCGTCCTGGGTAACGTGTGGATACATTTCACTGTAGGTGCCCTCAAGGTAGGTGTTAGCGGCTAACGCTGGCCCACCATGACCGGGCCCGGTGATAAAAATCATGTTGAGGTCGTGTTGTATGATGATGCGATTTACATGGACATAAATAAAATTCAATCCGGGCGTTGTGCCCCAGTGACCCAGCAGCCTGGGTTTAACATCTGCTGATGAAAGTGGTTTTTTTAACAAGGGATTTTCATAAAGATAAATTTGCCCGACAGATAAATAATTCGCTGCCCGCCAGTAGGCGTTCATCTTGTCCAGCAAATCAGCGTTTAATGGATGTCTATTTTCAATGGTGACTTCAGCTGCATTGGAATGCATCGCGATGATTCCTTTTTCAGTGATGGTTGTCGGTAATGGGTGTCAGTGATGCGCCCGTCGAACGTGAGGCATTGATATACCGTGTGGTGTTCCTGGGGCGGCCAACTCAATTTTTTCAAGCACTTGATAAACGTATTGAGCTATAACCTGTTCTTCATTCGTCGGTATCACCATAATAAGCACCCGGCTTTCGGCTTCCGAAATTACCGCTGCATTGTTGTTGTTTTTACGTGGGTCCAGTCTTATGCCCATAAATTCAAGCCCGACACAGACCCGCGCACGTATCGTCGGCAAATTCTCACCGATACCGCCGGTAAAAATCAGGGTATCCACGCCCCCCAATGCACCAGCCATGGCACAAATCCATTTTTTTGTTTGATAGCAAAATAGCTCTACGGCTTCAGCTGCACGGTGATCGTCATGCTCGGATTTCAACAGTTCACTGATATCTGCACTGGTTTCGGAAATGCCCAGCAAACCGGATTCCCGGTTGACCATGTGCTGAAATTCCCGGGCGCTCATCTGTTCTGTCTGCGCGAGGTAAGCGTATAGTCCCGGATCAAGATCGCCTGAACGACTGCTCATGGGAATGCCAGCGGTGGGTGTGAGCCCCATACTGGTATCCACACTTTTACCCTGATATGTTGCCGCCAGGCTGGCACCATTGCCCAGGTGCGCCATAACAACTCGACCCCTCGCACGCCCTGATCCCTCAAGATGGCGCAACTCTTCCAACACAAAGGTGTAAGACAGGCCATGAAAGCCATAACGACGAATGCCTTTCGTGAAGTAACGGCGTGGAATGGCTAACAGGCGTGCAACAGGCGGCAGGTGACGATGAAAATCCGTATCAAAACAGGCAATGTGTTGCACGCTCGGCAAGGCTTTTATAAAGGCCTTAATGAGCGCAATTTCTTGCGGTAAATGTTCTGGATCAATCGCAGTCCATTGCTCCAGTGTTGCCAGCATGGCCGGAGTAATTATCTGTGGCGTACCATAGGTCGGCCCGCCGTGCACCACGCGGTGCCCCACCGCAAGCAGCAGGTCGGTATCAATATGCGTGGTGATCCAATTCAGCAGCAGGGTAACAGCGGATGCGTTAGATCGTTCAGCCACTGAATAATCCTGATCGTCCAGGGAAGCGCGTTTGAAGATGCCACTCGTTTCCAGCTTTTCGAGGTCGCTGCGTTGAAGCCGGGCATTAATATGCAGTCTGGACGAACCGATGCCAGTCATTTTTCCTTTAATCAAACAATTAACCGGCGGCTCATGTGCCGACTGTGGGGCACTAAAGAGCGCGAACTTGATGCTCGATGAACCACCGTTGATCGTCAGGACAAAAGATGGGTTGGTTGGCATAAACGTTGTCACCGTAAAACAAGTACTGGCACTTTGGTATTGGCAAGCACTTTTTGGGTTTCGCTACCGACGAATAATTTGTTGAGACCTTTTCTGCCGTGAGACGCCATGAAGATCACATCACAATCAAACTTTTCAGCGGCGGCCAGGATTTCTTCGTAAGGGTTGAAATTGATGGCCGTCGTTTTCTTGCAGGTAACACCGGCGGCATGAGCGGCATCGTAAACGCGTTGCACGTAGTCATGAGCCAGCTTGAACATCTGTTCATCGTGCAGGTGCTGCCACTCTTCCATATAAAGTGGGTCTGGCATCATACCGTCATGTAAAGGCAAATAAGGTTCTGCAACGGATAGGGCTACCAGTTTGGCATCCGCGTCTTTGGCAAAATCCACGGCATATTTAATGACTTTGTCCGATAACGGAGAACCGTCGGTGGGCACGAGAATATTTTTGAACATGATGGAAGCCTCCCGGTGAGTGGGTTAAAACGGCGAATTTCCTGCTCATTATCAACCTATTACTCAGCGGCGTTATGATCTACATCAACAGTTTTGACCTTACAAACCTGCGCATAAAGCTTTCGACGCCATAATGCAAACAAAGCGAAATAAACATAAAAAAATTCGACTATCAAGTTTTTGAATATATCCCTATAGATGCAAGCGAGGCGGTTGGAATTATTAATATTCCTATATCGTCTTAACCGGATGTTACGCACAGACTGAAGGGAAAATGCCATGGCGTAAATTTGTAATTTTGTGAGCCAGTGTCTACTTTAAAAAGGTTATCCATTTGCAAATGCGGGAAAACTTTCTTAGGGCAGGACACATCACATGGCTACAAAAACTCCGCGCACGACTGATCAGGACGAGGTTATTAGTAACGAAAAATCCCCGGCGGTCATCAAGAAGACTGTTAAACGTAATGCCTCGGCGGGGGGTAACGCCTTTACGGGTGATAGCTACATGTATTTTACCGAGAGCGATATCAATAAAATTCTGGTTAATCTCGACCAGCTCCGCAGCAGTGTCTTTCCCAATATTAACCCCGACATTGAAGACAGCCTTAAAAAACAACAAGACTTCCCGTCGGTTTGCCTGATCGGGTTAGGGCGGTGTGGGTCCAATATTGCGTTGGACGTTGCCTCCCTGGTGTACAGCGCGCGCAGTTTTTATTTAAATGAATTCAATAATGAAGAACGCCAGCATCGTGAACAGGAACGGCCGATCAGTTGGATCAAACGCAGTTTGAGCTTATCGAATACCGCGGCCACCAAACCGGTATTCCTGATTGAGCCTTTGGTGATGCTGGGAGATCTGGATAAAGATATAGAAGGGCGTATTCGCTTTTCCAGTAAGGGTGAAAAGAGCGGGTTTTTATACGATTACACCAAGATGAAGATCATGGACCTTTCTGAGGTGCATGCCGGTGGCGCGGGTAATGCGCCGATCCTGGGTCAGTATCTGGCCAAGATCATCCTGAATAAAGACACACAACGTTTTTCCAATGCAGACTGGAAATTTATTCATTCCTACCTGATTGATTCCTGCGGCATTAAAGCCAATCAATCGCGCCTGTATTTTTATATCTTCAGTGCGGGTGGTGGTACCGGCTCGGGTATGGCATCCGAGTTTGGCCTGGCTCAACAATACGCCTACATGAGCAAAACCTTCGACACCCGCTCCCCCAATGAAGACGAAGAGAATCGTGGCCATTCGTTTGTGTTCGAGCCAATCTTCACCAGTGGTATCTGCATCCTGCCGAATATTTCCGACCACGGCGGCGAAATGTCGGAAGCGCTGCACATCAATGCCGGCCGTTTGTTGTGTAAATACCTGGCGGAGGAGTGGGATTTTTCCTACAACTTCGACAATGAAGACAGCAACGATGCCAGCGTGATGCACCGCATCCGCCCGTGGAACGCGATGATGCTGATCTCCAATGACATTATGCGTTACGCCGAAGAAACCGATGATGGTGACATCCAGTACATTGATGTCAACGCCATGGAAAAATACGCAAACCAGTATATTTCCCAGCAAATCTTCAACATCCTGACCGCCCAGGCGGTAACCACGGATTACGACGAGAATTATTTTCGCCGTGCGGGGATTGATATTGGCGAAACCATTCGCCTCGACGCCAACGACCTGTTTATGAGCCTCGCCGGCCCGGTTGCCGTCGCTTACGCCGAGTCGGTGATCCCCGATGCCGCGCTGAATACCGAAAAATTGAAAGTCATCGATAAAACCAATGATGATCTGGATATTGATGATCTGTTCTTCCGTTCTATTGACCTGCCGCACTTCAATAAAGTGACCCAGGCCATTGAAGGTATCAGCCTGCTGCCGATTGAATCAGGCCGCTATCGCGAAGCGCTGCAAAACTACATTGACAATGATTACAACCCTGAGGAATTGAAAGACCTGCATTTCTTTAAAAACTGTTCCTCTGTAGTTTCGATTGTGTCCTTACCCAAAGATTACAAACTGTCCTACATGGATTTGAATAAACTCAAATCGCATTTGAACAACTTGTTTCCCAACACAACACTGAAACGCTATGCCTTGGTGATCGGTGCATCGGCCAATATTTCATTGACAACACTCATCGCGAAAAGCCCTTGTTTGAGCGATGACTTCCTGACCTTGATCGTTGCCTACATCAAACGTTGCTTCGCGCGCGACGACTACCGCTTTGATGACAAGATCGACATGTCCATGCTCGACTTCATCCGCTCCGACAAGTTCGATGAAACCCTGATCGATGACATGCTGAACGAACACGAAAACCCGGCCAAGATCCTCGATACCAACTGGTACGCGATCAAACCCATGTACGAGAAAAAATACCGCGAATTGATCAACAACAACGATAAATTCGTGTCCATCAATGACATTCGTCTATCGCGTGACAGTGTGAAGAAAGCGATTAAATATCTGCGCGAAATTTATCGTCACAAGATCAGTAAGACGCGGGTGATTTCGTTGAATGATCAGGGGGCTGAGGTTAAGGCCACGCGCAAGAAAAATAGTTAAGTGAGGTTTATGTTACCCGCTGTTAACAGCGGGTGATGTCTTTGCAATTCAATCAATGTGATGGTTCGCACAGACTTAACTGCGAACTATCACTGACCATGCGGCATGATCTGCCGCCCATTTCTTATTGACGCAATTCAGCCAAGGTGATGGCAGGAGCGTGTCAATTTTTTGTATTCCTCGCACATGACCCCGGCGGCAATTTCAAAAACACTATCAGGACCAGGTGAGTTTGATGTCGTTTTCCCCAGCATTTCGTGAACGCTTACAGCGCCTTCAGCGCAATCATCTCCTTATCGCTTTAGTGCTGGCTGGCTTGTTGATTATCTGGCTGGCCAGTGGCGATTTCTTGCGTGCTAAAGACGAACCGCCTGAGGAACAGCCCACGCCAGAAGAGGCAGAGGCGTTTCGGGTGGAGACATCGGTGTTGCAAGCTGAGCCGCATTCCCCGGTGCAGGTTGTGCAGGGTGAATTGCTGCCAATGCGTGAGGTGGAGATTCTCAGTCAAATCAATGCGCATCTCACCGGGCGGGTGGTGGATTGGGGCGATGTTGTTGCTGAGGATGAGATCCTGTTTCGTCTTGACCCGGAAACACGCGCGGCGGAGCTGGCGCGAGCGGAGGCAGCGCTGGCATTAAGCCGTGCGGAGTTGGAGGGTGGCGAGGTTCTGTATCGCAAAAAATTGTTATCTGAAACGGAATTTTTGCGTTTGAAATCGGCGGCCGCGTCTGCGTATGCCGAGCGTCAATTGAGTGCACAACAGTTGCGTTATGCAGAAATCAAGGCGCCTTTCGATGGTGTTGTGGATCGCTTGCCGGTGGAGGAGGGTGATTATGTGCAGGTTGGCGACGCGCTGGCCACGTTGGTGGATATTGCGGTGCTGCGTCTGATTGCTTATGTACCACAACAACAAGTCTATGCGTTGCGTCCTGGGCTTTCGGTGGAGGCGACATTACTCGATGGATCGACCTTGCCCGGTACCCTGACGTTTGTCGCCAGCCGCGCGGAAAGCAGTACGCGCAGTTTTCGCATTGAAGCGCAACTTGATAACCCGGAGCGTCGTCGTATAGCCGGGTCGAGCGCCACACTCAGCGTGCGTCTCTCGGACCAGAAAGCACATCGGCTTTCACCCGCGTTGTTGTCATTGGGAGAGGATGGTCAATTAGGCGTTAAATCCATTGATGCCGAGCGTAAAGTGACGTTTCTGCCGGTAGAGATTCTCAGCTTTGATCCGGAGGGGGTTTGGGTTGGTGGCCTGCCCGAGGAGGTTGAAATTATTACGCTCGGCGCCGGGTTTGTGACTGCTGGCGATCCGGTTAATCCGGTAAAAACGGAGCAGCGCTGAGATGGAAACCTTGATCCGTGCTGCCCTGGATCGCAGCCGTGCCACCTTGCTGATGTTTTTATGTTTGGTAGTTGCGGGGCTTGGGGCTTATGTGGCGATTCCCAAAGAAGCCAACCCCGATGTTGCCATTCCCATGATGTATGTCTCCGTGACGCTGGATGGTATCAGCCCGGAAGACGCCGATCGGTTGCTGGTCAGGCCCCTGGAGCAGGAGCTGCGTTCGCTGGAAGGCGTGAAGGAAATGGTATCCATCTCCAGCGAAGGTCATGCGTCAGTCATGCTGGAATTCGATGCCGGTTTTGATGCGCGCCGCGCGCTCCAGGATGTGCGTGAACGCGTCGACGCAGCGCGTTCGTTTTTTCCCACCGAAGCCGATGAGCCACGCGTTCACGAAGTGAATGTTGCATTATTTCCCGTCTTGTCTGTGGCCTTGTCCGGCCCGATTCCTGAAGCTGAATTAATTTATATCGCGCGACGCATCAAACAGGAATTGGAAGCAATTCCCGAAGTGCTTGAAGTTGATGTCGGCGGTGACCGCGAAGATCTGCTGGAGATTGTGGTTCAGCCGCAAGTGCTCGACAGTTATCAGATTGATTACAACCAATTATTTGATCTGGTTTCGCGCAATAATCGTTTGATTGCGGCAGGCAGCCTCGACACCGGCGCCGGTGCCATGCCGTTAAAAGTCCCTGGCGTTATTGAAACCATTGAAGATGTGTATTCCATTCCGGTGAAAGTGGATGGCGACAGCGTGGTGACCTTCGGTGATATCGCGCTCCTGCGGCGCACCTTTAAAGACCCGACCGGCTTTGCGCGAATCAATGGCCAGCCCGGCATTGTGTTAGAGGTGAGCAAACGGTCCGGTGCCAATATCATCGAAACCATCGAAAAAGTGAAAGCCACCATGGAGCAAGCGGGCAATGTGTTGCCCGAGGGCATCGAAGTCAATTACATCATGGACCAATCCAAAGAAGTGGAAATGATGTTATCGGACTTGCTCAATAATGTGCTCACGGCGGTAGTGCTTGTGTTGATTTTAATTATTGCCACCATGGGCCTGCGTTCAGCGGTGTTGGTTGGCCTGGCAATTCCCGGTGCGTTTTTAACGGGCATTTTATTGATCTGGGCGGTGGGCTACACCATGAATATCATCGTGCTGTTTGCGCTGATTCTGGTGGCTGGCATGTTGGTGGATGGTGCGATTGTCGTCAGTGAGTTGGCGGACCGCCATCTTCACGAAGGGCAGAATCCGAAAGAGGCGTGGATCAATGCCGCATCGCGCATGAGCTGGCCGGTGATCGCCTCCACCGCAACCACCTTGTCCGTGTTTTTCCCGTTATTATTCTGGCCCGGCGTTGTGGGCGAATTTATGAAATACCTGCCGGCTACGGTTATTTTGTGTTTGCTGGCGTCGCTGTTGATGGCCTTGATTTTTTTACCGACCATGGGAGCCGTGAGTACCAAAAAGCCCGCGCAGGAAGAGCCGGTCAGCGGCAAGTTTATGGATAACTATCGCCACGCGCTGGCGACGTTGCTGCGTTACCCCGGTTACACCTTTTTGGGTACCCTGGGTTTGATCGTTGTTATTTACGTGGCGTATATGCAGTTTAATCACGGCGTGGAGTTCTTCCCGGACATTGAACCCGAGACGGTGCAGCTTCATGTGCGAGCCCGCGGTGACCTTTCAATTTACGAAAAAGACCGTGTACTCAAACGCATTGAAGAACGCCTTGAAAATTATTCCGAAGTTGAAGCCGTCTACGCGCGCAGTTTTGCCATGCCGGATCAGCAAATGGGTACAGATGTTATTGGGGTTTTGCAATTCCAATTAATTGATTGGCATGAGCGCCGCCGCGCGCAGGAAATTACAGACTCGATGTATGAATCCGTTGATGATATTCCCGGCATCGTATTGGAGTTTCGCGAGCAGGAACAGGGGCCGGGGCAGGGGAAACCGGTTCAATTACGCGTGAGTGCGACTGATCCTGCTTTAATGGATGAAGGCGTGACGCAGGTGCGCAATCTGATGGAGGAAATTGGTGGCTTTGTTGATATTGAAGATGACCGCACCTTGCCCGGTATTGAATGGCGGGTTGAAGTGGACCGCGAAGCGGCGGCGCGGCTCGGTGCTGATGTGCTTACCGTCGGTAATGCGGTGCAACTGGTTACCAACGGCTTGTTGCTGGCGACCTATCGCCCGGAAGATGCAACGGATGAAGTGGATATTCGTGTACGCCTGCCAGGCGACTGGCGCTCCATTGACCAGCTCTCGCGCATGACGGTGAATACCACGCGAGGACAAGTAGCTTTACCCTATTTTGTCGACGTATTGCCCGCACAAAAAACTGGCACCGTGCGGCGCGTTGACAGTATGCGCACGACCACCATCCAGGCAGATATTGCACCGGGAGAACGGCTGGATGCTTTGTTAGATCAGTTGCGAGAAAAATACGACCAATTGCCGGATGGTGTGGAGATAAGAATTGACGGTGAAGACGCTGATCAACGTGAAGCCGCACAATTTTTAATGTCGGCATTTCTCATTGCCATTTTTCTGATGGCGTTGATCCTGATTATCCAATTCAACAGTGTTTATCAAACCATGCTGGTGCTGTCCGCGATTGTATTTTCAACCGCAGGTGTGTTGCTTGGCCTGCTGGTAAATGGCCAGTCCTTCGGTATTGTTATGGTCGGTATGGGTGTTATTGCGCTGGCGGGTATTGTGGTCAATAACAATATTATCTTGATCGACACCTACAATATTTTGCGTCGTGATGGCATGGAGCCTTTTGAGGCCGCACTGGAAACCGGTTGTCTTCGGCTTCGCCCGGTATTGCTTACGGCGGTCACCACCATTCTTGGGCTAATGCCCATGGTGCTGGGTGTCAATGTGAACTTGATAGAGCCCAGTCTTGGCATGGGAGCACCTTCGACGCAATGGTGGACACAACTCTCCAGCGCGATTGCCGGTGGTCTGACCTTTGCGACCCTGCTCACGCTTCTGCTGACGCCGTGTATGTTAATTCTGGGTGCGCGGTTCTTTAAGCGTTGATATCATGCCGGTTCTTTTTTAACGATATTCAATGGATAGAGCAAACATGGCAAGCTTCACACTCGATTTTAAAGTCCGTGATTATGAATGTGATATTCAGGGGATTGTAAACAACGGTGTTTACCAAAATTACCTTGAGCATGCACGTCACGAATTCCTGTTAGGGCGCGGCGTTAATTTCGCCGAGTTGGCAGCGCAGGGCATTAACCTGGTGGTCCTGCGTGCGGAGTTGGATTACAAATGGCCATTAAAAAGTGGCGATGAATTTTATGTGGATGTAGTGGTGGAGCAATCCTCGCGCGTCAAGTTTGATTTTGTGCAGAATATCTATCGCAAGGCGGATAACAAACTGTGCCTGAGTGCACGAATTACCGGCACCTCGCTTAATGAACGCGGGCGGCCTTTTGTGCCTGACGCGGTTGCCGCCTTGTTTGACGCGGCAAGTACCTGAATGTTGCCGGGGTGATTGTCCTCCCTGCTTTCATTTTTTATCCCCATCGGTTTTCATTCAGCCCTGATCCACTGGAAGGTAGCCTGTTTCTGGTGGATTTCGAGTATTTTTCTCGTATCCTCATCTTAATTCATTGAAGATCAGCAACAGGAACTGTTGAAATTGATCTTTTTGCCCGTTATGCTTCATTAATATATATGGATATTCGAATATGTATATATTTAGATGTAACTGAAAACCACAGTGAAGGGCCTATGAATATTCTATCCCCCGACCAATTTGGAAAGTGCCTTGCTGACGAAACGCGCGCCCGTATCGCGCTGTTAGTCTCAGGTGAGAAAGAATTATGCGTATGCGAACTCACCTGCGCGCTGGATGTAACCCAGCCAAAAATTTCCCGTCACTTGGCGCAGTTACGTAACTGCGGTCTTCTGGCAGATCGGCGACAAGGGCAGTGGGTTTATTATCGTTTGCATCCGGATTTGCCTGTTTGGGCAAAAAAAACCTTGAAATTGATGCGCGAAGCCCATGCTGAATGGCTGAACGATAACGTCCAACGTTTAAATGCCATGCATGACCGCCCACAGCGCTGCTGTTGATATGGTTCATTCCAGTTTTGTTATCCAGGCTCACTGATATAAAGGCAATTACAATGGATATTTCACTTCCCAATACTGACCTCGATTTATTGGATGTGCCCTCGGCGGATCAATTAACTCCGAAGGCTCCTTCATCCCACAAACCAAGAATACTACTGCTCTATGGATCAACCCGCCCTCGCTCATTCAGCCGTTTACTGGTGGAAGAGGCCGAGCGCTTGCTACAGCACTTTGGTGCAGAAACTCGCGTATTTAATCCCTCAGGCTTGCCTTTGCCTGATGATGCACCTGACACCCATCCCAAAGTGCAGGAACTGCGCGAGTTAGTGTTGTGGTCCGAAGGGCAGGTGTGGTGTTCGCCAGAGCGACACGGCTCAATGAGTGCCGTATTCAAAGCCCAAATTGATTGGGTTCCGTTGGCAATGGGCGCAATTCGTCCGACCCAGGGCAAGACACTGGCCGTGATGCAAGTCTGTGGCGGTTCGCAATCGTTTAATGTCGTCAATCAGTTGCGTGTATTGGGGCGTTGGATGCGTATGTTCACCATTCCCAATCAATCCTCTGTTCCAAAAGCGTTTCAGGAGTTTGACGAAGAGAGCCGCATGAAGCCATCGTCTTATTACGACCGTGTGGTGGATGTGATGGAGGAGTTGGTGAAGTTTACCTTGCTTTTGCGTGATCGCAGTGACTATCTGGTAGATCGTTATTCAGAACGCGTTGAAACTGCTGAGGCAGTGAGCCGGCGAGTTAACCAATCTTCTATTTGATTTCGAGCGAATCGATATGGGTTTATTTGAGCGGTACTTGTCACTCTGGGTGGCGTTAGCCATTGTTATTGGTGTGAGCCTGGGTAATGTTATTCCAGCGGTGTTTACTCACATTGCCGCCCTGGAATTTGCGCACGTTAATCTCGTCGTTGCGGTGCTTATTTGGGTGATGATCTATCCGATGATGGTACAGATTGATTTTGCTGCGATTAAAAATATCGGCCAGCGTCCGCAGGGATTAGTGTTGACATTGGTGGTGAATTGGCTGATCAAACCCTTCACCATGGCAGCATTAGGTTGGTTGTTTTTCAAGGTTCTGTTTGCCGATTGGGTTGACCCGCAAACCGCACAGGAATATATCGCGGGCATGATTTTACTCGGTGTTGCGCCGTGTACCGCGATGGTGTTTGTCTGGAGTCAACTGACCAAAGGCGATCCGAATTACACCTTGGTTCAAGTGTCAGTCAACGATGTCATCATGGTCTTTGCCTTCGCGCCGATTTGTGCTTTTTTGCTTGGTGTCAGTGATATTCAGGTGCCCTGGATGACACTGCTGATTTCTGTGGTGCTGTATGTTGTCCTGCCATTAGTTGCCGGTGTGGCAACGCGGCATTGGCTGGAGCAGCGCGCCGCTAACAATAGAACACAGCATGTCAGTAGCTTTTTGGCAGTTTGTAAACCTTGGTCGGTATTAGGTTTGTTGCTGACGGTGGTGTTGCTGTTTGGATTTCAGGCGCAGACCATCCTGGTGAAACCCCAGGCGATTTTACTCATTGCCATCCCGTTATTGATTCAAACCTACGGCATCTTTGCCATCAGTTTTATTGCCGCGCGCGCCATTAAATTACCCTATAACATTGCTGCACCGGCTTGTATGATCGGCACCTCAAACTTTTTTGAATTAGCGGTTGCAGTAGCGATTTCCCTGTTCGGCTTACATTCTGGTGCTGCACTGGCAACGGTGGTTGGTGTGTTGGTTGAAGTGCCGGTGATGTTGTCGCTGGTGGCGTTTTGTAATCGAACCCAACATTGGTTCCGAATTATTCCCCTAGACGAAGGAGTAAGTAAGTGAAAAAAATTAAAATTGGTATTAATGGATTCGGCCGTATTGGCCGTTTGGCGTTGCGCGCCTCCTGGCATTGGCCGGAGTTTGAATTTGTGCAGATTAATGATCCGGCGGCTGATGCGGCTACTTATGCACACTTGCTGAAATTCGATTCGGTGCAGGGAATCTGGCCGGAAGATGTGCAGGCAAATGACGGCCATATTGTTGTCAATGGTCAGTCGATAAAAGTGACAACTCAAAAAGCCATTGCAGATACTGACTGGTCCGGCTGCGATGTGGTGATTGAATCCAGCGGTAAGATGAAGTCAGTGGCGGTCTTGCAAGCCTATCTGGATCAAGGTGTGAAACGTGTTGTGGTAAGCGCGCCGGTGAAAGAGCAGGGCGCTTTGAATATTGTGATGGGTGTTAATCATCACTGGTTTAAACCTGCCGAGCATCGTATTGTTACAGCGGCATCCTGCACAACCAATTGCCTGGCTCCTGTCGTTAAAGTGATTCATGAAAAGCTGGGGATACGTCATGGCTCGATTACGACCATTCACGATTTAACGAATACACAATCCATTCTTGATCAGCCACATAAAGATTTGCGTCGCGCACGTGCGTCTGGCTCAAATTTAATTCCTACCACTACCGGGTCTGCAACGGCCATCGCGGAAATTTTTCCGGAACTGCGTGGGCGTTTGAATGGCCATGCCGTTCGGGTACCACTGGCTAATGCATCCTTAACCGATTGTGTCTTTGAAGTTGAGCGTGCAACCAATGTAGAAGAGGTTAATGGTTTTCTGAAAGCAGCAAGTCAGGCCGAACTTAAAGATATTCTGGGTTATGAAGAGCGCCCGCTGGTTTCTACCGATTATTGTGGTGATCCGCGTTCATCTATTGTTGATGCCTTGTCGACATTGGTCATTAATAATACCCAGGTAAAAATCTATGCCTGGTATGACAACGAATGGGGTTATGCCAATCGCACAGTGGAGCTTGCACGCATGGTCGGCCTAGCCAGTTGAGGATTATTCTATGACAACCACAGCAGGTAAGCCGCTGAGTGCCGAGATAAAGCAATATCTGGTGGTCACCGGTAATTACTGGGCGTTTACCCTGACCGATGGCGCCTTGCGCATGTTGGTAGTGTTGCATTTTCACCAGTTGGGCTATAGCCCTTTGCAAATTGCAGCTTTATTTTTGTTTTATGAAATCTTTGGTGTAATTACCAGTTTAATCGGGGGCTACCTCGGCGCACGCATCGGTTTGAACCGCACCATGAATATCGGTTTAGCGTTGCAAGTTGTCGCCTTGTTGATGCTCGCTGTACCTACTACGATGTTGACTGTGGTGTGGGTGATGGCAGCCCAGGCATTATCCGGTATCGCTAAAGACCTCAACAAGATGAGCGCAAAAAGCTCGATTAAATTGTTGGTGCCCGGTGATCAGCAAGGCCAGCTGTTCAAGTGGGTGGCCTTATTAACGGGTTCTAAAAACGCGTTAAAGGGTGTGGGCTTTTTCCTTGGTGGCGCTCTGCTGGCGTTAATCGGTTTTACCGGTGCTGTTGTGGCAATGGCTGCGGTGTTGCTGATTATCTGGCTGGCCAGTTTGATTTTATTGAAAAAAGACTTGGGTAAAGCAAAAGCGAAACCCAAGTTCAGTGCGTTATTTTCCAAAAGCCGCGCTATTAATGTCTTGTCGGCAGCTCGGTTATTCTTATTTGGCGCGCGGGATGTCTGGTTTGTTATTGCCTTGCCTGTATTTCTGAGCAGCCAGCTGGGGTGGGATTTTTGGTGGGTAGGTGGCTTCCTGGCGGCGTGGGTGATTGGCTACGGTATAGTGCAATCGGTTGCGCCATTGCTAATCAAACGATCGCTATCTGCATCACCTGGCGGATCTGAAGCCTTGTTATGGGCAATCGCGCTCACCATTATTCCAGCGGCAATTGCATTAGGGCTGCAAGCGGACCTGCCCACGACAAGTGTATTAATTGGTGGGTTGTTGGCATTTGGTGTGGTCTTTGCGATTAACTCATCGCTGCACAGTTATCTGATTGTCAGTTATGCAAAAGAGGACGGTGTATCGCTGGACGTGGGGTTTTACTACATGGCTAATGCGGCAGGGCGCTTGTTGGGGACGTTGTTATCGGGATGGGTTTATCAGGCGGCCGGTCTTGCAGCGTGTTTATGGGTTTCGTCGTTATTGATTGGCCTGGCTGCGGCGATATCTATCTTGTTGCCCAAGCATCATATCGAATGAAAATATATCAAGCTGCTGATTTATGCTTGGTGCCTTTGAGTGATCCGTAACAAATGTGCAATTAAAATTGCGTATTTTGGTTTCTCCGTAATTACTTAAAGGACAATGGAATGAAAAAGTTAGTAATTTTAATTGGTTTTATGGCGACATTTTGTCATCTGGTCTCAGCTTCTGAAAATCCACTCTTTATTTCAAAGTTAAGTAACCCTTCTGTATATTCTGCCCCGGTCACGCTGAATCAACCTGAGTCAATATGCGGCAATAATGATCTACAGCAGATTGAAGCTTACAACGGCAGCGATGCAGGCCTTGGCTTCGATGTTAACTTTGTTAGCAATGCCGGGCGTTCGGTGGGAGCAATTAAAACCTCTGCTTCCGCCAGTTTAACCGGGTACTGTAGCGGAACACTGGTTGGGAATAATTTATTTCTCACGGCAAGTCATTGTGTCGGTAATGGTACCGTCGGTGATTTTGTGGCTTTTGATTATCAACGTATAGGTGGTACCGGCAGTTATCGTCCGCAACAATTCTTTCAAATTACAGGCGTTGTGGAAGATGGTGTGAGCGCGGGGTTGGATTACGCAGTGTTGTCGCTAAGTGGTAACCCTGGCACTGCGCTTAACTGGCAAGGTTCAGCGTTTGGATGGAAATCGGTTACCCATATCGCGGCAAATAATCTGTTGATTGTGCAGCACCCCAGTGGCGAAGCAAAGCAGGTGGATGCGGGTAGTAACCCGCAATATACCTATAATCGCGTATCTTATTCGAATATCGATACCCGACCGGGATCATCTGGCTCCGGTATTGTGGATAACCATGGACGATTGGTTGGTGTTCATACCCATGGTGGATGCACCGCCTCCAGCGGATCTAATTCCGGCGTAAATATGCAGGCCATTCTCGACGTATCCAACGTTCTGACGGCGGGCTTGCCTCCTGTAGCGTCTTTAACAATTGACTACAACAATGTTCCATTGTATGCGTCTGAGCAGACAGTTTATTTCCGTAACTATAACCTCGACAACGGACCTCATGAGTATTTAGGTTGGAGTATGCTTTCCGGGGCATCCACCCGTATTGAGTACAAGATTGATTTTGGGACTGCGGTAAATGAGCCCGACGTCAATTGGACGTTGTATCAGCATTATGGTGTCAACGTTACAACAGGAAGCCTTGATTTTGCGGTAGGCCCGATCTCTACATCCAACGTTCCCTACCATAACTGCGGGTCTACGTCGCGCTTTTACAGAGTTGATAGAGAGGTGAAGTTGTACCTGCGGGCCAGACATGAAGCAGGTGGTCAAGTGAGTGACTGGCGTTATAGTAGAGCAATTTGTATTCACTATATGCCGTAATATTGCTTCAATGTAAAAATAAGGGGCAGTGATCTGATCACTGCCCCTTATTTTTTAATAGTAGTTAAATAATCATCATTCTGCGCGATAGTGCAAAACAGCGACGTACTGCATGCGCTCTGCTTTTCCTCTTGAGAAGCCCGGGATAAAGCTGGATTTCTTTACCACTTTTTCAACTTCCACAACATCGCGCTTGTTAGTCTTTTGCGCTTCAAGACGTCTGGCGCTGATGACTTTGCCGTTTTCGTCAATCATGGCTAGCACGCGTGTCATGTTTTCTTCGCGGCTGAAAAACGGTAAACCCTCGGCCCAATCATTGCGTTTATAAAGTTCATACCATTGTGGTTGATCCAGGCGTTCTTGCGGGTCAGTGTAGTCATGGCCGTATTTACTCTGCATATAACCCAGGTTGGGCAGCAGCATAATAGGCGGTTGACCGTCCAGCTTGGCGTAGATCACCCGGAATTGCATACGAACGGGGACTTTCTTGTTATCAACCTGTGCCGGAGTAAATTGTCTACCGTTGACGGCTTCGGTGGTTTGATCTCTTAATGAGTCAAAACCTTCTTTCTCAAAACAGACCGCGTTGCTGGTGATGCCGTTTGCATCGACATCCGCCTGGCAATAAACCGCAACGACGGGTTGGTCCGCGGTCAGTTCCGGCATGGTTATCGTTTGTTCGATATAGTTGAGTGTATTGCCAAACTGTGCCGGGACATAAGTTTGCGCGGAGGCGAAATGGGTAAATACCAAAGGCAAGCCTATAATTAAGCTTGTCAGTCCACGGGTAATTTTACGGGCAGTTAATGACTTCATTGCTTTTTCCTCTGATGCATTAGGCATTTTTATATGTTTTGAAAGCGCCAAATCGGGATTAAAGCCGGTAATTTGTGCGTTCTTGTTATAAAGATTAGCATCCGGCCTAGCATGAAAATGTTAATTTATTATGACAAAAAGCCTATTAATGCATTTTTCTATCAATTTTAAGCAAGATTTACAGGCTTTTGCTAAGTGAAATGATGCTTGAGATGTAGATAAGTGCAGGGGGGCTGCGACAACGAGGCAAAAAAAAGCCGCTCGGGGAGCGGCTAACAAGCGGAATTACTTAATCAGCTGTTAAAACTTGTATTGAACGCTAAGGCTCAGATCCTGGCCGCGTTTGGCGTTGTAGATTTCGACCGTTTGCGCATTGCCACTTTCCTCATTGCGCGCTTCGATACTTAAGTCTTGGTCCAGAAGGTTTTTGGCTTTAAATTTCACAGTCAAACTATCGAGTGGATAGAATGAGTAGGTGAAATCCAGCGAGTGGAATGGTTGCTCATAACTGTCCGGTGCGCCATTACGGCCCGCGAAAAACAACCGCTCACTGAACACATTGTATGAGAGGGTTGCCGCATGCATACCGTCCGGTGAGTCGAAACCGAAGATCAAGTTGGTAACTTGGTCAGACGCGCCTTGTAAGGGACGTATTTCATTGGTTGGTGCATCAGCGTTATCCCCGGCAACAAGTTCCTGATCCAGGAATGTGAAGTTACCCTGGATAAAGAAAGGGTCCAGCACTTCAGCGACATCACCCAGGTTCTTCAGGAACTCCAGCTCAACACCGGCAACCTCGGCACTTTCGGCATTGTGGATTTCAGCGGTAATGTTGTCGTCCGTAGCGGCACCTTCGAACAATTCAATCGGATTCACAATATCTTTGTAGAAAAGTGAGACGGTGAAGTTGTCGCCATTGGAAAAAAACCACTCGGCACGCAAGTCGTAGTTATCCATTTGGGAAGGCAGTACATCGCTGTTGCCGTCTACAGCGATGTCAGTAATGGGATCGAAGTAACTGGAGTCAGATATTTCCCGCAAGTCAGGGCGTACTGTGGTTTCGCCAAAGCTCGCGCGCAATTGGAAGTCTTCTGCCCAAAAATCCTGGACCATCCATGTTACGGCGATAGAGTTGTAAAAGTCATCGTCGGTATAGGTGGCGTTCAGGAAATAATCCGCGACCTCATCGGGATCATTGCTGTCGGCACCAGGGAATTGGCTACCGTCATATTTAATGGGGTCCCAAGGCAGGTTTAGTTGCTGATAATCCTCCCAGCGTGAACCGACCACAACACGAAGTGTTTCCTTCCAAGTGACATCAAGGTTACCGAAGGCAGCATTGACTTTGTTGGCCGCAATGTAACTGTTTGCGTTGCCTCCGTTGGTGGCAATCAAGAAACCATTGTCCGCGTTGGCTATATTTTCGTCAGAAAATACATCGCCCAATGGGCCATCGTATATAGATGGGTTGGCACCTGTTGTACTGCCGAGGAAAAATTCCAGCTGCTCGTAAGTACGTGCTTTTTGCCAATAATCGGTACCACCTTGCACTTTGATGCTGAAGTCCGCGAGTTCAAACGGCATGGTCACAGAAATGCCACGGCTTTCTACATTATCGCGCAAGTGAGTGAAACGGAAAGAGCCTGCCGAATTATTACTGGTTTCAACACGACTACTTAATGCTTCACCTGTAGCCGGGTCGGCAACGATACGACTCTTGATGCGAACTTCATTTGGGACTTCAGTGGTGGCTTCACTGTCAGAAATATACCAGTTGACTGACAAACCTTCGAGGAAAGACAGCTTCTCCAGTCCTAAACTGTCAATGGTGTCCCAGCCGAACTCGTGTTCGCCGTGCAATTGGTGAATTTCCATTTCGCGTTGCTCATAGCGGATATCGCTATTACGGTTACCGTCACCGTCAGAAAGAAGGTTATTCGCACTGAAGTAATCCGCAACAGAAACCTCATCGTCCGTGTTGCGTAAAAAGATACTAGTGGTCTCGATTTTGTTTTCAGAGTTCAGTACCAGCCCTAAGCTGAAGTTTCCAGTTAGGTCCACTGAATAAACACTTTCGTCCTCAAACAGTACTTGCTCTTCCGGGTTACCCAATTTGCGCTGGGTAATTTCACTGCTACGCCACTTGCTGTCATAGGCAACGCCTGCAAGAAAACCAATTTCCATTTCGTTGGGCAGATAGTATTTGTTGCCGATATTGATCTCACCTTCAATGTCCGGCTCGCCATTGGTTTCGCGCAGAGAGATTTCACGGTTTAAATCCAACGCTAGATTGCGGTTGATTTCGCTTGCATCCGCTATCGAGCCCAAGCCTCCGATCGTATTGATGTTTGCGGGCGTAAAATCACCCCGATAGGTATCCAGCGCATTTTCAATAGTGGGTGAAAGTTCACGGGAGCCATCATCTTTACCCCAGCGATCATCTGAACCGCCCTTATAAGTCAAAAACTCCGAGGACTCGGTATTCATCCCTGTACCGACTTCAACGGTAAATACAAATTCGTTAGGAATACCCTTAGTTCGAATATCAACGCTACCGCCACCAAAGGCTGCAGGCTTGTTGGCAGAAGGCGCCTTTTGAATTGAGAGGGATTCGACGATAGACGTAGGGAATATATCTAACGGTAGAACGTTGCGTGAAAGATCCGGTGAGGGGACCATTGCACCATTCAGACTGGTACTTGAATAACGCTCACCCAAACCGCGCACGAAAACAAATTTATCGTCAACCAAGGTGACGCCGGGGACGCGGGTTAAAGCGATTGCAACTGTTGAGTCACCTACGCGACCAATCTGTTCAGAGCCGATAAGATCTGCAGCGACGGCTTCTTGCATCCGCTCCATCACAACGCTCTGAGCACCGGTTTGCAGACGTCCCTGAACGATCATTTCTTCAAGTATCGGCGGCGCGACTATGCTTGGCGCAGCGTTATCATCCTGTGCATGCACCACGGAACTGATGGTCATGCTGAGTAGGCTCACCGTGAACCCGGTGAGGAGCGGGTGATTGCTATAACGTTTTGTGTTCATCTGACTGACCTGTTTTGTCAACTTAACGAGCTGCCTAACAGAAAGGGCGCCGTAAGGCGCCCTTCTGATTACGGCAATCGAATGCTACTCAATGGGTTGGCCGAAATTATTCAGCTTCAAACCACAGCGGTTGGCCACGATTTTCCGGGTGCAAGCCGTAGGTCCAGCCAGCGGTCCAATCGTCGTCTGCAGTTACTGCACCTACAAAAGCGCGGCTGTCAGTTGGTACTACGGTGGTGGGCGCGCTGTTTACCAGAGTGTCGCCCAGCGCCAGAGAGTAGAAACCATCCAGGATAACCAGAGCCGGGTTGCTAGCAGCTGTCGGATCTTCACCGGCTTCAGCGGTTTGCATTACATCATTGCTCGCTTGCAGGAATGCCAGGGTAGTAGTGGTATCTGGTAACGGGCCACCAGCAGTCAGGTCTTGACAGGCAATAATGGATTCTTCGATCACCAGGTCACCATCTTGTGCAGCTTGCAGGCCTTGGGTTGATTCAATGCGCACGCAATAGTTTGCAGCATCGGCAGCGCCGTCAGCTTTGTAAGCAGTAGTCAGAATGGTGTTTTGGATAGTCGGGAAATGTGCTTCACGAATCCGCCAGCCATGGCCTGCGTCGTGAGTACCCATTTCGTTTGGTGACACAATACAAGTCAGGTTTTTGATGGTGGCACGGCTGTTCAGACCGCGAGCAACCAAATCATTTTGCGCGTCTGAAGAGATGTCGCCATAGCTGCCGATACCATCAGATTCGATGCAGTGGTCACCATCTTCTTCGCCTTGAATAACCAGTGCGTAATCGATAGTACCTACGTAACCTTCGTCGATATCGATGGAGTCATCGCGAACGTATAACGCAACAAAGTGGTTGATATCAACTGCGCCACCAAAGAACTCGATACCATCATCGTAGGTTGAATAAACTTGCAGGTAATTAACTTCAGTGCCTGAGCCAACGGCGTTGAAAGAAATACCGTTTAGGTCGTTACCCGGAGCAACCTGGGCACCGGTATGTTTGACGATGAAGTAATTCAGTGAGCCTGAGCTGTCTTCATTATTATCGCCGCCGTATTGAGTCTGGCCGGCGCCGGACTTACCTTCGGCGTCAACGTGACAGTCAGAAGTGGCGAGGTCGCCATCCATCATGGTGCCAGTGTATGAGCACTTGTTGGTTACACCGAATCCGTTGATGATCATGCCGCCCCACTGTTGAACGTCTTCAGCACCAACGGTGCCATCAACAGCATCGCTGTCGGAAGTAACAATAACAGGTGCATCAACAGTACCTTCGGCATAAATTTGTGAGCCGCGGTTGATAACCATGTAGTCATCGTTGGAGCGGAATGCCAGGATGGCACCGGCTTCCAGACGTAATACGGAACCGTCGCCGCCTTGGGCGATTCCAGCAGCAGTCATATCTGCATCGTTGCTGTAATTGCGGCCGATAACCAGACTGTCGTTAAAAACATGCGCGCCGTCATTTTCAAGTGCGGCGAAAACAAGTTCTTCTTCACCGGTATAAGGCTTGGTCAAACTAACGAAAGTTGTGCCATAAACACAATTAGGTGCGTCGTAGGAGCCGCGAAAGGTAACGCCTTCAGCATCAACATAAGAAGCGCAAGGATTCGTTGTGCCGCCTGGGTTGCCGCCGCCAGAGTTATTGTTACTGTTGTCACCAACAGAGTTGTCTGTGTTGGATTGATTGCGTGCATCAACCTCAATATCTCCACCACCACAGGCGGTCAGTAAAACGGCGAGGGCAGTTGCGCTCACAATATGCGTCATCTTCATAGGTCTAACACTCCTGATAGAGGGGTCACAAAAATTTTTAAGCTTCGTAAGAAGCCGGCGTTATGTGTACTGCGTGCTCCGCACGTTTTTTAGTATCGGGAGAATGTGCGAAACATCTCATTTCGATGGCGCCTATGATCGTTATCGTTTATGACTTTTAGGCGACAGTTTTATGAAGGTTTTGTTAAAGTCGATTTTTTGCGAAGGCAATTCCTTCGTACAAAATGGGATGAGTTGAATGCTTATCGAGCGACTATTTATGCAGAGAAGGGAAGCTTGATAATTTGGGAGCTTTATCGATATCTACCAACGTCGCGGGTTATGCAGGCTCAATTTACCCTGCGGTATCGGGCAGGAAGCGGCGCTGGCCAAATCCTGCGGTCGCACGGAGGCCATCCTGTACCGCGAGCAAGACATTGCAGCGCGCGACCAATCGTGTATAACTGCGCCTATCAACAAACAAATTGGACCCACTATGCCCTCAGGTTTTGGTAACAAGCTGGTGATCGCGATCTCATCGCGCGCGTTGTTTAATCTGGACGACAGTCATCAGGTCTATATAAAGGAAGGATTGGAAGCCTACGCCCGCCACCAGATCGAGCACGAAGATGATGTTCTGCTGCCCGGTGATGCCTTTCCCATGGTGAAAAAGCTTTTGCGCGTAAATGAGCGCCTGGGTGGCGATCCGCGCGTTGAAATTATTCTGTTGTCTCGCAACAGTGCGGATACTGGCCTGCGGGTCTTCAACTCCATCGAACACTACGGGTTAACCATCACCCGCGCCGCCTTTTGCGGTGGTGTGTCGCCTTACCGTTATGCTTCTGCCTTTGGTTGTCATCTATTCCTTTCTACCGACGGTGAGGACGTGCGCCAGGCGTTGAACCACGGTATGGCGGCAGCAACCTTGATTGCATCCAAGAATAAAGCCGAACACGATGAATTGCGTTTTGCTTTCGATGGCGATGCGGTTCTCTTCTCGGATGAGGCGGAACAAATTTTTAAAAAACAGGGACTTAGCGCATTTACTGAAAGTGAAAAGTTATCTGCAAAACAACCGCTGAGCGGGGGGCCTTTCAAGGAATTCCTGACGGCCTTGCAAGGCCTGCAGGCTGAATTCAGTGGTGACATCTGCCCGATCCGCACAGCGCTGGTCACCGCCCGGTCCGCCCCGGCGCATGAAAGGGTGATTCGTACCTTGCGTGCCTGGAACATTCGTATTGATGAATCGCTCTTTCTGGGCGGGTTGGCCAAGGGGCCGTTCCTCAAAGCCTACGGAGCCGATGTGTTCTTTGACGATCAACGCATGCATTGCGACTCAGCCAGCGAACATGTGGCTACTGGTCACGTTCCCCACGGAATTGCTAACGAACCGCTGCAATAAACGGTAAATCGAGACCTGTTCTACAAAAACTATTAAATTTCTGGATATAGTCTAAAGTTATAGAAAGTCGACTGTGTTAGCCGTCAATTGGCAAAGTGTAAAATGCCAACTATTCTGTAGACGAATAATGTATTTAATTTTTATAACACGAGTCCTTTTGTTTAACTGCACCGTTACTCGCGGCGCGGTGACAAGAACTACCCACAACATCTAACTAAGAAGAGGGGCCATCTGGAGGGCTTATGAAGCTTCAACAACTCCGTTATATATGGGAAGTAGCCCATCACGACCTGAATGTGTCAGCTACGGCCCAGAGCCTGTATACATCCCAGCCAGGGATCAGCAAGCAGATACGCTTGCTGGAGGATGAGCTGGGTGTAGAGATATTTTCTCGTAGCGGTAAACACCTGACCCGGATTACCCCGGCAGGTGAGGCCATCCTCAAGACAGCCGGGGAAATTCTGCGCAAGGTTGAAAGCATCAAGCAGGTTGCCCAGGAGTTCAGCAACGAGCGCAAGGGCAGCTTGTCCATCGCCACCACCCACACCCAGGCCCGTTACGCCTTGCCACCGGTGATTGGTGGGTTTATTCGCCAATACCCGGAAGTGTCACTGCATATGCATCAGGGCACGCCCATGCAGATTTCCGAGATGGCAGCCGATGGCACCGTTGATTTTGCTATTGCGACAGAAGCCATGGAGCTGTTCAGCGATCTGATCATGATGCCTTGCTACCGCTGGAATCGCTGCATTGTGGTCCCACGAAATCACCCGCTGACCCAGATATCTCACCTCACCCTGGAAGATGTAGCCAAGCACCCGATTGTGACTTACGTGTTCGGCTTTACCGGTCGCTCCAAGCTGGATGAAGCCTTTATCAACCGCGGCTTGGCGCCCAAGGTGGTATTCACAGCGGCGGATGCGGACGTAATCAAGACTTATGTGCGCCTTGGCTTGGGTATCGGGATCATCGCCAAGATGGCTTACAACGAGTCGGTGGATTCTGATTTAGTGGCGCTGGATGCCAGTCACTTGTTCCAGAGCAGCGTGACCAAGCTGGGCTTCCGTCGCGGCACCTTCCTGCGCGGGTTCATGTATGACTTCATTGAGAAGTTTGCCCCGCACCTTACCAAAGACATCGTCAACGAAGCCTTTAATCGTCATTCCAAAGCTGAGTTGGATGAATTGTTCGAAGATATTGAGTTGCCGTCTTACTAAATCCTTGGTGGATTTAGCTCCTTTTTAAGCCGGACGATGTCCGGCTTTTTCTTTTATATCAAGTGGTTGGGTAATTTTCCTCAAGCCTTTTGTTAGGCTTTCTCCTTGCCAATATTGTAAAAATACTTATACAAACTTGTTGCGTTGTACAACATTTAGGTTTAAAACTTATACATCGAACTTAATCTTGTATAGGTTTTATGATGGACAAGATTCTTGTAGGAGTCAGTGAATGCCTGTTGGGCGAACCAGTCAGGTTTGACGGCGGGCACAAGCACAATCGCTATCTCACCGAAGTACTCGGGCAGTACATGGCGTTTCATCCGGTGTGTCCGGAGGTTGCCATTGGTCTGGGCATCCCGCGCAAACCGATTCGCATTGTGGCAACCGATCGGGGTTCACGTATCCAGGGAGTCACCAATCCCGACCTGGATGTGACCGAGGCCCTGGCCGCCCAGGCTGATTTGGCGGTTGCGGCTATGCCGCACATCTGCGGTTATGTATTTATGCAGAATTCACCGAGCTGTGGCGTATTTGATATGAAACGTTACGGTACCAACGGCCACCCACTGGATAACAAAGGGCGGGGCGCCTATGCCGCGCGTCTGATGGAATTGATGCCGTTGCTGCCGGTTGAGGAAGCCGGACGCCTGAACGATCCAGGCTTGCGTGACAATTTCATCACGCGGGTCTTTGCGCTTCATGACTGGAAGCGCTCAGTCGCTGCCGACCCAACACCGAAAAAACTGATCGACTTTTACTCCCGCTATAAATATCAGGTGATGGCGCACCATGTGGCCAGCTACACCGCGCTTGGCAAGCTGTTATCCGATTTATCCGGGACAGATATTCGCCTGGTATGCGACGAGTTTATCGTCATGTTTATGACTGCCTTGGGCCACATCGCCAATCGTAAAGGCAATACCAACACCATGATGCACCTGCGTGGATACCTGAAGGGATTATTGAAACCGGAGGAAAACGCGGAGCTGGACCGGTTGATCAAGGCATACCAGCAGGGCGAGGTGCCTTTGGTCGTGCCGCTGACAATACTCAAACACCACCTGATGAAGGTGGATAACCCCTACCTCAAACAACAAACTTTCTGGTCACCGCATCCCGAAAAACTCGGCTTGCGCAATGCCATCGTCAACAATTTGTAATCGAAGACCGTTATGAACATGCAGGAAAACGAAACGCCATTACTCTTGCCGATCCGCGACATTTCGCGTTTGACGGGCGTCAACACCGTAACCCTGCGTGCCTGGGAGCGGCGCTACGGGTTATTAACGCCGACCCGTACAGAAAAGGGCCATCGCCTGTACAGCCAGGAAGACGTAGAGCGTGTGAAAGCGATTCAGGCCTGGCTGGTACGCGGACTCGCGATCAGTAAGGTTAAGGGCATCCTTGCCAACGAGACACCGGTTGATGCCGAAGCCGGCATCGACAGCGTCTGGGTTGATTACACGGCGCGTATCGAGACAGCGCTCAACCAATTAAACCGTGCTGCCCTGACTGGATTGCTGAATGAATTAATCTCACTGTACCCCGCTGAGCTGATTGCTGATCAATTGCTCGCCAATGTACTGGAGCAGTTGCAGATCAAACCGGAATACGGCACTAAAACGAAACTGGCCTTTCTGCACAGTGTGGTGCTGGAGCATTTCTACTTCGGTCATTACCGGCAACGGCAAACAGCAAAAGGAAAACGCTTACTCGTGGTAAACCTTAACCCGGACGATGGCGATATATTGCCGCTGATCCTGAATTACAGTTTGCTCGTAAATACTTTCCAGGCCGAGTACATCGGCTATTTACCGTTACCGGAATTGGTTTTTGCCGTTGAACAATTGGGGGCCGAGGGTTTGGTTTTGTATGGCGATTCGGCGATGCATCTCACCAATCTGTCGCACCAGGTTCTGGACTGGCAACAAATATTGGCGATTCCGGTTTTTTTAGCCGGCAAGATTACCCGTATGTTCATCGGCGACCACGATGCAATAGAGCACTTGCTGGCGGGCGACAGTTTGCAGGGTATCCTCGCCACCCTTATCCGGGAATTCACAGAGCGCAACACGTTAGATCGGGACCTTTGATATGAACAGTCGTATCGTTCAACAAGTGCAGGAACTCTATAGTCGATTTGATGAAAGCATCATTCCTGCCATGGCGGATGTGTATCGTGCAGATATTATTTTTCAGGACCCATTGCAGCGCGTTGAAGGTTTGGGTGAGGTCGCGCGTTATTTTGCGGGCACGATGAAAAACTTGCAGGAATGCCGCTTTGAATTTGGCCAGGTAATTGAATCGTCATCGCAGCAATCGGCAGGTGTACATCAAGCTGTGCTCTTCTGGCATATGCACTATCGTCATCCAAAGCTGGCTAACGGAAAATTGCTGACGATCAGTGGCAACAGCCATATCAAGTTTCAGGATAAGGTGTTTTATCACCGTGATTATTACGATGCGGGCGCTATGCTGTATGAGCATTTGCCCGTGATGGGTTGGGTCATCCAGCGCATAAAAAAACGCATGGAGGCTTGAGATGAAAACCCTTGTTTGGCTGCGTCACGATCTCCGCCTGGAAGACAATCCTGCCCTCTATCGCGCCGGTGAATTGGCTGAGGGTGTCGTTGCGGTCTACCAGTTATGTACAGAATATATTGAGCGTCACACCATCGCGCCCGCCAGGTTGGATTTTATTCGCCGTCATTTGCAGATTCTGGCTCCGCAATTAGCCAAGCGGAATATACCTTTGGTGGTTGCGCGGGTTGATCATGCAGCGGATATTCCGCAGCAATTATTGCAAATTGCGCAGCAGCATGCCTGCACGCAATTATTTTTTAATGCGGAGTATCCGTTTGATGAATTACAGCGTGATCGCGCGGTAGCCGAGGTTTGCCGTGAGCAAGGCATGATCGTTAAACGCTTCCATGATCGCGTCATTGTGCCGCCGGGTATGTTACGCAACGGCCAGGGCGAACCCTATAAAGTCTTTACCGCTTTCAAAAAGAAATGGTTGCAAACCGTTATGCCATTACGTTTGCACCCCCTGTCTGCACCGCTCAAACAACCCGCCGGTGATGCCATCGAGTCGCCGGATATTGATGCGGTTTTTAAACCCTTTCCCCAACGGGATTTACACCAACAATGGCCGGCCGGTGAGGTGGAAGCGCGTCGACGCCTGCAACGGTTTATTGAGCAGGATTTACACGATTATCAAACCGAGCGGGATTTTCCGGCGCAGGAGGGTACTTCGACGCTTTCGCCTTATCTCGCGGTGGGAGCCATCTCGCCGCGCCAATGTGCCGCTGCTGTCCTGGCGGCAAATAATGGTGAATGGGACACCGGCAGTGACGGTGTTCGTTGCTGGCTAGGCGAAATTATCTGGCGGGAATTCTATCAACATGTGGTGGTGGATTATCCCTGGGTATGCAAACACCAGGCATTGCAGCGCCACACAGAAGCCTTTCCCTGGAGCAAGGATCACGAGGCGTTTCAGGCGTGGTGTGATGGGCGAACGGGTATCCCCCTTGTCGATGCCGCAATGCTGCAATTAAAAGCTACTGGCTGGATGCATAACCGTTTGCGGATGGTGGTGGCCATGTTCCTCACCAAAAACCTGCAGATCGATTGGCGGCTCGGCGAACGCTATTTTATGTCGCAGCTCATTGATGGCGATTTTGCAGCGAACAACGGTGGCTGGCAGTGGAGCGCATCTACCGGTACGGATGCAGCGCCTTACTTCCGTATTTTTAATCCTGTCAGTCAGTCAGAGCGCTTTGATCCCGATGGCGAGTTTATTCGTACTTATTTGCCGATACTGAAACATTTATCCAATAAACAGATTCACAGGCCACCGCCGACACAAGGTTATCCATTGCCTATCGTTGATCTGGCGGAAAGTCGTAAAAACACCATAGCATTGTTCAGCAATCTTGGTGCAGCGTAGATGGAGCAGGGTATGGCTGTCGCAGAATTGCCGTTGAAAATCTGGATTACCGGCGCATCAACCGGTATCGGTGCTGCCCTGGCCCATAAGCTTTTGCTTGAGGGGAATGAGGTTGTCGTGTCCGCGCGTAATCTCGCCAACCTGCAGCCCTTGCTAAAGGAATTTCCTGAGCGGTGTAAAGCGGTGGTGGTGGATCTGAGTGATAAGGACGCTTTGCTGACAGCGGAAAAAGCCTTGCACGATCATGTGGGTTATCTCGATGTTTTGATCATCAATGCCGGTACTTGCGAATACATTGATGTGAAGCATTTCGTCAGTGAATCCTTCGCGACCGTGATGGATATTAACTTTACCGGTGCTGTTCACACGCTTGAACTGGCGTTGCCATTTCTGCGTCGCTCACCCAATCGAGCTTACATCCTGGGGGTATCGAGCATGGCGACTTTGTTGCCTATGCCGCGCAGTGAAGCCTACGGAGCATCCAAAGCGGCGCTGGAATATTTGCTTGACTCATTGCGTGTAGATCTGGCGGCGGAGGGCATTGATATTTCGGTGGTGCGGCCGGGTTTTGTCAAAACACCACTGACAGATCGCAATGACTTTGCCATGCCTTTTATTCAAACGCCGCAAGAGGCGGCAGACGAAATTGTCTACGGTATGGCGCGGCGTAAGTGGATCATTCAGTTTCCCTGGCAGCTGGTGACTATCATGACCTTGTGCAGTTGGCTGCCGTTGAGTTGGCAAACTGCACTCCTGAAAAAAATGTCCCGTAATAAGGTATAAACGCGTTCATGCAAACAGCCGCAGGCCATTCAGTTTCGAAAAATATTGCCGTGATCGGCTCCGGCATTAGCGGATTATTTTGTGCGTATTTGCTAAGTCGCCATCACAAGGTAACTGTCTTTGAAGCAGAAGCTGACATTGGCGGCCATACCGCAACGCGCACGGTCACCGTTAGGGGGAAAAGTTATGACGTGGACACCGGTTTTATTGTGTTCAATGATCGCACCTATCCCAATTTTATTAAATTAATGTCTCGCCTTGGTGTTGTGAGTCAGCCCACCGAGATGGGGTTCAGTGTCAGTTGCCAGATCAGCGGCTTTGAATACAGTGGTACGTCATTGAATGGTGTGTTTGCCCAGCGGCGCAACCTGTTGAATCCTGATCATTGGCGCATGTTGCAGGAGATCTTACGTTTTAATCGCGAGTGCATACAGCTGCATGACACCGGCGGGATTGAGCCTGACAAAACCCTGGGTGATTTTTTACGCTCCGGCGGTTACAGCGATTTTTTTCAACGCTATTACATCTTGCCCATGGTTTCTGCCATATGGTCCTCCGGCCTCGATACAGCGTCGGCTATGCCTTTGTTGTTTTTCATCCGTTTTTTTCACAACCACGGACTCTTGACCGTCACGCAACAGCCCCAGTGGTACACCATCAAAGGTGGATCAAAAACTTACCTTGGGCCACTCACAAAAGCCTTTAAAGGCGCTATTCGCGTGAGCACACCCGTGCAATGGGTAAAGCGTCATGAAGACGGTGTTACGTTATTCACCGCTGCCCATGGCCAACAACATTTCGATGAGGTTATCTTTGCCTGTCACAGCGATCAGGCGCTGGCGATTCTGTTAGATCCAACGACGGAAGAGTCCGATATTCTGGCAGCGATTCCTTACAAGATGAATGATGTATGCCTGCATACTGACACGCGGTTGCTTCCTGTCGCTCGGCGAGCTTGGGCCAGCTGGAATTATTTGTTGCTGAATAGTGAGGACGCTGATGCAGCAGCCTTGACCTATAACATGAATATCCTGCAACGCCTCGACAGCACGACCACCTTTTGTGTGAGTGTAAATGCTAACGCGGCGATCGATCCTGAAAAAGTCCTGGGGCAATATCGTTACAGTCATCCGGTGTTCACGCTTGCCAGCGTTGCGGCGCAACAGCGTTGGGGTGAGATCAGCGGGAAAAACCATACGCATTATTGCGGTGCCTATTGGCGCAACGGATTCCATGAAGACGGTGTCGTTTCTGCCGTGAATGTGGCGCGCATGCTGGGTGAGGAATGGTAAATGTTCAGTGCTATTTACCAAGGTGAATTACGGCATCGTCGCTTCCATCCGAAAGCGCATGCGTTTAGCTATGACTCGACATTATTTTATCTTGACCTGGATGAATTGCCACACTTGTTCAAGGGTGTAAAAGGCTGGTCCCTCAATGGGAAAGCGCGCGGACAATTCTGTCGGAGTGATTACCTGGGTGATCCGCACACTGAACTGAAAGAGGCCGTGCGCGCTGAAGTTGTGCGTCAATTGGGCCGCTGTCCGCAGGGCGCGGTGCGCATGTTAACCAATTTGCGGATGTGGGGTTTCTGCTTCAATCCTGTCACGCTCTATTATCTGTTTGAACCCAACTCAGAAAAGCCGGCCCTGATTCTGGCCCAGGTCAACAACACGCCCTGGAACGAACGCCACAGCTATGTGGTGCCTTGCGATTGCAATGGTAAAACCCGCACCGAATTCCCGAAACAATTCCATGTGTCGCCCTTCAATCCGCTGGATATGCACTATCACTGGGTGAGTACAGCGCCCGATGAACACTTGCTGGTGCATATGGAAAATCATCGCGATGGAATCTGCCACATGGATGCCACGCTGACACTTGAACGTCAGGCATGGTCAGCAGAACAACTGCAACGCATCTTGTGGCGGCAGCCCTGGCTGACACTCAAGGTGCCGGTGATGATTTATTGGCAAGCGTTGAAATTATTTCTGAAAGGTGTGCCATTTTATCCGCATCGCTCTTTGCGAGATGAAGAAAAACACAATCCACCATTACCCGCTGTTGCCCAGCGCGATGACTAACCGTTAACACAGAGGCGAAAAGAAGGTGAATAACTCACACATCCGCATCACACAATTACGTCCACACCGGTTGAATTCACTCAACTGGAACCAGGCGTTGGCAAAGAAGATGTTGTTTGCGTTGTTGACGCAACTGGAAACTGGTTGTCTGCGGATACACGAAGGCGAGGAATGTATTGAATTCGGTCAGCATGTCAATGAAGCGGATATGGTTGCCGACTTGCACGTTCATAACCCGCAATTGTATGCAGAGGTTGTCTTTGGCGGTTCGATCGGTGCGGGCGAGGCTTACATGAGTGGTTACTGGTCGAGCCCGAACCTGACGAATGTCACACGTCTGTTTGTGCGCAACATGGAAGCACTGGATGCGATGGATTCGCGCCAGTCCCGTATTGGCAAAGGGCTGCTCAAAGTATTTCACTGGTTTAATCGCAACACGCGCGAGGGTTCACGTAAAAATATCTCGGCGCATTACGACCTGGGTAATGATTTTTTTCATTTGTTTCTTGACGCTGGCATGATGTATTCCTCGGCAATTTATCCAACGGCGGAGGCCACACTTGAACAGGCATCGGTTCATAAATTAGCGGTGGTTTGCGAAAAATTGCGGCTGACAGCCGAAGATCATTTGTTGGAGATCGGTACCGGTTGGGGCGGCATGGCGATTTATGCCGCCCGCCATTACGGTTGCCGCGTCACCACCACGACCATCTCCAAAGAGCAACACGATTATGCGCTGATGCAGGTTAAAGCAGCGGGCCTGGAGGATCGTATTCAGGTGCGCTTTGATGACTACCGCGATCTACAGGGGCAATACACCAAGCTGGTATCCATTGAGATGATTGAAGCGGTCGGTCATGAAAACTATGCCGAATATTTCGCGATGTGCTCGCGTTTATTGAAAGACGACGGCCTGATGTTATTGCAGGCGATTACCATCGCAGACCAACGCTACGCGCAAGCACGGCGGTCGGTGGATTTTATTCAGCGCTATATTTTTCCCGGCGGTTCATTGCCTTCCATCACGGTCATCAGCGATCTTGTCACCCGCGCAACCAATATGAATATTCTCCACATGGAAGATATTGGAGAGCATTACGCGCGCACCCTGCGCGATTGGCGTAATGGCTTCCTGGCGCATCTGGAACAGGTCAGACAGCAGGGCTTTGATGAACGCTTTATCCGTATGTGGGAATTTTATTTGTGTTACTGCGAAGGCGGATTTATGGAACGCAGTATCGGCACGGCCCAGATTTTGTTGGCCAAACCACAGTTTCGGCAGAATTTCTTCGCATGAATGAAACTCCTGCCAAAAAGATCTTTCAAAATCCTCGCAATCGATGGATTGCCAATGCACTGATCTTCCAACTGGGTTGGTTTGTATGCGTGTTAGGCGGGAACCTCTGGGCTGCGCTGTTTACCGCAGTGGCACTGGTTGTCCACGTTTGGCTGTATGGCCATTCGGATAAAACCACCCTTGCTGTATGTCTGGTTCTTGGTTGGGTTCACGACAACCTCCTGGCAGGCGCCGGTGTCTTTATTTTTGCCGGGCAGGGGATGTCGCCCGTGTGGCTGTGGTGCCTGTGGATTTTGATGGGAACCACGCTGAACCATTCCTTATCGTGGATCTATCAGCGCCCATGGATCAGTGCTATATCCGGTGCAGTAGCTGGCCCTCTGGCCTATGCCGGCGGCATAGCATTATCGGATGCGCAATGGGGCGTGCCATTGACTCAGGCTTTTGCCATAATGGCCGTCATCTGGCTGTTGGTACTGCCGTTAATCCGATTTCTCGTAAACAGGTTCTTGTAAAAGGATAGATTCATTATGTCGTTGACCATGTCTTTCCCCGGTAAATTATGTGCTGCTGGTGCATTTTTTCTTGTTGCCAGTGCCGCTTTCGCAAACGAAAACTATGCCGTTACCGGCAATGCCTACAACGTCAATAATAACTTGCTGGTGTACAGCGAGTATTACACCGATATGAATCACAATCGTGAAGTCACCGTCAATTACACCAAGCCGGACGGTAACATTTTCGCAACCAAAACGCTGTTCTACACCGGTGAAGTCACCCAGCCGGAATTTGAATTACACGATAAACGGGATGATGAGAAAGTCTCTGCGCGTTTTGTTGACGGTCGTCTGGTGTTGTCACACAGTCTGAATTATTCGACCAATGAAAAAACAATCATGAACAACGCCTCCATGGTGATTGACGCCGGGTTTGATGCGTTTATTCAACAAAATTGGGGAAAATTAACGACCGGCAAAAAAGTCAATTTCATGTTTGCCTTGCCGACCCGTGTGGATACAGTGCGTTTGCAAGTGCGTGAAGTTGCCACGGATAAAACACCGCTTGCGGCTAACGACAATCCTGCTGATTGGCGTTATTTTGTTATTACGCCGGCCAATCGTTTTGCGTCGATATTTGCCGATCCGATTTATCTGGCTTACTCACCGGAAAAATACCTGATGCGTTATCAGGGCCGTTCCAATCTGGACGATGACAAAGGTGGCGCATGGGATGTAAGAATCGAATACCAATATCGTTAAAAGAACGAACTTAAAAAAACGGGCCAGTGCAAAATGCATGGCCCGTTTTTTTTATTGTAAAAATATCGGTCTCTTAATGTGTTTGATAAGAGCACCAATCGCTCCAACTGCCGGGATACAGCCGCGCTTCAATACCACTCAAATACAACGATAATAAATTTACGCAGGCTGTCACACCGGAACCGCAATAGACTACCAGGTTATGTTTATCCGGCAGGCTTTGCCAGCGCTGCTGGTGCCAATCCGCTGGTTTGATATAACCCTGTTCATTGGTAACCTCCTGCCAGGGATAATTCAGCGCGTCCGGAATATGGCCGGCGATGGGATCAATCGGTTCTTCCAGACCCGCAAAGCGCCGGGCTTCGCGAGAATCGATCAACGTCATGGAGGACTTTTGTTCCTGAATATCGTTATAGCTAACGACGTCCCGAGTAGTAAAATTCGCGCGAAAATTTCCTGCGCGTGGCGCCGGTTCCCGTCGATCCTGCATGCCCCCCAGAGCGCACCAGGCTTGATAGCCGCCATCAAGTATTGCCACATGCTCGTGACCCAGATGACGAATCAACCACCAGGCGCGTGCGGCAAAAGCCATTCGGGAATCATCGTAAACCACAATCGGTGTTTGTTGGTTCACGCCGGCACGGCGTAATTTATCGGCCAGAATGTCTGCGCCCGGTAATGGATGACGGCCACCATGCTCAGCAACCGGTGCAGATAGATCGTGTTCCAGATGAAAATACCAAGCACCGGGAATATGTCCCGCACGGTATTGTTGGTAGCCCTGGTTTTTATCCATTAAGTTAAAACGGCAATCAATAACCACCACGCCTTTGCCTATTTGTGCCTGCAATTGTTCGGCGGTAATCAGGGGTGTATTCATAAGCCTGGGTTCTGTTGATGGGAAGATAAATTTATCTTGTCACTTATGTGACCAACAGTGAAGGGCATTTATTGCACGAAAAGGTTATTTTTTGTATTGAGTGAAAGGGTTACCAATTTTTACGGTGTGGGATTGCTCCCTTGCCAACCCTCCGGTTGTTTGCCTTCGAGGTCATAGGCAAACGCGATGATGTAGGCCACCGCGATGTAAAGCGATGTGGGGATCTCATCGCCCAGCTCAAGGTTGACCAACAAATCGACCAATGCGCTGTTATCGCACAAGGGGACATTGTGCTCATTCGCAATATCAATAATCTGCTGTGCAATCGCACCGGTTCCTTTGGCACTGACATGCGGTGCATTTTTTCCATCGTAAAAAAGTGCAACGGCCTTTTGTACCTGGTCGCGGGAAAATACGTCGTCAGGATGTCGGTCGGTCATGGTTTAGCTCTCACGTTTGAATATCCACCAACGCATAGTTCAATGAGACAGAACGGCTGGGTGGCGGCCCGGTGACACATTGCAGTTGTTTCACATCCACACCCTGGGACTGTAGTTGTTGGCGCAGGCTGTCCAGGCTCGCTTGGGCCTGGGCAAGAGTCGAGGCTTGCTCTGCCCAGAGTTTGGCTGACACTGCATCATCAAGAATGGTCAGTTGGGCATAGAGACCGCCCAGGCGTGGCAGGTTGAAACTGAGCATGACCGACCATTGCTTGACCTTGTCCCGCGGATTCTCTTCATTTTTCTCGTCGTTTACCCACTCCTGATCGATGCGGATCTCCAACGGGTGTACGTCTTGCCCATAGCGCACCGGGATGTCAAACAGCCAGGACTGGGTCGGTTGTGGGCTGTCTACCTGGCTTTGTTGATGGTTCAGCGTGTGCAGTTGTTGTAACTGCACCTTCGCCAGACTGGTCAATGTGTGCTGATGTAGCAGCAGCATCAGTTGCGTGCGCAACACTTTATCACTCAGATCCAGGTTGGGACGGGCCGCCAGGTGCTGGAGCAATTGCAACGCCGTGGGAAATTGCAGCGGTGTCGGTAACGCAAACCCCGTGGATTGCAACGGACTGAATGGCAGGGGCGTGGTGGATGAGGTAGCCGACGGCGTGCTTGTAAGCGGTGTCGATGGTACTTCATTCATCGGTGGAGCCGCTTTGCCCAAGGCTTGGCCAAGTTGATTGAGCAGATGCAGCAGGGCGCCTTTGTAATCCTGGCTGATCAAGCGTTGGCTAATCGGGTTGGTTGGGATTGAGACGGGATTTTTCGTTGCCACAGATGATTCCGGGGCAGGGGAGAGGTTAGCGGCAAGCTTCTGTTCAAATTGCACACCACTGTTCTTCAACACCATGGGAAGCAGTTTGGGATTGGTCAGTTGCGGCATGGAGCGCAGTTGATCAGCCACACTGCGCAAGGCTTGTTGCACCGTGGTGGGCAGCAGTTGATCTCGCTGTTTAATAGGGAGCTGCTGCAATGGCGCCAGCGCAGCCAACAACTCCTGGGGCTTTTCCTTTTGCGGTAATAACGTGCGCAACGCCTCGGCCAGTGCGCTCTGAGCTTTTGCTTGAGCCGCCGTGTGAACTACAGATTGTTGCGCCTTGGTTATGGCGGCGAGATCGGGTTCTCCCTCTTTGGTCGTTAACGGGGAGGTGCCAGCACTGAGAGCGCTTAACAACTGCACCAGGCGTTGCTGGGTATCCAGCTTGACCGGGATCTGCTGGCCCACTTGTACCGGCTGGTCGGTATAGGTCAGCAGGGGGCGGTTGTTCAATTGTAATTGCACCAGCTTCAATGGCGGGGAAGCCAACAGTTGTTGCTGTTCCAGCAGGGTGGCGATCTGGAGTTTGATGGCCGGTGTGGCCGGCTTCTGTTGCAGCTGTGCCAGGAGTTGCTGGCTTTGCGCCAATAGCAGGTCGCGTTGTGACTGGGTGGCTGGAGCTATCTGTTCCACCACAGCCATGACCGTGCTGCCAACACTCAATCCCGTTATTTTGCTCAGGCTGGCTAATTGCTCACTCCGCATCTGTTGCATGCTGCTAAGCAGATTCTGGGTAATTGGTGGCAAATTGCTGGGCATATGTGATGGCTGCGTCAGGGTTGCGGGTAAATAAACGTGAAATCTCCGGCGGATGCTCGCTATAATCGCTCGCCTGTTTTCACCACTGAACTTGCTTGAGCTGGCTCCGAGTATAACGGCAGCAATTGCCAAATACTGAGCTTCATTCGTTGATAGACCACGAGAACGATAATTTTGACCGAGTCGCCCCTGACTTTGCCGGAAGCTTTCTCTCCGCCGTCCACGCCACTGCTGGAGTTGCGCCAGGTCTCCTGTGAACGCGATGAACGCCAGTTGTTCTCCCATCTGAGCCTGCTCGCTTACCCCGGTGAGATTATCCAGATTGTCGGCCCTAATGGCAGCGGCAAAACGACCTTGTTGCGTGCCCTGGCAGGCATCAATAACGACTATACCGGCGCGGTGTTGTGGAATGGTCAGCCGGTGTCGGATGTGGGTTGGGACTATAGCCGTAAACTGCTGTATATCGGGCACCTGCCGGGCGTCAAAAAAGCGCTGAGTCCGCTGGAAAACCTGCGCTGGTATGCCGCTATCAGCGGCATTGAATCCCGCTCCGCCATCTACACCGCCCTGGAAGCGGTGGGTCTGTATGGTTACGAAGAAACCCCGTGCTACCAGCTCTCAGCGGGTCAATTGCGCCGGGTGGCCCTGGCCCGCTTGTATCTCAGCCCGGCGCGCCTGTGGATACTCGATGAACCCTTTACGGCCATAGACAAACGCGGTGCAGCCGAACTGGAGACGCTTTTTGCCAGCCATGCAGAGCAGGGCGGTTTGATTCTCCTGACCTCCCACCAGGATCTTGCGCTGCCATCGCTCAAGCATCTGAACCTGCTGGATTTTCAGCCGGCCGGGCAACCTGGAGCCGGTGATGACTGAAGCGACCCTACAAACGGGCACCTTTGCCGTCTTCTGGGCTACCCTGCGGCGTGACCTCTTGCTGGCTGTGCGTCATCGCGCCGAGATGGTTAACCCTCTGGTGTTCTTCCTCATTGCCATTACCTTAATTCCTTTGGGCGTTAGTCCGGAAAGTAAAACCCTCGCCGCTATCGCGCCGGGTCTGATTTGGGTGATGGCGTTGCTGGCAACCTTATTATCCCTGGATGGTCTGTTCCGCAGTGACTTTGAAGACGGCTCCCTGGAGCAGATGCTCATCGGCCCACAGCCACTTTATTTCACCGTGTTAGCTAAAGTAATGGTGCATTGGCTGGTCACCGGTTTACCCTTGACCTTGATGTCCCCGCTATTGGGGGTTATGTTGGCTTTGCCGTCAGGGGGTTACGGCCCGCTATGCATAACCCTTTTACTGGGTACGGCCAGCATGAGCCTAATCGGCGCCGTCGGTGCTGCATTAACCGTGGCATTGCGTAAAGGTGGTCTGTTGTTGTCGTTAATTGTGATGCCGTTATATGTTCCGGTGCTGATCTTTGGCGCCAGTGCAGTGCACAATGCGGTGCTGGGCAGTGTCATCAACAGCCAGTTGGCTGTGTTGGGCGCATTCCTGGCGCTGGCCGTGGTGCTGGCTCCCTTGGCCGCTGCTGGCGCGTTACGCGTATCCAGTGATGGTTGATCAACAATAATAATGAGTGAGGTGAAAAACGTGGCGTGGCAATGGTTTCATCGATTGGGTTCCCCCCGCTGGTTTTACGAAAAGACCCAGGCTTGGTTGCCCTGGCTAACGGTTGTTACGCTGACGTTACTGATTGTCGGCACTGTGTGGGGTTTGGCTTTCGCCCCGGTTGATGCCAAGCAGGGCAATAGCTACCGCATTATCTATATTCACGTTCCCGCTGCCTTTCTGGCGCTGGCGGGTTATTACATCATGGCCATCAGCGGCGCTGTCGGTCTGATCTGGAAGATGAAGCTGCCCTACATGGTCATGAAATCTGCCGCACCTATCGGTGCCGCCTTGACCTTTATCTCATTGGTAACCGGCTCGATCTGGGGAAAACCTACCTGGGGAACCTGGTGGGAGTGGGATGCGCGCATTACTTCCATGCTGATTCTGTTTTTCCTCTATCTCGGCATCATGGCGTTGCAGCAGGCGTTTCATAGCCGGGATACCGGTGACAAAGCCGGCGCTATCCTGGCCCTGGTGGGTACGGTCAATATCCCCATCATCTATAAGTCAGTGGACTGGTGGTATACCTTGCATCAACCGGCGTCGATCAAATTTGTTGGTGAGTCGACCATTCACGCCAGCATGTTGTATCCACTGCTGGCTATGGTGATTGCTTTTTACTGTTTCTATGCGCTGGTGTTGTTGCTTTACACGCGCGCTGAAATCCTGCGCCGGGAAAGTCGCACCCAATGGGTGAGTGATCTGGTGGCGCAACAGGTTTCATCAGATAACAAAGACATCCCGGTCAAAGGGGGCAGCACAATATGACCTTTCAATTCGACTCCTTCGCCAGCTTTATGGTCATGAATGGTCATGGCCCGTTCGTCTGGGCGGCCTACGGTATTACCTTTGCAGTACTGGTTTATTTGCTGGTCAGCCCCTTGTTGCAGCGCAGGCAATTCCTGCGTCAACAGGCTCGACAGCAACGTGCTGCGAATAGAAATGTGTAGTTAATTTACTAAGTGGAATCGCCATGCATCCTGTGCGCAAGCAGCGTTTGATTATCGTGCTCTTTATTATTGTTTTCTCCAGTCTCGCCATCGGTTTGATGACCTATGCCCTGCGGGAAAACATTAATCTTTTCTATCCTCCCAGCAAGATCGCCGCCGGTGATGTTCCGCACAACACGCGTATTCGCGCCGGCGGTTGTGTCAAGCCGGGCAGTGTTGCCCGTGCATCGGATACTCTGTTGGTCAATTTTGTAATTACCGATGGTAGTGCCGATGTGCCGGTGACCTACAGCGGTATCCTGCCGGATCTGTTTGCCGAGGGCGAAGCAGCGGTGGTTAATGGTGTGGTCAATATGGCTGGCGTCTTTGAGGCTACCGAGGTATTGGCCAAGCACGATGAAAACTACACGCCGCCGGAAGTCGCCGAAGCCATGAAAGGTAAGGGTGAACACCAGGCAACCTGCAAGGGGATGAAATATGATTCCTGAAGTAGGCCAGTTTTCCCTCATCCTCGCCCTGTTTGTGGTATTGGCGTTGACCGTGCTGCCGTTGCTCGGCGCGCAATCGGGTAATCAATTGTTGATGTTGACCGGTCGCTCATTGGCAACCGGCTTCTTCGTGCTCATTGCCATCGCGTTTATTTGCCTGGTTTATGCCTTCGTTCACGACGACTTCTCCGTTGCCTATGTCTCCTCCAATTCCAATAGTCTGCTGCCGGTGTACTACAAGATCAGCGCCGTCTGGGGTGGCCATGAGGGTTCATTGCTGCTCTGGGTGTTGATGCTCGCCGGCTGGACACTGGCGATTGCAACCTTCAGCAAAAGCCTGCCGCTGGATATGCAGGCCCGCGTGCTGTCGGTAATGGGTTTTGTGGCGGTAGGTTTCCTGTTGTTCATGATCTTTACCTCTAATCCCTTTGAGCGCATCTTGCCGCTGGCACCGCAAGAGGGTAGTGATCTCAATCCCTTGTTGCAGGACATTGGCTTGATTATCCACCCGCCGGTGCTTTACATGGGCTATGTCGGTTTCAGCGCGACTTTTGCCTTTGCTATTGCGGCCTTGATGGCCGGTCGGCTCGACAGCGCCTGGGCGCGGTGGTCTCGGCCTTGGGCGAATATGGCTTGGGGCTTCCTGACAGTCGGTATTGCTCTGGGGAGTTGGTGGGCCTATTACGAATTGGGTTGGGGTGGCTGGTGGTTCTGGGATCCGGTGGAAAATGCATCCTTTTTGCCCTGGCTGGTGGGCACCGCTTTGATTCATTCGCTCGCCGTTACCGAAAAGCGCGGCATGTTTAAAAGCTGGACGATCTTGCTGGCCATCTTCACCTTTTCCTTGAGTCTATTGGGTACCTTTCTGGTTCGCTCCGGCGTGCTGACATCGGTTCACGCCTTTGCCAATGATCCCGAGCGCGGTGTGTTTATCCTGATATTTTTGCTGCTGGTGGTTGGCGGCTCGTTGACGTTGTATGCCTTGCGTGCGCCGGTTGTTAAAAGTCTCCCCGGCTTTAATTGGTTGTCCCGCGAGACGTTGTTGTTGGGTAACAACATCCTGCTGACCATTACCATGACAACGGTTTTACTGGGGACTCTCTATCCGCTGATCGCTGACGCCTTGGGGTGGGGCAAGATCTCGGTGGGGCCACCGTACTTTAATTTCTTCTTCCTGCCGCTGATGGGTGTGTTGTGCCTGTTGATGGCCTTGGGGCCGCTGGCGAACTGGAAGCGAACGACCGTCAGACACCTGGCACAATGGTTATGGCGGCCCTGGGTTATCAGCATGGCCATCGGGCTGATCGTTCCCTATTTCTATAACGATAATTATTCCTGGCTTGCCGCGCTCTCGGTGTTCCTCGGCAGCTGGATCTTCACAGCGCTAATCGCTGATGTCTGGCACAAGTTGCGTAACAGCAGCAATCGTTTGTCCGGCTTGAAAAAGCTCAGCCTGAGTTATCACGGGATGATCATCGCTCATGCGGGAATCGCGGTAACCCTGCTGGGTGTAACCCTGACCAGTATTTATAGTGAGCAACGCGATGTGCGCATGGCGGTTAATGAATCCCTGGCGGTCGATGATTTTGTGTTTGTCCTGCAAGAAGTGCGCAAATTTGAAGGGCCAAACTACATCGCCGATGAAGCCATTATCAGCGTGACAGAAGACGGCAAACCTATACCGGATATGAGACCGCAAAAACGTCGTTACCTAGCCGGTGGTAATGTGATGACCGAGGTGGCGCTTGAGGTTGGCTTTTTCCGGGATCTCTATGTCGCCATGGGTGAACCATTGAACGATGGTGCCTGGGCGATGCGCGTGCATTTCAAACCCTTTGTGCGCTGGATCTGGTTGGGTGCGTTGATGATGGCCTTCGGGGCAACGCTATCTGTGGCCGATAAACGCTACCGCAAAAGGCAGGCCGCTAACACATCACAACCCGTGTCGATACCGCAGGATCTTGAAACAGGAGTTGCCCGTTAAATGTTGCCGCAACGCCTCAAACTGTTTATTCCGCTGATTGTTTTTGTCGTGCTGGCAATATTGTTCTGGCGCGGACTGTCGCTGGACCCGAACGCTATGCCCTCGGCGTTGATTGATAAACCGGTACCAGCGTTTAATCTGCCGATGCTCGAAAACACTGACCGAATGGTTGACCAGGATATCTTCAAAGGCAAAGTCAGTCTGTTGAATGTCTGGGCCACCTGGTGCCCGACCTGTTATGCCGAGCACGACTTTCTGGTTACCCTGGCAGAGAAGGGCGTACCTATCTACGGTGTGAATTACAAAGACGATGTGCCGGCTGCGCAGAAGTGGTTAAAAGAATTGCACAATCCCTACGTCCTCAGTGTGGTAGACGCGGACGGCCGCCTGGGTGTGAACCTCGGCGTTTTTGGTGCGCCGGAAACCTATGTGATCGATAAGGAAGGCATTATTCGTTACAAACACATTGGTGTGGTGGATGAAAAAGTCTGGACGCAAACCCTGCTACCCTTTATGGCGCAATATGAGTAAGCAAAACAAAGCCGACTTGATTCGCATCAAACTCCGGGCAGCGAACTTGCCATAAGCTGTAAGCATCTGCCATAACCAACAGGTGCTGTCATGTATATGGATTGGGTAATCGTGTCGAGTTTGATTGTCGTTGCTTTGACCTGTGCAATTGTGGTCTATATCAGCGTGTATGCGCTGAAGAAGATTCGCAAGGAAATTGAGCGCACCACCGCCGAACTTGAGATAAACGGCAAAAAATAGTCAGGGCAGAATACAAAACAGACAGGCATAAAAAAGCCCCGGATGACGGGGCTTTTTTATTGGTTCGTTAAAAACCAGGAATAGTGGCGGACCGGACGGGACTCGAACCCGCGACCTCCGGCGTGACAGGCCGGCATTCTAACCGACTGAACTACCGGTCCGCAGAAAAAACACTTTTTACCTTGTGAGTAACAAGTGGTGGGCGGTACAAGACTCGAACTTGTGACCCATGCCTTGTAAGGGCATTGCTCTACCAACTGAGCTAACCGCCCGTTCAGGTGGTGCGTATTCTAACGATAAGAATACAAGGGTCAATCATTTTTTCATGCGGATTAAAAAATTTATGCTTGCGTTTCAGTGGCTTGATGAAAATTTGTTCGTTATCTTCGGCTTTTGATCAACCGACGTGCATGCTCGCCACTGGCAAACCCAGCTTGTATACTCCGCCCTTTATCTTGCTATGAGGCAGCCACCATGTCGGGGCGTTGGATTCTTTTGTTTACCTTGTTGTTAACAGCCGGCGCAGCTGTTGCTGCGATTGATGTCCACGAATTTGATAATGATGTCGAGCGTCAGCGCTATCAGAGTTTTATCGACGAAATGCGCTGCCCCAAATGTCAGAACCAGAATTTATCCGGTTCTGATTCGCCGATTGCCGAAGATTTACGGCGCGAACTCTACGCGATGATCCAGGACGGTCGTTCCGATAAAGAGATCGTGGATTTTATGGTGGAGCGCTACGGCGATTACATTCTGTATCGTCCGCGCTTAACACCGGCCACCGTGATGTTATGGGTGGGGCCTGCCGTATTATTTCTGGCGGGTTTGATCATTCTGATTGTGATTGTGCGGCAGCGTCGGCGCGACGTGTTGCTGAAGGGTCCGGTAGCCCTCGATTCAGAAGAGCAATCTCGCCTGGCTGCCTTGCTGCGCGACTCGGAGCTCCACACCAGTGAAACCAATAACAATAAACCTTCTGACTCATCAGAACCTTCTAATAAGGAATCCCGCTCATGATGCCATTGTGGTCCGCCATGGCGGCGCTCTCCCTGCTGGCTGCTGTCTTTATTCTCTGGCCATTGTGGCGTCACCGGAAGCAGTTGCAGACTAACAGCGCGTCTGACTCAGCCGCTGCTCGTCTTCAGGAAAATATTGCGTTATTTCGTGAGCATATGCGCGATCTGGACAACGCGCTTGCAGAAGGGCGTATCGACGCGGAACAGTATGCCCAACTGAAGTTGGAGCAGGAGCGCACATTGCTGGACGATGAGGCGAGTGCCCGCGCTGCCGCGAGCCAATTTAATCTGGGGTTCGGTAACAGAAGTCTGGTATTTATCGCGGTGCTGATCATTGCTTGCGGCTTTTTGTTGTATCGCGAACTGGGTAGCAGTGCGGATGTGCATATTCAACAATTGCAGGTGGAGAAGTCGCGCCTGGATTATCAGGATCTGCTGCATAACCGCAACCCGGACCCGGCTCGCACGAGGGCGTTCATTCAGGAATTGGAAGAGCGGGTGGAGCAAGAGCCGGATAATCTTCAATACTGGTTTTTGCTCGCGCGCAATGCGCTTGAGGTTGCCGATTACGCCAAGGCTGTCACCGCTTACCAACGCACTCTCGCGCTTGATCCTGGCGCAGCGATCGTGATGGCTGAACTGGCCCAGGCCATGTTCCTGCGTGACCAGAATCAGATGAGCCCGGCGATTGCAGAGCTAGCCCAAAAAGCCTTACAGGCTGATGCCCGAAACACAACCGCCCTGGGATTGGCGGGTATCAATGCTTTCCAGCAAGAAGATTTTCGCGCTGCTGCCCGTTATTGGCAGCAGGCCGTCGATATCATGGGACCGGACGCGCCGGGTGCCCGTGCACTGCAAGGCGGTGTCGCGCGAGCGCAGCAAGAAGCTGCAAACCAATCGGGAGGCAGTGAACCGGCAGCCTCGGGAAAATCTATCAGCCTCAAAGTCAGCTTGGCTGAGGGCGTTAATGCGGCAGCGGATCAATTGGTTTACGTCTATGCGAGAGCCTGGCAAGGTTCGCGGATGCCGCTGGCGATTACCCGCATCAAAGTCGTTGATTTGCCAGCAACAATTATCCTTGATGAAACTATGGCCATGTCAACAATGGCGTCGCTTGCTCAGGCAGATCGTGTAGAAGTCGTGGCAAGAATCTCGGAGGATGGCAGTGCAACAGCAAAAGCTGGCGACTGGCAGGTAAGTGCAGGGCCTCTGGAAATGGAAGCTTTGCCCGAGGTTACCGAGCTGGTAATTGCTGAGAAATTAACCGAATAATAAAAAGAGTGGTGTCCTCCATCTCTGCCGGCAGCGGCTGTATAAACCTCCGTACGCGCTGTCGGGCAGAAAATCCTGCGAAAAACACGTTTTGTCTGTGAAACAACCCCGAAGGCGGGGTGTAAAGCGCAGTGCAAGTGTGTAGAATTCTGGCCTTTATGCGGTTGTTGGACTGATCCTTTAGACTGCTCAAAAAATATAACGAAATCAAATAGCTAGCTCGTTGCTTTCACACGGCGATGAAGATCTACCGAGGTTTCGTCAAGTTTGGCTGTTAGCGCCATTTTTTTAAGCAAATTTGATTACAAGAGCGACACGGACATATGCGGCTAAAGTGCATCAAGCTGGCAGGCTTTAAATCCTTCGTTGACCCGACGACGGTTAACTTTCCCAGCAATCTTTGCGCGGTGGTAGGCCCTAACGGTTGTGGCAAATCCAATATTATCGACGCCGTGCGTTGGGTAATGGGTGAATCTTCCGCGAAGAATCTGCGCGGCGAAAACATGACCGACGTTATCTTCAATGGGTCCAGTGGTCGCAAGCCCATCGGCCAGGCCTCCATTGAATTGGTGTTTGACAATAGCGACGGGACTCTCCTCGGCGAATACGCCAGCTTCACCGAAATATCGATCAAACGTAAAGTGACCCGCGACGGGCAAAACCTTTACTATCTCAACGGCGCCAAATGCCGCCGCCGCGATATCACCGACATCTTCCTCGGCACCGGTCTCGGTCCGCGCAGTTACGCCATCATCGAACAGGGCATGATCTCTCGCTTGATTGAAGCCAAGCCGGAAGATCTGCGGGTTTACATCGAAGAAGCGGCAGGCATCTCCAAATACAAGGAGCGTCGCCGTGATACGGAAAACCGTATTCGCCGAACCATGGAAAACCTTGAGCGCCTGACGGACATTCGCGATGAGTTGGAGCGGCAATTGTCCCGCCTGCAGCGTCAGGCCCAGGCGGCTGAAAAATATACTGAATACAAAAAAGAAGAGCGCTTGCTGAAAGCCCAGGTCCAGGCGCTTAAATACCAGCAGCTGGATCAGCAGGCCAAGGTCAAGCAAGAAGCTATCCGGGATCTGGAACTGCGTATGGAGTCGTTCATCACCAATCAGGTGAATAAAGATACCCAGATCGAAAAATATCGCGCGCAGTACACGGAGCTGGGCGACAAATTCAATGAAGTCCAGGGCCGCTACTATGCTATCGGCGCGGACATCGCACGACTGGAGCAAAGCATTCAGCATGCCCAGGAGCGTTCCCGCCAACTGCAAACTGACCTCGACCAGACCAACCGCGACTGTAAGGAAGCGGAAGAAAGTCTGCTGATCGATGCGCAAAAGGCGGAAGCCTGGGAAGCTGAACTGCTGGAACTGGAGCCGGAACTGGAACTGGTCAAGGCCGCTGAAGAAAGCTCCGGCGATGTACTTTTGGCTTCCGAAGAGGCCATGCAGCGCTGGCAAAACGAGTGGGATGCATTCAACCAGCGCGCGGCCGAGCCGCGTCAGAAAGCGGAAGTGCAGCAATCCCGCATTCAACACCTGGAGCAGGTGCAACAGCGCCTGTTGCAGCGCATTGAAAAGCTCAAAGACGAAAAAGCCAATCTGGTCGATGGCTCTGAGGATGACGAGATCGGTCAACTGACTGAGCAATTGGCAGAGTTGGACCTGGCTGCCGATGAGAAACGCAGCCGTGTTGATGCCCTGACCGAGCAACTCGATCAGCAGCGTAACGACAATAATCGCTTTACTAATGAACTCGATCAGGTGCGCAGCAAACTGCAAAGCATGCGCGGCCGCCATGCTTCGTTAGAAGCGCTGCAACAGGCAGCGCTCGGTGAGAAAAACAAAGCCGTTACCCAATGGCTGGAGACCCAACAGCTACTGAACCAGCCGCGCCTTGCCGAAACCCTCAAGGTAGCTGATGGCTGGGATACTGCCCTGGAAACGGTATTGGGCAATACCTTGCAAGCGGTATGTGTCGACAACCTGGATGCGGTCAAGGATGTGCTGGGTAATCTTACCCAGGGCGAACTTGTGCTGTTTGATACCCAGGCCAGCGTCGCCAGCAGCAACGCAAGCAAGGGTAATTTATTGAGCGCCAAGGTCACAGCACCCTGGGATGTGGCCGGTCTGCTGGATGGCATCTATGCGGCGGACGACCTCGTCGCTGCCTTGCAATTGCGTTCGCAACTGTCCGCCCACGAGTCCGTCATCACCAAAGATGGCATCTGGCTCGGTCCACATTGGTTGCGTGTCGCGCGCGACAGTGATGCCAGCTCCGGTGTCATTGCCCGGCGTCAGGAGCTGGAAGAGTTAAACGCGGCCATTGCGGAGGCGGAGGAGCAGGTTGACTCCCTCAGTCAACAATTGGAGCAGGGTCGCGAGTCGCTCAAGCACATTGAACAACAACGGGAAACCCTGCGTCGCGAAGCAGAAGAGCAGGGCCGTCGCTATGGTGAAGTGCGTTCGCAATTGAGTGCCAAGCAAGTGCGCCTGGAGCAGATCAACATGCGGCGCGAGCGTGCCGAGGCGGAAATCCGCGAAGCGCGCGAGCAAATGGAACAGGAAGCCGAACATTTATCCGAAGCGCGGATGATCCTCAGCGAAGCCATCGAGATGATGGAGCAGGACACGGATCAGCGCGAGAAATTGCTGCAAGAGCGCGATAATATTCGTAGCGGTCTGGATCAGGCGCGGCAGCGTGCCCGTCACGACAAAGACAAAGCCCATGAGCTGGCCATGCGCTATCAGTCGGTAAAAACCCAACTCGATAGCATTCGCTTGGGTATTGGTCGCCTGCGTGAGCAGACAGCGCGGTTGCAGGAACGGCGCGAGCAACTCACCTTATCCCTGAGCGATAACCGCGATCCTATCGAAGAATACAAACTTGAGTTGGAGGCTTGTCTCTCCAAACGTTTGTCAGTGGAAGCGGCATTGACAGAAGCGCGCCGCGAACTGGAGACGGTTGAGCATGAGCTGCGCAATGTTGAACAGGCGCGCAACCGGGCAGAGCAGGAAGTACAGGCTGTGCGTTCGCACCTGGAGCAGGAGCGTCTTGCTGCACAAATGTTTGAGGTTCAGCGTGCGGGTATTGCCCAACAACTGGAAGAAGATAATCTCGACCTCCAACAACTTCTAGCAGAGATGCCTGAAGGTTCCGAGATCAAACCACTGGAAGAAGAACTTGAAAGTGTTGCGGGCAGAATCAATCGTCTGGGCCCGATTAATCTTGCGGCTATCGACGAATACAAAACGGAATCCGAGCGTAAGAATTATCTGGATGCACAGAATGCCGATTTGATGGAGGCACTGGAAACTCTGGAAAACGCGATCAAACGTATTGATCGTGAAACCCGCACCCGCTTCAAGGAAACCTTTGACCAGGTCAACAAAAGTTTGCAGGAACTGTTTCCCAAAGTGTTCGGCGGCGGCCATGCCTACCTGGAACTTACCGGAGAGGATTTACTCGATACCGGTATTGCGATCATGGCGCGCCCGCCAGGCAAACGTAATAGCACCATTCATTTGCTTTCCGGTGGAGAAAAAGCACTCACGGCTATTGCGCTGGTTTTCTCCATCTTCCGCCTGAACCCGGCACCTTTCTGTATGCTGGACGAAGTGGACGCACCTCTGGATGACGCCAACGTCGGTCGCTACGCGCGTATGGTTGAAGAGATGTCTGAACACGTGCAATTTATTTACATCACGCATAACAAGATTGCGATGGAGATGGCCCACCAGCTGATGGGTGTCACCATGCATGAACCCGGTGTTTCGCGTCTGGTTACCGTGGACGTTGACGAGGCGGCAGAACTGGCAGCTATATAACAGCTGCCGGGATTCCACCAGAACCAGTTGCGATTTTATAGATTGAATCTTATCAACGGATAACATCATGCAAGAATGGGTAACCGTCATCATTGTGCTTCTCATCCTCGCGATTTTGCTGGATGGTGTACGGCGCATGCGAATCAATCAGCGGGATAAAATTCGTATGTCCCGCTCCATCCACAAACAGGGCGGCGCTGAAGCAACCAAAGAATACACCAGTGAATTGCCTAACGGCGGTGCCCGTGTTGTGGGTTATCGTGAAGTACCGCAAGGCTCTACTGTTCGCCCACCGCGCAAGCCAGCTGTCCCCGCTAATGCGACGCGTGAGCAACGTCGCGCGCCGGAACAAACCCGACTGAATCTTGATGAAGCTGTGCCCTTGCTGATGGAATCCGTATCCGAAGATGTCCTGATGCGCGATCAAAAAGACGAGCAGGATGCGGTTGCGAAAGTACGTTCAGATAATCAGCGCATCAGTGATCAGCAGCGTATCGAGCCAACATTTTCCGCGCTCGATGGCGAAGAACCCTATGGCAGTGCCACTAATAGCAACTCTCGCACCGCGCAATCTCATCACGATGACGATCATGACGATTATCACTTTGCCGAACGCGGTAGCGAAAGCGATGAACTGGACTACATTGAAACAGATAATCGCGAAGATGACGAATATCCCGACGAGCATGATGCTGAAACAGATGATGTCGATGATGATTACGCCGATGACTACGACGGCGAAGATTATGATGGCGAAGACTACGACGATGACGACGATTATGATGAGGACTACGATGAGTCTGAGGAGGCCCCGGTTTCAACCCAGCCTCCTCAAGAACCGGAAGAAGTCCTGATCATCAATGTGATGTCGATGAAAGGCGAGTTTTTTAATGGTGCGGCACTGTTGGACATCATCCTTAAATGCGGCATGCGCTATGGCGATATGAATATTTTCCATCGCTACAGTGACAATAAAGGCGAGGGCGCCTTGTTATTCAGCATGGCGAATATGGTCAAACCCGGCACCTTCGATCTTGATGCGATGGACAACTTTGAAACACCGGGAGTCAGTCTATTCATGACCTTGCCGATCAATGCCGACAGCATGGCATCTTTTGATTTAATGGCGGATACGGCGCGCGCTATCGCCGAAACCCTCGGCGGTGAACTTAAAGATGAACAGCGCAGTGTTATGACACGGCAAACTATCGAACACTGCCGGCAACGCATTCGCGATTATGAACTGAAAAAACTGTCGCGCAGTCGCCACTAAGCCGACAGCTTTTATTGCACAAGGATGTGTGAAAAACCTTTTGTACAGCCTCTCGGAAGCGCACTACCCATGTCGACACCCGCTCCCAATATTGTCACTGAAGCCGAGCAATTGCGCGCAGAGATTCACGACCACAATTATCGCTACTACGCCCTTGATGAGCCGCAAGTGCCGGATGCGGAATATGACCGCCTGATGCTGCGCCTGCGTGAAATCGAAAGCCAATACCCACAACTGATTACGCCAGATTCACCCACACAACGGGTTGGGGCGGCGCCACTCAGTGCCTTCGCGACTGTACAGCATGAAATGCCCATGTTGTCTCTCGATAACGCGTTCAGTGATGAAGAACTCATCAACTTTAATCGCCGGATTCAGGAGCGGTTAAAGCATACCGATCACATCGAATTTGCCTGTGAAGTCAAGCTGGATGGCATTGCCGTCAGCCTGTTGTATCGCGATGGCATCCTCGTGCGCGGCGCAACGCGCGGCGATGGCGCACGCGGCGAAGACATTACCCAGAATGTGCGTACGATTGATTCCATTCCGCTACGGTTACGCGGCACAGGTTTTCCTTCAGTACTGGAAGTGCGCGGCGAGATTTACATGCCCAAATCCGGTTTTGAAAAAATGAACAACCAGGCGCGGGAGAAAGGTGAAAAACTTTTTGTGAATCCGCGCAATGCCGCAGCGGGAAGCCTGCGTCAATTGGACCCGCGTATTACGGCATCCCGCCCGCTGGAAATGTGTGCCTACAGCGTCGGACTTGTCGACGGCGTGCCGGCTGAACATCCCTGGCCAACCCGCCACAGCGATATTCTTTATGCGTTACGCGACTGGGGTTTCCTGATCAACCGTGAAATGGTCGTGGCAAAAGATATCGATGAATGTATTGCGTATTACCGCAAGATTCAGGATAAACGCATGTCGTTGACCTACGACATTGACGGTATTGTCTTTAAAGTTAATCAGCGTGAGCTGCAAGAAAAATTAGGTTTTATCTCCCGCGCGCCGCGCTGGGCCATTGCCTATAAATTTCCTGCCCAGGAAGAAATGACCCAGTTGCTTGATGTGGAATTCCAGGTAGGGCGCACCGGGGCAGTGACACCTGTAGCCCGCTTGCAACCCGTGTTTGTCGGTGGCGTAACCGTATCCAATGCGACCTTGCACAATCGTGATGAGATCCAGCGACTGGGTTTGAAGATCGGTGATACGGTGATTGTGCGCCGTGCCGGTGATGTGATTCCGCAAATCGTCGGTATTGTCGACACCAAACGTCCCGAAAACGCGCGCGACGTTGTCTTTCCAGACCATTGCCCGGTGTGTGGCTCGCCGGTTGAAACGGTGCCTGGCGAAGCTGTGGCTCGTTGTGATGGTGGTTTGATTTGTCCGGCACAACGCAAAGAAGCGATCAAGCATTTTGCTTCGCGCAAAGCCATGGATGTCGAAGGGCTGGGCGACAAACTGGTCGAGCAATTGGTGGATCAGGGCTATATCAAAGCGGTTGCGGACCTGTATCAGCTGACGCGCGAGCAACTCGCTGGCCTGGAGCGGATGGGTGAAAAATCAGCCGATAATTTATTAAATGCATTGGAAAAAAGTAAGCAAACCACGCTGGAAAAATTTATCTATGCGTTGGGCATTCGTGAAGTCGGTGAAGCAACCGCACGTAATCTCGCGTTACATTTTGGCAACTACGCTGCTTTATCAAATGCCACGGAAGATGCTCTGCAAGAAGTGGCGGATGTCGGCCCGGTGGTTGCTCATTTTGTGGCAGAATTTTTCCAGCAGGAACACAACCGTGAGGCCGTTACTGCTCTAAAAGCGGCGGGTGTAACCTGGGAAGATCGCGATCAGCCGGTGAATACCGCTGATTTGCCACTGAAAGGTTTAACCTACGTATTGACCGGTACCTTGGAAGCCATGAGTCGCGATGATGCAAAGGCACATCTGTTGGCATTGGGAGCCAAGGTCGCGGGCAGCGTATCGGCGAAAACAGATTACGTGGTGGCGGGGCCCGGCGCTGGCTCCAAATTGCAAAAAGCAGAAGAATTGAATATCCCGGTACTGGACGAGGCGGGTTTACTCGCCCTATTACAACAACACCAACGGGCGGTCTGATGCATATCAAAACGATTTTGGTTGGGCTCTTGGTTATCAGCGGCTTTTTACTGGGCGGTTGCGCTAACGTGCCGCCGGCAAAACCCAATAATATTTGCGATATCTTTGACGATAAGTCGGATTGGTACAAATACGCACGCAAGTCGGAAAAACGCTGGGGCTCCACCATTCCGGTGATGATGGCCATCATGTATCAGGAATCGCAGTTTGTGCACAATGCGCGGACTAAACGCACGAAAATCCTGTGGGTGATTCCTGGGCCACGTAAAAGCAGTGCCTTCGGTTATGCGCAGGTGAAAAACGAAACCTGGTACGAATACCAAAAAAGCAGCGGCAATAACTGGTCGCGCCGCGATCGCTATCAGGATGCTGTTGATTTTATCGGCTGGTACAACGCGCAAAGTCAAAAACGCAGCAAAATCCGTTTGAATGACGCTTACAATCTTTATCTGGCGTATCACGAAGGGCACGGCGGTTTTAATCGCGGAACCTACAAGAAAAAAACCTGGTTACGTAACACCGCCCAGCAAGTCGCCAATCGCGCCGCCATGTACTCGCGTCAATTACCGCAGTGTGAGGGTCGCTTGAAGGGCCCCTGGTGGTGGCCGTTTTAACGTTGTTAATAGATAGATGTTCGTTGATAGCACTTCATTGGAGCTTCTATGGATCAAGAGTCAATTGTGTATGGTTGTATCAAAGACGGTTCACCTTTGATGGGTAATGCTGAGCGCATTCGCATTAATCGTGAGGCCATGTTGTCCTTACCTCATGCGGATGAATGGCCATTTTTATCGCAGGAAATGTTTTCCATTCCACAGATCGAAATGCCGACCAGCAGTTATCAAACGGAGGTCATGCATTTCGGTGCTTCCTATAAAGCGGTGGAGTATGAGTGGGATCAGTGGATCGCTCAATTTGAATCCCTGCTGAGCAGGATGTACTGGGTGTCTGCCACGGTGCATCTGGAAACCGAATTGTCGGGCACCCATACCTTTACCTGGGAATCGCAAAGCAGTTATCACAAACCCGGCTCCGGCGATATGCGGGTACGCTGTGAATGGAGCCACGAGGGTTCGTTAAGTTTTTAATTTTAGGTAGAACGCATCATGACTGAAAAAAACCGGTTCACGCCCGAATTTCGTTTTCGTCGTTTACGCCAGTCGACCGCTGTGCGGCAACTGGTGCGTGAAACGCAGTTGACGATGAACGACTTTATCCTGCCGATATTTGTGGAGGAGGGCATTAGTGAACCGGTGGCTATCTCCAGTATGCCGGGCGTGGTGCGTTACCCCGAAGCGCAATTGGCGAGTGTGATACAACGCGCCTGGAGCAAAGGTATTCGCGCGATCATTTTGTTTGGCGTTTCCACTCATAAAGATGATGCAGGTACCGATACCTGGAATGATCAAGGGTTACTGGCGCGCATGATTCGCGCGGCAAAAGCGGCGCAGCCGGAGATGTTAATCATCAGCGACAATTGCTTTTGCGAATACACCACCCATGGACACTGCGGTGTCGTGCATGAGTGTGGGAATCACCAGGATGTCGATAATGATCAAACCTTGGTAAATCTACAGAAACAAGCTGTGACGGCGGCGCGCGCCGGCGTCGATATGATCGCACCCTCCGGTATGCAAGATGGCATGATCGCGGCAATCCGTCAGGGACTGGACGAGGCTGGTTTTCATCACATCCCGATCATGTCTTACTCAACCAAGTTTGCGTCTGCATTTTACGGACCTTTTCGCGACGCTGTGGACAGCACGTTTAAAGGCACCCGCAGTACCTATCAAATGGACCCCGCCAACGGCCGTGAAGCCCTGGCAGAATCCCTGCAAGACGAATTGGAAGGTGCGGACATTTTGATGGTTAAACCCGGTATCGCGTACCTGGATGTGTTGGCCAATATCCGCGCACATTCAGCGCGTCCCTTAGCGGTTTATCACGTAAGCGGTGAGTACGCGATGATTAAAGCCGGCGCAGCGGCCGGTGTGATTGATGAAAAAGCCATTGTGCTGGAAACCATGATCGCCTTTAAACGGGCCGGTGCGGATTTAATTATTACGTATTACGCTGAACAAATGGCCGAGTGGATTTGTTGATATGCCGAGTAAATTTTCCGCACTTTTGCGGAGTAATACATTTTTGTTTGTTGTGTTGGGCTTGAGCGTTTTAATGCTGGTTATCGGGATATTTTTAATTGCCCGTGCGCCAGATATCGCACCGCAGCCGGCGGCGACAGACATGTCTCAGGAAGATGACCTGTCCCTGATTCAATCGCTTGACGATACGGAAGAGATTATCAACAACGCCAGCAGAAATGGCGTTAATCCCTTGCCGGACGATAATCGGCTGGTGCGCGGCAGCGAAGCCTGGTGCGAGAACATGATGGCTAAGCCGGATGCAGAGTGGAACGATGCCGACACCCGCCTGTTTGCCCAAAAATGTCTGAACGACTAACCCCTTTTCATGTTTTTTAACGAACAGCGTCCGCATTTTTTTAATCCCCTGACCGGTAAATACCGCGAAGTGGTGGCGGAATGCCTACGCCTGTTATATCAACGCCTCTACACTGATCTGCGCGATTATGGCCATGCGATGAATCGTGAGCAATTGGTGGATATCTTTAAAGAAGCCATTGCACGCACGCCGGTGTTGGACGAGCAGGACGATCAAAGTGAAAACGAGGGCCGTTTCAAAACACACCGCGAATTAGCCAGTTTTATCATTAACCGTTTATTGGAAAATGGTTGGCTGGAGAAGCAGGTCGACGAAGCCAGCCTGCAAAGCACTTACGGTTTCAGTCGCATGGGGCGCTTATTCACCCAGCCGTTCGCCGACAGCGATAGCAATCACTTCCGCACGCGCAACCGCAACACCCGTAATACGCGCAACAGCTTGCAAGCCTTTTACGATCAAGGCGAAGTTCACGACCTGTTGGATGCCTACGAATATTCCGAACGTATTATCAGCGACTTCACCGACGTGATCTCTGAACTGGAAGAGCGTAAACGTCAACTGGTTCGCGAAGTGGAAGCGCGTCAACTGGTGCAGCAGGCCAGCGATGAATTCTTTGACTTTATGGATAAGGTATTCAAACCGGATCTGGAAGTGCGCTTGTCTGCCGATAGTGTAGAAAAATACCGCGACCAGATTGCCGATATCATCAAAGGCATTCGGCGCAAGCGGAAATATGGTCAGGGTGATCCGGAAACCGCTGCAAAGGATTGGCGGGCGGTGATGGAAATCCGTCTGCGCAAATTGTTGCCGCAACGCGTCGTGCCCCATGTGTCGCTACTGGATACTTTATTGCAGACGATCGAGTCGCGTTTACGCAATGCCTGCGAAGTTATGCTGCCGGCTTTGCGGCGCGCCTTGAACACCTTTACTCAACGTGCGGATATTATTATTCGCCAGTTGAGCTACATTCATGCCCAGGGCAGTGACGACATCGTTGATGTTTGCCGACAGTTGGCGCAGTTAACAGAAGCGCAGCAAAATACCTTGTTTGAACAACACCAGGCTGATTTGAACGGTATGCAATTAGCGTTTATCGATCCGGGCCAGATCCAGTTGCGCACGCCCTGGCAGAAAACTGTGGTGCGCAGCAGTCTGGATCAGGACAAAGCACTGGACCCCGTCGCCCAAAAAGAAATCTTTATTCAGCAGGCATTAGACCGCGCCTTTATCGTGCAAGGCAGTGCGGTGCGCGATTATATCCATACCGCATTGGCACAAACCGGCCGTGTAAACAGTCGTCAGTTGTCGGCATCCAATATGCCGGAGTTACTGAATCTGGCGCATGCCATTGAAGTCGGTGCGATTAATAATTTGTCATCCGAGTTGCGCTTTGAAGTCACCCAGGACGCCGACTGGTTAGCGGGTGGGCCACGTGTCGAGCAGGATGATTATTTTATTCGGCGCGATGAATTTGTCATCACGCTTATTGAGAACAATCATGGCTAGTTTGATTGAAACATTGGAACAACAATTGGCATCGCACAATCTGAATCTCGATGATTGGCGAGCGCTGTTGCAGCGATTGTTGGATTATGGCGTATTGTGTCGCGACAATAGCCAGGTAGAAGCAGATTTTTACGATCAATTTGTGCGCGTGCAGGATCTGGTCGATCAGTATTTATCGCTGATGGGTGTGCGGTTTCAACACGATCCACATTTTCGCTTCGTACGTTTGATTCCACCCGGCGCGCGGGTGCCGGGTTTGGAAGATGAAAGCGATGAGCCTTCCGGCGGCGGCTTTCGCCAACGCTTGAGCCAACACGAAATTGCGCTGATTCTGGTGTTGCGCGCTGAGTATGATAAGGCGTTGCGCGAGGGCCTGATTGATGAGCAGGGCTGCGCGGCCTTGTCGTTGGAGGCAGTGGCTTTGGCGATGAAGAATTTGTTGCGGCGGGCGTTGCCGGAGAATGTGGGTGAGCGGCGGCAGGTGTTTAAGCGGTTGCGGCAGTTGCGGTTGATTCATTATGTGCAGGAGGCGGATTTGGATCAGTCGGAGAGTTGGATTAAGGTGCGGCCTTTGGTGGTTAATTTGGTAACGAATGCGTGGTTGGAGAAGGTTCGGCGGGATGTTGGTGGGTTGGTTCCTCAGGATGATGAGAGTGGCCAGGTTGAGGGTGATGAAAGTAGTAAAAGCGAAAAGCATTCGATTTTTTAGTTGAGTGTGCGGTAGGGGATCGGGTGAAGGTGTGTCAGACACGCCGTGAACCCATCCTTGGGGGCTCAGCAGCGGCGTCCTGCCGCTGATGGTCTGCCACACCTTCACCCGATCCCCTTTGGAAAATTTTTCGTTCTATCAAATTTTTAAAAAGCAAAAGAGCTGGCTCTTTAAATGCAGCCGTTGGCACAATACAAGTTTGGCGTTCGGCCTGTTGTTTCGAAACCTTCAAGTCAGGGACGACTTGAAGGAGCTACAGGGATGTATTCATGCGTTTTCGAAACAACAGGCCGAATGACAAACGTGCTACGAAGTACCCACTAAAAAGCTATAAACAATTGACGGAAGTCATTTATGTATCTGAAAAAATTTATTTACGTCAATTGGGGCAATGTGCCGAATACCGAATTTGAGTTTGGCCCGATTAATTTATTTTCCGGCGGTAATGGATCGGGTAAGACTACTGCTGCGGATGCGGTACAGACGATCATGACCGCGGCGCACGATAATCTGTTTCATTTTAATCCGGGCCAAGATGAATCCAGTCAGCGTGGGCGTGGCGGTAAACAGGTGCGGACGCTCGCGTCTTATGTGTTGGGTTGTGATGATGGCGCTTACGCGCGGCCTTACGGCTGTGATGGTTATCTCGCAGCGGTGTTTTATCCGACGCAGGGTGAGGCGGGTGAGCCGTTTACGGCGTTGATGGGTATGCGCGCGGTGATTGAGGGGGCGGGTCAGCAGCGAGTGGCACGGCTGGAGGAGATTCAATTTTTTATCTTGCCGGATGTAATGCTGAATCTGGGCGACTTGTTGAAAGAAGATAAAGTCGGGCGTTATGTGGTGCCGCTGGATCGGGTGTATGCCGGTTTACGTCGTCAGTTTGGTAGTGATCAGGTTGAGAAGTACGATAAGAAGAAAGCCTATTTGTGTCGGTTGTACGGCATCTTGCGCGGCAGTAAAAAGGATGCGGTGTCCGAGCGGGAGGCGATGAATGCGGCGCGGGCGTTTTCGCGTTTTATGGCCTATAAGCCAATCAAAGGTATAGATGAATTTGTCGCGACTGAAGTTTTGGAATATCGCGATCTGGGTGAGGCGATTCGCAATGTGTCGGCGATGCTCAAGCGGATTCATACCATGGAGTCAGATGCGCGCCAGTTGCGTGAGGCGATTGCGCGGATGGCGAATGGTCGCGATACGGCGGATAGCTTTATTGCAAACTGGCTGGAGCAACAGGTTGTACATTACAGCCTGGCGCGGCGGCGTTATAACGATAGCCAGATGCGTTATCTCAAAGAAAAACAACAGCAACAATTTTTGCGTGAGCAGTTGGCGGGTAATGAACAATCGCTCTCTTTATGCGAACAGCGCCGCGAAGAGTTGAACCAACAAATTCTTGATGTGAATGCACGCCGTTTGGGTGTGCCTGCGTTGCGTGACAAAGATCAATTAACAGCAGACAAAAAGCAGCTTGAGCAGCAGATTCACCAGAGCGTGCCCGAGCTGTTGAAACAGGATCAACAACTGCAGTTTAACCATCAGGCAGCGCAACAAATTATCCATGCTCTGCGGCAAACTTCTATCAGTCTTGTGATTCCTGCGCTAGCCGATAAGCCGTTGCAAAAGTTGACCAAACAATTGGTTGATGATGAATTGCATATTGATTTCCACCGTTTATTAAATCGCGACTGGATCGATATCTCACCCCTGGAAGACAAACTCGACAGCGCGCTCCAGCAGCAGCTGTTACACAACCAATTGGTGTCGCATTGGTTTGGTGAGATTGATACACAACGCGATAACCTGCGCGATCAGCTAGCGCAAGAGCGCGATAAGCGTCAGCAGTCGGCGGAACGTTTACACAAACAAGTGGATGCCAAACAGCGCGATATCCATGCATTGGAATCCAATCAGGTTACCTACCCGGCATTTGTGCGCGCCGCCCTGGATATGTTGCAGCACCAGTGTCCGGCAGCGGATGCGCGGGTTCTGTGTGACTATGTGGAAGTGATGGACCGCGAATGGCAGTCGGCTATTGAAGGTTATATCGGCGCCGCGCGCTTCGGAATTATTGTTGCCCCGGATTGTGAAGCAGAAGCCATTCGGTTGGTGCGCAATATGCCGGGGCAGGGTAAAAGTGCGCGGGTGATTCAGGGCGAAAAAGCACGGCGTGATATGGAAAAATTATCCAGCCTGCCAGGCAATTCCATCGTGCAGGTGATGAGCTTTACTCACGCTACTGCCGAATATTATTTAAAAGCCAGCTACGGGAATGTTGAGCGCGTCGCAGACGCTGATGCACTGCGCAACACCCGTCGCGGTTTGACCAAAGATGCCATGGGTTCCGGTAACTACGCGATGTTCCGTTGCGATATCCCCGACAGTGAGCTGGTATTTGGTCAGGAAGCCCGCGAGCGCGCGCTGGAAGAAAAACGTCGCGAGCTTGAGCGCCTCAATCGGGAATGGCAGGACGCAACTGATCAGGCTAACGAAATTCAACAGCTCTTACGCGCGGTAGATAAACTCAAGCCAGTTAACTATGCCGATATATTGCAAACCATGCTGGTCGCGCAACGGCGGGTACAGACCATTGACGAAAAACTGCAGCAACTGGACCTCAGCGATTTTGCGGCCCTGGATGAAGAGCTGGAAAAGCTGCGTGAGTCGGACAAGCTTCTTGCCGCAGAACTTAAGCAATTAACCAATGCGCAGGTGGACTGTAGAGCAAAACTCCATAACGTGGATGACCGCTGCCGCGCGTTGGATGCAGAGCAGGATAAAACGCTGGATATTGTTGATCGCGCCGAAGAGAACCTGCGCAGTGTAGCGGCGCTCTGGCCGGACTTTGACCCGGAGCAACGTTTAACCCTGGCAGATCAGGATTGCGGACAGCACGAGCTCAATTATTTTGAGCAGCAATTGCAAGCCACCACCGCAGAATTAAAAAGCCATCTGAACCGTTTGCAACACGCCGTGTTACAACATAATCAATTCTGTAAAACCGCCGATAGCCTGATATTTAATCTGGATTTTAATGATGATCTCGGGCAGAAAAATTTCCGCGAAGTCTGCGAGATTCGTCGTCATTTTGACAAACTCTATAATCGCGATAAAAACCACATCCTCGCGCAGCGCCACGCCGAGCTGGAATCCTTGCGTCACAGTTTCAACAATGCCTTCGTGACCAACCTGTGTCACTCGATTTACCAGGCGATCAATGACGGCAAAAAAATCCTTGATGAGCTGAACAAGGAGCTGGAGCACCATCGCTTTGGTGCTGATCGCGAGCGCTTCCGTTTTGATTACGATTGGGTGCCCGAATTCAAGGAATACTGGCAGTTCTTTAAAGCAGTAATCGACAACCCGAGCTTGGGGGATGGCGAAACCTTATTTGAGATGAAGTTGGAGCCCAAGCATCAACAAGTGCGCGAGCGCTTGATGACTATGCTGCTCGATGAAGACGAGCAAAAAGCCTTGCGCGAATTGACGCGCATTGCGGACTACCGCAATTATCGGCGGTACGAGATCTACAAAGAGCCGGAAGGCAAACAACCGATTGCTTTGAGTCAATATGGTACAGGCTCCGGCGGACAATTGGAGACGCCTGCCTATATCATCCGCAGTGCAGCCATTACGTCAGCATTCCGTTTTAACGAGGGCAATAGTCATCTGCGGATGGTGTTGGTGGACGAAGCCTTCTCCAAGATGGATGAACACCGCTCGCGCGAAGTAATCAATTATTTAACCGAAAGCTTGGGCTTGCAGTTGCTGTTTATTATGCCGAGCAGCAAGTCCGGTCCTTTTATGGATTTAATCTCCAACCAGTTCGTCTTCAGCAAATGCCCCACCGCAGAAAGCGTTGGCGAACTGAAAAGCCGTGTGGTGCTTGATCGCCAACAGTGCGCGCCGGAGAAGATTAAAAAGCTGATGGAAAACCACCGTCGTACTATTCGCCAGCAAGCGGCGCTGGATTTTATGCAGGAAGTGGAGGCTGACTGATGCAGCCACCAATTTGGTTTCAGGATAATACTGTCAAACCGATAACGAATTTATTGCGGTGTTTACCCTCCGGACGCTGTATCGATCAGGAGTGGGTTACCCGGCAGATGCTGGATCATTAGCGGTATCAAGGGGACGAATGCGTGGGAAGACTCGCGTCAATTTGCGTCGCAGCGTTGTCTGCTCAATCGGTTTGGCGATGTAATCATCCACGCCTTCCTCAATAGCCGCGCGGATTTGTTTGGCTTCGGTGATGGCAGTGACCAACATAAAGCACGCATCCTGATAACGTTCGGCGGCGCGCATGGCGTTGTGGACATCCAGGCCATTTTTCAGCGGCATGTGCCAGTCACATAGCACCAGATCGTAGACGGGGCTGGCGCCGAATAACATACTGACCGCTTTCAGACCGTCTGTGGCGAGATCGATATGCTTGATACCCATGGCTTGCAGCAGGGCAATGATCAAGTTGCTGCTGGCTTCATCGTCTTCGGCCAGCAGTACGCGAATTTTTTCCGGTGGCAGTATCTGACGGCGTTGCGGGGCGCTTAGCTTGCTCATATCTACCGTCTCGGCGCTGCCGGGCTTCTCTGCCGGAGCGAGTTTACGCAGGGCGCTTTCCAGATGAGCCAGGGTTTCCTGATTCTGTGCCTTACTGCCGGCAAGCTCAGGGTTGTTCAGATTTTTTTCCAGCCAATCCCGGCGGAGGCTGAGGGTTTTTATCACAACCTGTAATTCTGTTTTGGTAAACATACTGCACCTTGTCTGCGCGCCATTTTTTAGTCCAATATAGACCACTCTGCCGCGTTTGACAGTGTGATGCCCGCATTATTCCGACTATATCAGGAGTTGTTGTGACCCAGTTTGATCATCTTGTTACCCGTCTCGAAGAATTAATTGACCGCGTGGAAAATGTATTTCCACCCGCGCCGCCCAAGCCTGACTGGAGCGCAGCGGCATTCCGCTGGCGTCAGATGGCCAAGGGGACGGGGTACCTGCAGGCGGTAAAAAATCCCCATCGAGTCGCACTGGAATCCCTGCAAAATGTGGATCGGCAGAAGGAGTCTATCCTGCGCAATACAGCCCAGTTTGTGGCGGGGCATGAGGCCAATAATGTGTTGCTGACTGGTGCGCGGGGCACGGGTAAGTCCACCCTGATCAAAGCCTGCTGGCATCATTTTGCGGAGCAGGGATTGAAGTTAATTGAGGTCGATAAAACCGATTTGTTGCACCTGGCTGACATCGTCGACCTGATCGGTGAACGTTCTGAGCGTTTTATTATTTTTTGTGATGATCTCTCCTTTGAAGAGGGGGAAATTACCTATAAAGCATTAAAATCTGTGTTGGATGGATCTATTTCCGCACCGACACCGAATATTCTGTTCTACGCCACCTCCAATCGCCGCCATCTGTTGCCGCAAAAGATGCGCGAAAATCTGGACGTGAGTTATGAAGACGGCGAAGTCAGACCCAATGACGCCACTGAAGAAAAGGTATCGCTCTCGGAGCGTTTCGGTTTGTGGTTGAGTTTCTATCCGTTTTCGCAGGATGAATACCTGGTGACGGCACGCTACTGGGTAACCTATCTGGGCGGGCAATGGACCGATGCCACTGAACCGGAGGCCTTGCGTTGGTATATGACGCGCAGTGCCCGCAGCGGTCGCGTGGCCTGGCAATTCGCAAAAGATTACGTGGGGCGACAATTTACTCGCTAATTTTGTTTGATCTATCAGCAACAGGAAAATCGCGTGACAGAATTACTTTTTTCACGGACACCGAATTTACGCCTTACGGATGACAATACCATGCGCGCGCAACTGCGCGATTACTTCTTGACGACCTTTGATCGTTACGAATCCTTGTTTGAAACTCTCGCCAACGACGATGCGTTCTACACCAAAGCCATTAGCCTGCGTCACCCGCTGATTTTTTATTACGGCCACACGGCGACATTTTTTGTTAACAAACTGTTGTTAACACGCCTGATCAGCGAGCGACTGGATGCCCGGCTTGAGTCCATCTTTGCCGTGGGTGTGGATGAAATGAGTTGGGATGACCTGGATGGAACGCGTTATGAATGGCCGAGCGTTGCTGAAGTAAAAACCTATCGCGATCAGGTACGCGCCTTGGTGGTGAACCTGATCGACAACGCACCTCTGGAGTTGCCTATCGATTGGCATAACCCCTGGTGGGCGATCATCATGGGAATTGAGCATGAGCGGATTCATCTGGAAACCTCATCGGTACTGATTCGCCAGCATAAACTCGCCAATGTGAAACCCCATCCCCTCTGGCAAACCTGCAAAGCTACGGCGAGTGCACCGCGCAATGAATTGATTGAGGTGCCGGCTGGCGAGGTGTTACTGAGCAAAGAAAAAAGCGATCCTTTTTATGGCTGGGACAATGAGTACGGCGTGCATCAGGCGGATGTGGCCGCGTTCAAAGCCAGCCGCTTTTTGGTTAGCAATCAGGAATTTCTGGCATTTGTGGAAGCAAAGGGTTATCAAACCGCAGAGTATTGGGCAGAGGAGGGCCGTGCGTGGCAGGCGTTTAGTCAGGCAACGCATCCGACCTTCTGGGTTCAAACCGAACAGGGTTGGCACCTGCGTTTGATGACGAAAGAAATTGCTATGCCCTGGGATTGGCCGGTAGAAGTTAATTACCACGAAGCCAAAGCCTTTTGTAACTGGAAGAAAAAAACCACTGGCGAAGCGGTGCGGTTACCGACAGAGGATGAATGGTATCGATTGTATGATCTTAGCGGTATTAAAGAGGTTGGTACCGAACCAGTATGTGCGAATTTGCATCTCGATCATTTTGCGTCGTCCTGTCCGGTGAATCAATTTGCCCACGGCGATTTTTTTGACGTGGTCGGCAATGTCTGGCAGTGGACTGAAACACCGATTTATCCTTTCGATGGTTTTGATGTGCATCCCATTTACGATGACTTCACAACCCCAACATTTGACGAACGCCACAATCTGATTAAAGGCGGCTCCTGGATTTCTTGCGGTAATGAAAGCCTGCGCAGTTCGCGTTATGCCTTTCGCCGACATTTTTTTCAGCATGCCGGTTTTCGTTATGTCGTAGGCGAGGAGATTAATACTGTGCCTGGTTCTCATTATGAAACGGATAAACTGCTATCCGAATATGCTGAATTTCATTATGGCGATGAATATTTTTCGGTGCCGAATTTTTCCAAAGCCCTGGTTGATCTGGGTATGAAAGCGATGATCGATAAACCGCGTCGTACTGCATTGGATATCGGTTGTGCGTCGGGCCGTGCGACCTTTGAGCTGGCGCGGTATTTTGAAGCGGTGACCGGCGTGGATTTTTCTGCGCGCTTTATCGGGCAGGGTGTGCAACTGATTAAAGAAGGCGCCTTGCGTTATACCTTGACCGATGAAGGCGAGCTCGTGTCCTACAAGTCACGCAACCTGGCGGACCTGGATTTACAGGATGTCGCACATAAAGTGGAATTTTTTCAGGGCGATGCCTGCAACCTGAAACCACAATTTTCCGGTTACGATTTTATCCTCGCGGCCAATTTAATTGACCGGTTATACAACCCGGCGAAATTCCTGCGCAGTATCCACGAGCGGTTGAATGTCGGTGGTATCTTGATGTTAGCGTCCCCCTATACCTGGCTGGAGGAACATACACCGCGTGCAGACTGGGTGGGCGGTTTCAAAAAAGACGGCGAAAGTTTTACAACGCTGGATGGTCTGACGCAATTACTCGGTGAGCATTTCACATTGCGTAAAGGTCCACAGGAAGTGCCGTTTGTGATTCGTGAAACCAAGCGTAAATTTCAGCATACCTTATCTGAAGTGACTTTATGGGAACGGGTGAAATAAACCGTCTTTTATAGCCCGAAAAAAGGAAACCTCATGGAGTTCGATTTTGATATTCCCGTGCAACGAGAGGGTAGCCATTCAGTAAAATTTGACGGGCGCCAGCAATATTTCGGTACGACAGATGTAGCGCCCATGTGGGTGGCTGATATGGATTTTGCCGTTCCGCCTTGCGTGACACGGGCACTGTTAGCACGCGCAGCACATCCGGTTTTTGGTTACACCTTGTATCCGGAAAGCGTGTATCAATCCCTTATCGGCTGGTTTCAACGGCGTCACCATTGGCATATTGAACGCGACTGGATTGTCATGGCACCCGGCGTGGTTCCATCGCTTCATGCCTGTTGCCTGGCATTTGCCGAAGCAGGCGAGGGCGTTATTGTGCAACCGCCGGTTTATTTTCCTTTCTTTTCTGCGGTCACCAATACACAGCGGCAACTGGTATTGAATCCACTTCAATGTGTTGACGGTCGCTATGAAATTAATTTTGCGCAACTGGAAGCCCAGGCCAAACATGCCAGGCTCCTGATGCTTTGCACCCCCCACAACCCGGTCGGGCGTGTGTGGAGTAAAGCAGAATTACTGGGTGTGCTGCGTATTGCCAAAGAACATAATTTAATTGTGTTGTCCGATGATATCCACGCGGATCTGGTTTACCCCGGTGTTACCCACACTATGATCGGTACCTTGGAAGCCGAGTTCGGAGAGTTTATTCGCACCAATGTCATCACCGCCGTTGCGCCGAGTAAAACGTTTAATATTCCTGGTTTGGGTTTGTCCAGTTTGATTGTGCCTAACCCGGACCATCGCAAGGCTTTACACAAGGTTTTTGAACTCTTGCATGTCAGCAACAACAATCCCTTCAGCATTACCACGTTTGAAGCAGCTTACAGTGAAGGCGATCAGTGGCTTGATAGTTTGATGATCTACCTTGAACAAAATAAAACAATGACTCGGGAATTTATTGCTGAACATGTGCCGCAGATTCGTTGTGCGGATATTGAAGGTACCTACCTCTTGTGGCTCGATTGCTCCGCTTTGCAGTTGTCCGATGCTGCCCTGCGTGATTTTTTTATCCGGGAGTGTAAGGTGGGGATGAACCCCGGTATCGTCTTTGGCGAAGAAGGGCGGGGGTTTATGCGGATGAACATCGGAACCACGCGGGCTAACCTGCTGGCAGCATGGCAATCTATCAGTCAGGCGGTTAGTTCAAGAAGCCGGCGTTAATCACATTGCCACAGTTTTTTCCTCTGTGATACTTATTATCTTAAATTTAGTGTTGATGGTGATAGTTAATATCACCTATATTCACCCTCTGTAGAAGTCATCTCAAAAATCGATTGGTGAGACTCAGGCAAGGCGAAAAGCTGATGAGGAGCGGAGTTTACTCAAGTAAATGAGCACCGGAATCAGCTTTTCAACGCAGCATCAGGCCGCCAAGTGAGTTTTGAGATGGCTTCTGGTCACATTGTCATCATCGGTCGCGCCAGGGAAGGCGGATGACGAAGTGAATGTTGATAAAACTCACAAAAACAGAGGTCGGCAATGAAAAAAATACTCCTTTCTTGTGTAATCCTGGCGATGACAGCCTGCGGCGGCAGTAGCGGTGGGGATGACGATAACAGTGTTTCGTCCAGCAGCGTCAGTTCCAGTTCCAGCAGTTTGGCCAGTTCATCATCAAGCAGCCTGGCTAGTTCCAGTAGCTCCAGCAGCTTTGATCCCGAATGCCCACAGGGTAAACACATCGTCGGCTATTTCCCCTCCTGGCAGGGCGACGTGCAGGACATTCAATACCAATATCTCACTCACATCATGTACTCCTTCGTACTGCCCAATGACAACGGCAGCCTGCAAGCCCTGGACGATGACAGCATCGCGGAGCTCGGCGATCTGGTCTTGCTGGCCCACGCGCAGGATGTGAAGGTGGGCATCGCATTGGGCGGCTGGAACGACGGCGATGACAGCGCCTTTGTCGAACTCGCGTCAAACAGCGAAACCCGCGCGACCTTCGTGAGCAACATTATTGACTTCGTTGTGCAACACAACCTCGATGGGGTCGACATGGATTGGGAATACCCCAGCACCAACGACGAAGCCGAGGATTACACTGCATTGATGACCGAGTTGCGCGCTGCGCTGGACGAACTGAGTGGCGATAAATTTCTAACCGCAGCGGTGATTGCTCAAGGCGATTGGAACGGCCAATACATTCAAAGCGCCGTGTTCGACCAGGTCGACTTCTTCAACATTATGGCCTACGACGAATATCAGGCAATTAACCATTCGACTCTCGCCTACGCCACGACCAGTATCGACTACTGGGAAAATCGCGGTTTATCGCGCGAAAAAACCGTGCTCGGCGTTCCCTTCTATGCACGCCCCAGTTGGGCAACCTACAGCAGCTACGTCGATGCTGACCCTGCGAATGCTTGTACCGATTCGGTCGGCGACAATTACTACAACGGCATACCCACCATCCGCATCAAATCCGAACTCGCCAACGACCGCGTCTGCGGCATGATGATGTGGGAGTTATCACAGGATACCCATGACGAAACCTCATTGCTCAAAGCCATGTGGGAAGTGGTGGCGGGGCAGGAGCTTTCTTATATCTGCGATTGATCTTTGCTTAAAATATTATTCGGTTTTGTAGTTAATCCATGCGTGACGCAGGTATGTGCACCTGAATGTACCATGCCTGCGTCGCATCCGGGTTGATTTGATTTTGATTGGCGCAATGCAAATCTATAGTCTTTACTCAATGTATCGATGGTAAGTCGGTCTAGGTCTCCAGGGTATTCGTTGACAAAGGGATGTGCGATTAGGTACTGATTCTTATCCCTCACTCTGATCAATCAACGCGGGCGAAATGCTCGCTTTAGATTGCTATATTGGATTTTTATGTATTCTGCCAGCGTGGTTTTCATAGCAGCCTTGGTTATTGTAGAAATAGCAGGAGAAAACATTGAAGAGAATAATTTATCTTCCGGGATTAGGGCATGAGCATCTGGATATTTCTTTAAAAGCTTATGCATTGAGAATGATGAAGGCTATTGATGAGCAGAATCCTGATCCTTCAAAAAAATACCGTATCGAATCGGCTGATAGAGAATATGATGTGGATGGAACCACGGCCGGCGTTGTTAGCATATTTGAAATGGATGTTAATTCAGAAGAAGAAATTTATCGGCTTTATGAATTTAAGTATGGGAGATTTTTGACGGGGAAGTTGAGCGGGTCCAATATTCTATATCGGTTTATACCCCTTTTGATTATTCTGGTTTCTCGATTGGGTTCGGTGTTTAAGTCGCTGTTGTCATTTGGTGACGGTGTTAGCAAGAAGTCAAAAATTCAAGCACTATATTTTATGGTTATTTACTGCTTCCTGGCGGTGTACCTTATTCTTTTGGTGCCATCATTGCTGAGTTTTATTGCAAGTATTATGGCTGATCACCATCAGCTGAATTATTTAAGCGGTTACATTAAAGACTGGGAAGGCATTTTTCAGGCAATCCTGGTTTCGTTTTCCGGTTTCATGTTATTTATGCCACGGTCTAAAAATGTATTTTCAGAGATGGCAGCCGAATATATTGGCGCAAATCAATATTTAAGTGCAGGCGATCAAAGATTGCTAATGATGGGAAAGCTTAGTCGTTTGATTGAGGTGATGTCTGAAGAGGGTACTGATATTACATTCGAGATTCATGCTTATAGCTTTGGGTCGGTATTGGCCCTGGACGCATTATTTCCATATGAAGCGGAGCCAAGTTACAGGATTAAAAATAATGTGACCAGGTTAGTTACTATTGGGTGTCCATTTGATTTTATAGAAATTTATTGGTCAAATTATTTTAATGACAGAAAGCATTCAGGTGTATCTTTGCCTGTGTGGATTAATATCAATTCTGATCTTGATGTCTTGTCTACAAAGTTTGATGGTAACCCAGCTAAGAAGCTTGCTTTTATTGGTTCGGAACAGTTCTGGGAAAGGCATCAGTGCATTGACGTTACCTATAATATGATAAACCCAAAAAGAATATCATTCTTTCAAATGTTGATGTTTTATGGCGTGAGAGCCCATCAAATGTACTGGGATAATCATGTTGATTCAAGAAGCTGTTTGTCCTATGTCGTTGAATCATGAAGTAAATATAATGTATTGAAGGAGTAGGGTATTGGCAATGTCGTGCCCACGTCCTTGCAAAGCTAGCCCCCTCCGACGCCAGGATTTTAAGGCTTGACGCCATGCACTATTGGATATACTGTATTTGCATACAGTATATCCAGGTCTTGGTAGTCTGCCATGAGTCGCACCCTCGAAAAATTAACAATTTTATCCGGCGCCGCAAAATACGATGCCTCCTGTTCGTCCAGTGGCAGCAAACGTGCCAATCACAATAAAGGGTTGGGCAATTCGGATGGCATGGGTATTTGCCACAGCTATACCGAGGACGGCCGCTGCGTTTCCTTGCTGAAAATCCTGTTTACCAATCACTGTATCTATGACTGCGCCTATTGTGTAAGCCGGCGCAGTAATGATGTGCGTCGCGCGGCGTTTACGGTAGAGGAGGTGGTTGATCTCACCATCAATTTTTACCGTCGCAATTATATTGAGGGGTTGTTTCTCAGCTCAGGGATTTTCAAGAGCGCAGATTACACCATGGAGCGCCTGGTGCGCGTGGCGAAAACCTTGCGCCAACAACATAACTTTAATGGCTATATTCATTTAAAAGCGATCCCCGGTGCGAGCCCGGAGTTGTTGCATGAGGCAGGGCTTTATTCGGATCGACTGAGCGTTAATATTGAAATTCCCTCCGAAGTGAGCCTGAAGAAAGTGGCTCCCGAGAAAAACTACCCGGATATCATCACACCGATGAACTACTTGAGCGATGAGAAAGATCGCTACAAGGACGAGAAAAAGCATATCAGGAAAACGCCCTTATTTTTACCGGCGGGGCAGAGTACGCAACTCATTGTCGGCGCTTCACCGGAAAGTGATTTGCAGATTCTTAATCTGGCGGATGGTTTATATAAACAGCAACGCCTCAAGCGTGTGTATTACTCCGGTTATGTGCCCATTGCGACGGATAATCGTGTGCCGGTATTAAAGGCGCCGCCGTTGGTGCGTGAAAATCGCGTGTACCAGGCGGATTGGCTGCTGCGTTTTTATCATTTTTCCGTAGACGAAATTGTCAGCGAAGCGCATCCCAATCTCGATCTGGAGGTGGACCCGAAGGTCAGTTATGCCTTGCGTCATCCGGAAAAATTCCCGGTGGATATTAATAAAGCGGATTACGAGATGATCTTGCGCGTACCCGGTATCGGCGTGAAGTCAGCCATGAAGATTGTGAAATCCCGCGTGCATCAGCGGCTCAATCTGGATCATTTACAGCGGATGGGCGTCGCCTTGAAACGCGCACGTTTTTTCATTACCTGCCCCGGCAGCCAATATCAACATAAAGATTATGAAGCCGGTCGGTTACGCCAGATGATTCTGTCGAGTGAGTCGGTTGCGCGACAGACGCCGCAGCTGAGCCTGTTCGGGTGAGCTGTGAGCCTCTATCTGTATGACGGCAGTTTTGATGGTTTGCTGACGGCCATCTTTGAATGCTTTGCCGATCGCTGCGAGCCGATAGATATCGTCAATGAGGAAATCTATCAAGCGTCGCTGCTTGAAGACCTGCGTCCAGTCCAGACGGATACCACCAAAGCTGAACGGGTTATCAAAGGTATAGACGCGCGTTCAGATGGCGTGGGCGGGGAACTGGTTTATCAATTATTCCTGTCTGAACTGGCGGGAATAGAGTTGCGTATTTATCGGCTGGTGCGGTTACTGGTTCGCCAGAACGACCCCAATATCCTCGAAAACTTTGCCAACCCGGATGTGCTTTACAGCGCGCAGGTCAAAAAGATGATCAGCCGCGAAGTGCATCGTATGCACGCGTTTGTACGTTTTCAAAAAGCTGATAACGATATTTACTACGCGGTTATCAGCCCTGATTTTAATGTGATTCCCTTAATCGGCGATCACTTTCAACGACGTTACGCTGACCAGCCTTGGGTTATCTTTGATACGCGCCGGCATTATGGGTTGTATTACGATGTGAATAACCTGTCTTTTATTGATGCTAGTTCAGATATCCTTTCCTTCGCTACGGTTAACGCCGCTGTTAACTCTTCCCTTGACGGTCTTGAGGACCAATACCAACAATTATGGAAGCAATATTTCCAGTCGGTTACGATCCAGGAACGGCGCAACATTAAATTGCACTTGCGCCATATGCCGAGGCGATACTGGAAGTATTTGATTGAGAAGCAGGTGGGTAGGAAATAACCTCGTCCGTTGGTCGTAAAGCGACGCGCTCCAGTGGCGAAATGCTTGGCCTTGGTATTTACTGTTTATCCTAATAGATAAAGGAATCTACCTTCGGAGGTGTCAAATGGCCCTGTTCGACGAGATACGCAAAGCATTAATGGATCTGGCTACCAGCCTGCCCAAGATCAACCGTGAAAATCGTAAGGAAATACGCGAGATCGTACTTGAGCTCCAATCAGAGCTGGAAAGGTCATTGACGATGGCGA